>JAZKGN010000078.1:0-26409 GCA_040385945.1 Bacteroidota bacterium
AAGGAAGTGCTATAAAATACAAAAGTCGATCTGGAGCGATCGACTATTGTGGTGAGGTGTAACTTCCTTTCGGAATCCTCGATGCAAATATAGGTTTAAATTATGAATTATCAATTGTTAATTATCAATTAATTTTCTTCCTTCTGTCCCATCATCATTAAATACGCTTTCAAAAACGCATCGATGTTACCATTCATAACACCATCAACATCGCTGGTTTCTTTTCCGGTACGGACATCTTTAACTAATTTATAAGGTTGCATTACGTAATTCCGAATTTGCGAACCCCATTCAATTTTCATTTTTCCGGCTTCAATATCGGCGCGTTGTGCCATTTGTTTTTTTAGTTCGATTTCATACAATTGCGATTTCAACATTTGCATTGCGCGTTGTCGGTTGTCTTGTTGCGAACGCGTTTCTGAACACTGAATTTGTATTCCAGTTGGTTTGTGAAACAATTGCACTTTGGTTTCTACCTTGTTTACATTCTGTCCACCAGCACCACTCGAACGCGAGGTAATGATTTCAATATCGGCTGGATTAATATCAATCTCAATCGTATCATCCACCAAAGGATACACATACACCGAGGCAAAAGACGTATGTCGCTTCGCATTACTATCAAAAGGCGAAATACGCACCAATCGATGCACACCGTTTTCACCTTTAAGATATCCAAACGCAAAATCACCTTCAATTTCGAGTGTCACCGTTTTAATTCCGGCAACTTCACCTTCCTGAAAGTTCAGTTCTTTAATTTTATACTTTTGTTTTTCGGCCCACATCATATACATTCGCATCAGCATCGACGCCCAATCGCAACTTTCTGTCCCACCAGCACCAGCAGTAATTTGAAGCACAGCACTCAAATTATCACCTTCATCCGAAAGCATGTTTCGAAACTCCAAATCCTCCACATGATTGTTGGTCAATTCATATTGAGTATCGAGCTCTTCTTCGGTGGCATCGCCATCTTTAAAAAATTCATACGTAATTTGAAGTTCTTCCGCCAAAGCGTTTCCTTTTTCAAAATCTTCTACCCATTTTTTCTTCGAGCGAAGATTTCGAACGAGTATTTCGGCTTCACGAGCGTTGTTCCAAAAGTCGGGCGCAAAGGTTTTTTCTTCTTCGTTGGTTATTTCGATAAGCTTGGCATCAATGTCAAAGATACCTCCTCAACGCACCAAGACGCTCTACAATACCTTTAATTTGTTCGGTATTTGTCATAAATTAATGTAGTTTTGTGTTTTATTATTTGAAGCTATTCCCGCTTTACACTGCAATCTTTTTTCGATAAGAATCTCAAAAAGGATTTCCGTTTCAATCGGGGCTAGGCATCAGCAAAAATAGCACATCTATTCATTATATGGAAATAAATTTAATCAGCGATACCGTAACCAAGCCAAGTAACGAAATGTTACAGTTCATGTTCAACGCCAAAGTAGGGGACGACGTATTCAAACAAGATCCAACAGTAAACGAATTTGAAGCCATCGTAGCCGATTTATTCGGAATGGAAGCTGCCTTGTTTTTCCCAACCGGAACCATGGCCAATCAAACCGCCATAAAATTACACACCAATCCAGGCGATCAAATTATTTGCGATAAATGGTCGCATGTGCATTTGTACGAATCGGGTGGAGCCTCAGCAAATAGTGGTGTGAACTTTAATCTACTCGATGGACATCGCGGAATGATAACAGCCCAACAAGTAAAAGAAGGAATAAATGATCCCGAGTTTTATCACGCGCCTTTATCGAAATTGGTTTGTGTCGAAAATACCACCAACAAAGGAGGCGGAGCATGTTATGATTTAGCAGAACTGCAAAAAATAAAAGAAGTTTGTACCGAAAATAATTTAAAATACCACTTAGATGGCGCACGATTATGGAATGCACTTGTAGCAAAAAAACAACATCCAAAGCAGTTTGGTGAATTGTTCGACACAATTTCCGTTTGTTTTTCCAAAGGATTGGGAGCACCAATTGGTTCGGTTTTGGTTGGCGATGCAGAAACAATAAAACGTGCGGTTCGCATTCGAAAAATATTTGGCGGTAACTTACGTCAGTCGGGTTATTTAGCGGCAGCCGGAATATATGCACTAAAACACAACATCAACCGTTTGGAAGACGATCACCGTCGTGCAAAGGAATTAGGTGCTGTATTGCAAAGTTTATCGTGGATTGAAAAAGTAGAACCTATTGAAACTAATATCTTAATCTTCAACATCAAACCCAATTTGAACGAAAAAGAAACCATAGAAAAATTAAAACAAAAAGGCATTCATATCAGTTCGATGGGACAAGGAAAACTGCGTATTGTGACGCATTTGGATTACAAAGAAGTGATGCACGATTATGTAAGAGAAACTCTTCAAAAATTTTAATACTCAAAATAAGAAACCTAAAATGCAACAAAATACGCTTCCGCCAGTAGCAAAAAAAATACCACATACTTTAGAAAAACACAAACACATCCGAATTGATGATTACTATTGGTTGAACGATCGCGAAAATCCAGAAGTCATCGATTATCTCAATCAGGAAAACGCTTATTATAACGAAGCAACCGCACATACCAAATCCTTTCAAAAAATATTGTTTGATGAAATGAAAGCCCGAATTAAGGAAGACGACACTTCGGTGCCGTATTTATACAATGGCTATTATTACATCACTCGTTATGAAACGGGCAAAGATTATCCCATCTATTCCAGAAAAAAAGGTTCTTTGGATGCCAACGAAGAAATCATGTTTGATTGCAACCAAATGGCAGAAGGACATTCATATTTTCAATTGGGTGGATTGAGTGTGAGCGATGATAACAAATGGGCTGCTTTTGGTGTTGACTTGGTTTCGAGAAGGCAATATACGATTCAATTTAAAAATTTAGAAACAGGCGAAATTTTAGCAACTAAGATAGAAAACACAACTGGTGGTGCCACTTGGGCAAACGATAATGCCACTATTTTTTACACCAAAAAAGATGAAGTAACGCTTCGTTCTGATAAAGTGTACAAACATAAATTAGGCGTCGATTCAAAAAATGACACACTCGTGTATCACGAAAAAGACGAAACGTACAACGTTCATATTTACAAATCCAAATCGAAAAAATACTTAATCATTGGTTCTGACAGTACAATGACCAACGAGTATCAAATACTTTCAGCTGCTACTCCTGACGGAAAATTTACAATTTTTCAAAAAAGAACCCGCGGATTGGAATATTCGATTTCACATTTTGAAGATCATTTTTACATCCTTACCAACAAGGATAAAGCCGAAAACTTCAAACTTATGAAAACGACGGAAAACAAAACGTCGAAAGAAAATTGGGTCGATTTGATTCCGCACAACGAAGATGTTTTGCTAGAAGACATCGATATTTTTAAAAATTATTTAGTCGTTTCCGAACGTTCTAATGGTTTGAATAAAATTCGTATTATGCCATGGGAAGGCGAGGAATACTATTTGCCTTTTGAAATAGAAACGTATACTTGTAGCACAACTTCTAACGTCGATTTTGATACTGAGATTTTACGTTATGCGTATCAGTCAATGACAACGCCAGCTTCGGTAATCGATTTCAACATGCGAACCAAATCCAAAACCGTTTTAAAAGAAATGGAAGTCATGGGAGGGAAGTTCGATAAAAGCAATTACCACGAAGAACGAATTTGGGCTACGGCTCAAGACAATACCAAAATTCCGATATCAATTGTCCATAAAAAAGGATTGAAAAAAGACGGTAAAAATCCGTTTTTGTTAAATGCTTACGGTTCGTATGGCTATTCTTCCGATGCACATTTTAGCTCAACCGTATTGAGTTTACTCGATCGTGGATTTATTTTCGGAATTGCTCATGTTCGTGGTGGAGAAGATTTAGGACGTCATTGGTACGAAGATGGAAAGTTACTCCAAAAGAAAAACACCTTTACCGACTTTATTGATTGTACAAAGTTTTTAATTTCCGAAGGATTTACATCCAACGAACACATGTATGCTGAAGGTGGTTCAGCTGGAGGTTTACTAATGGGAGCCATTGCCAATATGGCTCCCGAATTGTACAACGGGATTATAGCTCAAGTGCCTTTTGTGGATGTCGTTACGACCATGTTGGATGAAACGATTCCGCTTACTACTGGGGAATATGATGAATGGGGAAATCCGAACGAAAAAAAATATTACAACTACATGTTGTCGTATTCGCCTTACGATAATGTAACGGCACAAAAGTATCCCAACATGTATGTTTCGACAGGATTACACGATTCTCAGGTACAGTATTGGGAACCAGCAAAATGGGTGGCAAAATTAAGAGTTTTAAAAACAAATTCGAAGCTACTTTTTCTCGACACCAACATGGAAACTGGTCATGGTGGAGCGTCGGGAAGGTTTGAAGCACTTAAGGAATTAGCCAAAGAATTTAGTTTTTTATTAGATTTAGAACGAATTGAAAAGTAATTAAATTTTTTTTGTTTAAATTTGCAAGGATTTAAGGTTAATAATTACGAAATGTTTTACCTTGATTAACTATTTTTTTATGAAAGAAGAAATAAAAGCGTACAATAATGTCTTGGAATTAATAGGAAATACTCCTATTATCAAACTGAACAAAATCACTGAAAATCTACAAGGTAATTTTTATGCTAAAGTAGAAGCTTTTAATCCAGGACATTCTACTAAAGACAGAATTGCATTATATATTATCGAAGAAGCTGAAAAGCAAGGAATTTTATCTCCTGGTGATACCATAATTGAAACTACCTCTGGAAATACTGGATTTAGCATCGCAATGGTAAGTATCATCAAAGGATACAATTGTATTTTGGCAGTAAGTTCAAAATCGTCTAAAGATAAAATTGACATGTTGCGCAGTCTTGGAGCAAAAGTTTATGTTTGTCCAGCCCACGTAACTGCAGATGATGAGCGTTCGTATTACAATGTAGCCAAGCGTTTGCACGAAGAAACTAAAGGTTCTGTATACATCAATCAGTATTTTAACCAATTGAATATTGATGCGCATTACATGACTACTGGTCCCGAAATTTGGGAACAAACACAAGGAAAAATTACGCATTTAGTTTGTTGCAGCGGAACTGGTGGAACCATTTCTGGAGCAGCAAAATTCTTAAAAGAAAAAAATCCAAATATCAGAATTTTAGGTGTTGATGCTTTTGGTTCGGTGTTGAAAAAATACCACGAAACCAAAGAATTCGATAACGACGAAATTTATCCATACCGAATTGAAGGTTTAGGGAAAAATTTAATTCCGACCGCTACCGATTTTGATATCATCGACAAATTTATAAAAGTTACCGACGAAGAAAGTGCACACGCAACAAGAGAATTGGTGCGTAAAGAAGGTTTGTTTGTAGGTTACACTTCTGGAGCTGTAATGCAAGCCATCAGACAATACGCTGAAGAAGGTGAGTTTAACGAAAACAGTAATGTAATCGCTATTTTCCCTGATCACGGTTCTCGTTATATGAGTAAAGTGTTTAGTGACGATTGGATGAACGAGCAAGGCTTTTTTGATAGCATTAATGCGGAAGAAGTGCAGAAGATAGAATTTATTAAGTAGACGCGCTTCGTTTTTAGAATATTAAGTCTTTAGATTATTAGATAATAAAACTCCTAGAAATTCTAGGAGTTTTTTGTTTGAATAAAGTTTGTAGTTGACAATTTTCTTGTTTTTATTAAAAATGGAATTACTATTTATGTTGTTTTTCTTACAGGAGTTGCAATTTGACTTTAATTATAATTCAATCGTTTGGGTACTTCACAAGCTATTCTTTTTTTATTTTTTTTAATAAGCTCTTTTATAAATTTTATATGAGGTTGTGTAGTATAGATTTGCACGAAATGGAAACGATCCCAAGTTTCTACTTCCAAATAAATTCTTTAAAACCTACTAATGAAAACAACACTACCCTTTTGGTGTAGGGTACATTGCATGTTATTGCTATGTACTTTCGCCAACAACACATTTGCTCAATGTGTACCCGATTTTGGAAATGCCTCTCATTTTGCATTGTTTTCTGTTGCAGGTGCTGTAGGAAATACAGGAACATCAACAATCAATGGCGATATCGGAACAAATACGGGAGCAATTACTGGTTTCAGGACTCCAACACTACTGAACGGAACGATTTATACACCAAACACACATACTTCTAATGCAGCTACCGATTTGATAGCAGCATACAATGAACTTTTTAACACTACTGAAACCAATGCAAGTCACGCTCCTGCTTTTGGCTCGGGTGAAACTATTACAGCTGGAGTATATGCTATAGGAGGTGCGGGTTCCATTGCTGGAAATCTTATTTTAGATGGTGAAGGAAACTCCGAGTCTGTTTTCATTTTTAAATTCGGAGGTGCATTTACAACAGGTGCAAGTTCCAATGTCATCTTAACTAATGGAGCTACAGCCGCCAATATTTTTTGGATTGCTGAAGGTGCTATTGCCATGGCAACGTATACAACTATGCATGGGACATTAATTGCAAATAATGATGCAGCATCAATGGGTAATCAAGGAATACTTCACGGTCGGTTGTATTCAACAACAGGTGCGGTTTCTATTTATGGAACTAACGTAGATGTAACTGGAATTGTATCCAATCCAATAGGTGGAACAGTAGCTTCAGATCAATCAATTTGTTCTGGAACCAGTCCAGCCGATTTAGTGGTTACAGGAATTTCAGGAGAGGTTTTAAAATGGCAAAGCGCTACAGAAGCTACTTTTGCTAATCCGATAGATATTGCATCCAATTCAACTACTTTGTCGGGTAGTACGATTGGAAATTTAACAACAACTACTTATTTTAGAGCTGTAGTACAAAAAATAGGATGTGTAGATAATACCGCCTATTCGTCACAATGCACAATAACAATTGCTTCCACAACTTGGGATGGGAGCTCTTGGAGTAATGGCGATGCTACAGTTTTTAAAAGTGTGATTTTTACAGGTAATTTTACAACCACTGAAAATTTGTTAGCTTGTACTATGCAAGTAACAAATAACGCACAAATTACGGTACTCTCTGGACATAGCGTTATTTTAAATGGCGCATTGCATGTAGAAACAGGTGCTAGTTTTAAATTAAAAAATGGCGCTAATTTAATACAGTCAACAAACGATCAAAATGTAGGAGTGATTACTGTAGAAAAAACCACAGCACCTTTAATTCGTTTGGATTATGTATTGTGGTCTTCTTCTGTTGAAAATCAAATGTTACTTGCCTTTTCGCCTTTAACGTTAACCAACCGATTTTATTCATACAGTCCAACATTAGATCAATTTGTTCCAGTTCCTTTTCCAGCAACGAGTCCGTTTTTAGCAGGATCAGCAAGGTTAATTCGAATGCCATTTAATCATCCAACCGCTCCACAAGCTTGGAATGGATCGTTTATTGGCAAACCCAACAATGGCACAGTAAGTCTTACGGTTTCACCAAATACCTACAATGCTATTGGAAATCCGTATCCATCCGGAATTAATGCTGATAGTTTCATGCAACAAAATAACATTACAGAAGCGCTGTATTTTTGGAGAAAGACCAACAACAATACTAGCTCATCGTATGCGGTTTATACCACAGCTGGAGGTACTTCAAATTCTAGTGGTGACCCTCTGAATTTAGTTCCAGGTTCAATTATTCCAGTAGGACAAGGATTTATAGCCAAGTCAACATCCAATCAATTTATTTTTAACAATTCAATGCGACTTGCAGCTGTCAACGTGCCTCTTTTACGAACATTAGATGACAAAAGCCGAATTTGGTTAGACATTACTACTACCAATGGTTTTTTCGGACAATTATTGGTTGCCTACATGCCTAATGCTACATTAGGAGTTGACAATGCTATCGATGGACGGTTTTTTAATGACAGTCCAACAGCACTAACCTCAATGATAAACAATGAGCAATTCAGTATTCAAGGCAGACCTTCTTTTGAAGCAACCGATGTAGTTGCTCTTGGTTTTAAATCGGAATTAGTGACGACTTATACCATTTCGATAAATCATTTGGACGGAATCTTCTTAACAAACCAAACTATTTTTCTTAGGGATAATTTGTTGGGGATTTTGCATAACATTAAAGTTGGAGCTTATACCTTTACTTCTCAAGCAGGAGTTTATAACAGCCGATTTGAATTGGTGTATCAAAATGTATTAAATGCTAACCAATTTTCTTTTAATTCTGACCAAGTAGTTATTTATAAACAAAATTCAAATCTGATTATAAATTCTGGACAAACGGTTATGGAAAATGTCAAGGTTTACGATGTTTTAGGTCGATTGCTTACAGAGAATACTGCTATTGATAGTTCATCGACTCAAATTAAACTAAACGAAGCAAATCAAGTTTTGATAGTAAAAATCACTTCGGATAAAAAAGAAGTAGTGACTAAAAAAGTAATCCATTAAAAAACACAATAATATAAAAAAGCCCTTTCTTTCGAGAGGGCTTTTTTTATTGTTATAAATCAGAAGAATTATTCTTCCATCGTATGATAAACGTTCATCACGTCATCATCTTCTTCTAATTTTTCAATCAATTTTTCAACGTCAGCCATTTCAGCTTCGGTTAATTTTTTGGTAATTTGCGGAATACGTTCAAATCCAGAGGATAAAATTTCAATACCTCTGTTTTCTAATTCTTTTTGAATAGCACCAAAACTTCCGAAAGGAGCATAGATTAAAATGCCATCTTCATCAGCAAATATTTCTTCGGCTCCAAAATCGATAAATTCCAATTCCATTTCTTCAATGTCAACATCACTATTCGGAATACGGAAATTACACGTATGATCAAACATAAATTCAACAGAACCTTGCGTTCCCATCGTTCCATTACATTTATTAAAATAGCTTCTAACGTTAGCAACAGTTCTATTATTATTGTCAGTTGCTGTTTCAATCAGAAGTGCAATGCCATGTGGCGCATAACCTTCAAAAAGTGCTTCTTTGTAATTGGCTGTATCTTTATCAGTTGCTTTTTTAATCGCACGTTCTACATTTTCTTTAGGCATGTTTGCCGCTTTGGCATTTTGCATAACAGCACGCAATCGTGAGTTGGCTTCCGGATTCGGACCGCCTTCTTTCACAGCCATTACAATATCTTTTCCAATACGTGTAAACGCTTTAGCCATGGCTGACCAACGTTTCATTTTTCTACCTTTTCTAAATTCGAATGCTCTTCCCATTTCTTTGTAGTTCTAAAATCTTATTATAGTTTTGCAAAAATACTTCTTTCAATACAACTTCAAAAACAAATTACGCCTTTTTGTAAAACGGCATTTTCACCACTTTGGCAGCCACTTTGTTATTTCGTATTTGGATAAAAATGTCGCTATCAACAGCAGCAAATTCGATTTTCACATAACCCATTCCGATGCCTTTTCCTAAACTTGGCGCCATCGTTCCCGAAGTTACGATTCCGATATTATTTCCATCAGCATCTACAATTTCGTAATCGTGACGCGGAATACCTCTTTCGATCAATTCAAAACCAACTAATTTTTTGGTAACGCCAGCTTCTTTTTGTTTTTTCAGATTTTCAGAATTGGTAAACTCTTTGGTGAATTTTGTAATCCATCCCAAACCTGCTTCTAATGGTGAAGTGGTATCGTTGATGTCGTTTCCATACAAACAAAATCCCATTTCCAAACGCAATGTGTCTCTTGCTGCCAAACCAACAGGCTTGATTCCGAAAGCAGCTCCAGCTTCAAAAACCTTGTTCCAAACCTGTTCTACTTCGGTATTTTTGCAATAAATTTCAAATCCACCCGAACCGGTATAACCAGTAGCTGAAATAATAACATGTTCAATTCCGGCAAAATCGGCCACTTCAAAATGATAGTATTTAATCGCTGATAAATCGATAGATGTCAACGACTGCATTGCTTCAACAGCTTTTGGACCTTGAATAGCAAGCAACGAATAGTCTTCAGAAATATTACGCATTTCAGCACCTACATCATTGTGAGACGAAATCCAATTCCAATCTTTATCAATATTAGAAGCATTCACTACCAATAAATATTGTTCGTCTTTTATTTGATAAACAATTAAATCATCTACAATTCCGCCTTCATTGTTTGGAAGACAAGAATATTGCGCTTTACCGATTTCAAGTGTTGCAGCATCGTTGGAGGTTACTTTCTGAATTAATTGCAAGGCATTCGGACCAGAAATCAAAAATTCGCCCATGTGCGAAACATCAAAAACGCCTACACCATTTCGAACAGTTTCGTGTTCTGCATTAACTCCTTCGTATTGCACAGGCATATTGTAACCTGCAAACGGAACCATTTTCGCTCCTAAACTTTCGTGAACATGCGATAAAGCTGTATTTTTCATTGGATTGTCATCTAAAATTTGAAGCCGCTAATTTATTCAAAATTTATTAAAATAATTAGCAAAAGCCGAATTATAAATGGTGTTATTCTAATAAAAAGGTGTCATTTATTGGTATTTGATAAAAGATGTATTTCTTTAACTAAAAAACTTTTATAACAATTGGCAAAAAAGTATATTTACCATTTAGCACAAATTGCATAAGTAAGATAAAATGAATTCGGAATTGAATACGATATCAAAAGAAAAAACAACAGAAATTATTGAACCACAACTCAATATTATACTAACCACCGATGAAGATGACGATCGTCCTGTATATATCTCTGGCAATTTTAACGAATGGATAACTCAGGATAAAAAGTTTGAAATGGAAAAGGTAGGACAAGGCTTGTATCATTTTAAATTTGAACCCAATTTTGATTATCCAGAAGAGCTTTTGTACAAATTTACTCGTGGCGATTGGAGTGAAGTGGAGATTGATAGATTTGGGAATCGAACTGAAAACAGAGTTTCCAAGCAACACAAAGGCGTAATAAAAGAACACGTTGCCAAATGGCGTCACAATTGGTTACCCTTTAAGAAAAATTTCTTACCAAAAGTGCATTTAATTTCAGAAGAGTTTGAAATTCCACAGTTGAATAAAACCAGACGTGTCTGGGCTTTGTTGCCTTATGATTATGAAACATCTTCCGAAAGTTATCCTGTTTTGTATTTGCAAGATGCGCAGAATTTATTCAATGAAAATGCCAAATTTGGCAATTGGGAAATCGATAAAAAATTGGCGGTCATGGCCGAATACAACATCGGTAAAATTATTATAATTGCAGTTGAGCATGCTGAAAAAGAACGCATTAAAGAATACAACGTTGGTAACACCGTTTTAGGAAATGGTCAAGGTAAAAAGTACATTCGTTTCTTAACCGACACGTTAAAGCCGTTTGTAGATGATAATTTCAGAACCAAAACCGAACGCGAACACACCGGAATAGGAGGTAGTTCGATGGGCGGTTTGGTGAGTATTTTTTCGGGTATCATGTATCCCGAAGTTTTTGGAAAATTGATGATATTTTCTCCATCACTTTGGGTAGTGCCAAAAATTAAGTTGTCCTTTTTGGATATAGAAGAAACAGAAGATACGCGAGTGTATTTATATGCTGGTGGTGATGAAAGTGCCACAATGATTGATCACGTTCAAAAACTTAAAAAACGACTGCTGAAAAAAGATGTTTTTGCCGATAAAATGAAAATCAGATTAAGCATTAATAAGGAAGGAAAACACAACGAAGTGTATTGGAGTGATGAATTTCCGAAAGCAATCGAATGGTTGTTTTTTAGTACAAAAGACGAATAAAAAATACACGTTAATAAAATACAAATAAATGAAAATTAATTATATAGAATCATTTATATCTTTGAAAAGTTTAGTTATACTTCCGACTTTTGAAACAGACGATGAAGTACAGTTTGACGCTGTAACATTGCCATCAAAATTGTTTTCTGGAAAAAAAGATACACAGTATAGCATTGAAAAAAACGGCACGCACTTTTTGTTTCTCGGATTGGGAAAATCACCCGATTATAAAACCATAAAAACCATTTTCAGACGTTGTTCATCCAAACAAAGTAGCTATTTTGATGTAGAGGCAACAGTTGTTTTTCCGACATCATTTTCAAATGAATTGGTAGAAGCTGCCATTTCTGGATTGCTATTAGGAACTTACAAATTAGGTCATTACAAAAAAGAAAAAGAAACACATTCTTTATTGAAAGATGATTTTACTTTACAAATTGTAGCCAACAATAATGTTCAGAATGATGTAGAAAAAGGAATAAAAATAGCGCAAGCTCAACTCGAAACATTCAATTTAGTTGACTTGCCTCCAAATAAAATAACGCCACAACATTTATCCAATTGGGCAAATGATGCTGGAAAAAAATACGGATTTTCTGTCGACGTTTTCGACCGCAAAAAATCAAAAGAAATCGGATTGCATTCGTTTCTTGCTGTTGGACAAGGCAGTGATCGCGAGCCGCAATTTATCATTATGGATTATGTTCCTAAAAATGCAAAAAAACACATTGGTTTGGTTGGAAAAGGAATCACGTTTGATACTGGTGGATTGAATATAAAAGTCGCCGGAATGGTACACATGAAATGCGATATGGCTGGCGGTGCGGCGGTTTTAGGAGCGATGCAATTGATTGCCGATTTGCAATTGCCTTATCGAGTAACGGCTATTGTGCCAGCATGTGAGAATTCGGTTGATTCAAAGTCGTTTGTACCAAGCGATGTAATTGAAAGTTACAATGGAAGTACCATTGAAATTATAGATACTGATGCAGAAGGCAGACTTATTTTAGCCGATGGATTGTCATATTTAATTAAAAATTTCAATCCAGATACGGTTATTGATATTGCGACTTTAACAGGAAGCAGCGTCGGCACTTTTGGTTATGAATGCGGTGCATTGTTTACCAATAATGAAGAAGTATCTAAAAAATTACAACAATCGGGTGATGCCATTGGCGAGCGTTTGTGGCAGTTGCCGTTGTGGGATGCATACAAATCGGATATTGAAAGTGAAATTGCCGATGTGAAAAACTATTCAGGGAAACCTGTTGCTGGAGCCATTTCGGCAGCAAAATTTTTAGAATATTTTACCGAAGACCACAAAGCATGGGCGCATCTTGATATTGCCGGTGTTTCTTTTGTAGATGATGAATTTGCAAAAACCAAGCACGCTTCGGCTTATGGCGTACATTTAATTACTAAATTTATTGAAAATCAATAGTATGGAAAGTCAAATCAAAAACTACATCTGTGTTTCTAATTTCTTTAAAGGAAATGATTTCATGATCAACATGAAAAAATTAGGAAATCGCGTGTATTTAATTACCTCTGAAAAATTGCGTGATAAGCCTTGGGCTGTTGATTATATTGATGAGATATTTTTTATGCCTGGTCAAGATGTCGATTGGAATTTAGACGATTTACTTCATGGTGTGGCGGGATTGATGCGTCATAAAAAAATTGATGCCATTATCGCTTTGGATGATTTTGATGTAGAGAAAGCTACTTTCCTTCGCGAAAGCCTGCGTTTACCTGGAATGGGACAAACGACAGGAAGGTATTTCAGAGATAAATTAGCCATGCGAATGAAAGCAAAGGATGCTGGAATTGCAATTCCGGCTTTTAGTGCGTTGTTTAATGATGATGAAATCAATCAATTTGCCGATACGGTTTCAGCTCCGTGGGTTTTAAAACCACGTTCGGAAGCTTCGGCTTCGGGCATTATGAAAGTGCAATCGAAAGAAGAACTTTGGCAAAAAATACATGAATTAGGTGATAATCGAATCAAATATTTAGTAGAGCAATTCAAGCCAGGCTCTGTGTATCATTGCGATGGAGTTAATTGGCAAGGAAAAGTATTGTTTAGTTTGACTTCGCAATATTTAGCAACACCAATGGAAATTTCACAAGGTGGTGGTATTTTTAGAAGTACTAACATTGCCTACAATTCGGCTGATGATAAAGAAATTAAGAAAGCCAACGAACAAGTCATGAAAGCCTTCGGAATGCAACATGGCGCTACGCATACCGAATTTATCAAATGCAATGAAGATGGTAAAATTTATTTTTTAGAAACCGCATCAAGAGTAGGAGGAGCGCATCTTGCCGAAATGGTAGAAGCAGCTTCCAATATTAATTTGTGGGGAGAATGGGCAAAAATTGAAGATAGTTTAGTACGTGGAATCGAGTACAAATTACCTAAAGCAAAAAAAGAATTCGCTGGAATTGTATTAACACTTTCCAAATTCCAACATCCTGATTTGTCTGGATTTAATGACGCAGAAGTGTGCTTCAGAGTACCATTGGATTATCATGCTGGACTGATTGTGAAAAGCGACAAACAAGTCAGAGTAAGAGAATTATTAGACGATTATGCTGAACGATTGGTGAAAGATTTTGCTACATCGGCAAAGCAAGAGGCAGTTAAAAAGTTACATTAATTAGTCTTTCTCAAACAAGCCAACCGTTCCGCCAACCCAGTCTTTGTCTTTATTGAATTTGACACCTATCATTTCACCACGACTCAACCGAACCAACGTAGTGACTAAAGTTGGTGCTAGAGCGTCTTTTTTCCAAACGGCAAGCAATCGAACTTCAGCTTTTACTTTTCCGTCTGGTGATTGAATTACGGGTTTGTAGTTGACTTTCTTCTGTAAAATGTAAAGGTCTTTTTCTTTTACAGCTTCGATATCTTCGCGTTTTACATGAAATATCACACCTGTTCCTGAGAATGAAAACAACGGTTTCAACACATAATTTTCCAAATCGGAAGGAATTTCTTTTAAATCAGAAAGCAAGGTCGTTTCGATAAAGTATTTCCCTTTCAAATACGGTAATATAAATTTACTGATTCTGAAAAACCAATTCGGATGACCAGCCCATTCTACATCCAAATCATCAGAAAAATCAAAGTTGAGTTTCAAATCGGTACGCAAATCCAATTCATCAAAAATCACGCGATTGTATATGCGTTTGATCTGCACTTCATTGCCTTTTGAATTTATGTAAAACAGCTGTTTTCCTCGTTTTACTACTTTGGTAACACAAACGGTTGTAATGCCTAAATCGCGTTCGCAATACATAAAGTCAATTTGGGTGTTTTGCTTTTCAGGTTCGATTTCCAACAGAATAACATTCTCTTTTGGATGCTGATTGCAAATCACTTCTTCTACAAGTTGCAGATAACCTTCTTTTGAAAGGCCATTAAAAAAAGGCGTTAAGTGCGATAGAAAAGGGTAGTGGTTACTGAATTTCTCTGCCAAATTGTACTGAAAATTAAACAACGATGGAAATCCTTGGACTTCAATTAACTTCGGAACAATGGCGCCTTCTTCTTCACAAATACCAAAATCAATGGCTAAAAAAGTAGTGTGATTGTCTTCGTTGGGAACTTTTCTATTTAGTTCTAACGCTTTATTGGTTAGTTCGTTAAATCCTTTCTTCTGAATGAAACTTATAACTTCTTGACTGGCTTCTAACAATTGCTCTTTTAAAGAATTCGGAATAAAAAAAGGTGTTTCACCAATACGAAAAGTGACTTCATAATTGAAATCTGATTTGACATCATTAAGAAGTGCTAGGTATTTTTCTGTTGTAAAATTATCGTTGAAAAGTGTTCTGTATTTCGGATTCATTTTAGGGAATTGTATAATGTAAAATGGTATAATGCCTATTGAAATTGATTTTCTACATCACATTTTACAGTATACTTTTACAGTATACAGCAAATAAAAATCAATTAGAAAGTGCTTTTCTATTCTTAATCAAATCATTAATTGCAATGCGTAAGAAGTTCGGAATGATAGTTTCGTTGGTTTTAAAGATTTTTTCTTCATCTAATAAATCCTCTAACATATTTCTGAACTTGGTTCGGCCTTTCATAGCAATGATTTTCTCACGCTTTTCCTTGTTTTTCAGATTAGAGATGAAACTCATTGCATCTGCTTCAGGGTGGAATTGCACACCAACAAAATAATCTGTAAAACGAACACCCATAATGGCTCGCTCGTAATCGCCTCGGTGATCTCTAATTTTTTCAAGTGAGATGATTTTTGCGCCTTTTTTCTTAAAGATACTCAACTTCGGCTGTACTACTTGGTAATCGCGACTGTCGATAGCATAAAACGGATTTTGCAAACCTTCAAAAATAGGATCGTTCATGCCTTCTTCCGTTTTGTGAATTGTCATCACACCAAACGAAGTCGATTTACGCTTCGAAATCGAAGCCAATCCAAAGTGATAACACGCCATTTGAAACGAATGACAGATAAATAAAACGTGTTTCTTTAGATTGTTTTTGGTATTCCAATCGTTCAATTGGTCAATAAAATCATAGTATTTTAAATCCCAATTGCCATCGCCTTTTATTGGGTCGCCTGGACCACCAGTAGAAATATAAATGTCGAATTTTTCAATTTTTGGAAACTCGCTTTTTCCTCTAACATCAAAAATCTGAAAGGTAACCATTTGATTAAAACGGCTGATGATATCAATAATACAGCGCATTCCCTGATTGGGTTCGCCATCGTACATGTCTAATATTGCAATTCGGATTTGGTTGTTCATGAGCTTAAATTTGGTATAACAAAGATACCTTTTTTACCACGTGCTGTTCATTTTTACTGAGCAGTTATTAAGAATTTCATTAACAATTTATAAACCTTTTGTAAACTCACTGGTAATCAAATCGACAACTTTTGTCAAATCGTTTGTTTTTTCAAAAACTGCCAATTGCTTGTCGGCACCAGTTCCTTCTCGTAAAATGGTATGCACATAACTAATCTGTTCACGGCTGCCCAATTCATCCACTACATCATCGATAAAATCTAACAATTCCAATATCAAACATTTAGTTTCGACTTCTTGCTGCAATCCAAAATCAATCATGTGACCTTCAATTCCGTAGCGTGCGGCACGGAATTTATTTTCCTTTATCAATGCAATTCGGTACATGTTAAAGCTTGTATTCGATGTGTTCAATCGGTACAACTTAGCTACAATCGCCTGAATAATCGCGACAATACACATGGCTTCATCAACTGTTAAACTCATGTCGCAAATACGGAATTCAATCGTATCGTAAAACGGATGCAATCGCAAATCCCACCAAATTTTCTTCGGGTTGTCAATGCAATTCGTTTTGACCAACGTTTCTAAATAGTTGTCATACGATTGCACGCTGTCAAAATATTCAGGCAAACCCGTTCTCGGAAACTTATCAAAAACTTTCGTTCGAAACGATTTGTAACCTGTATTTCGTCCTTCCCAAAAAGGGGAATTGGATGACAAAGCAAAAATATGTGGTAAAAAATAACACGCCTGATTCATCAATTGCAAGCCCACTTCGCGATTTTCAATTCCAACATGACAATGCATTCCGAAAATCAAATTCGAACGCGCAGCATCTTGCAATTCATTCACAATCGTATGATAACGCGGATCATCGGTAATCGGCTGGTCTTGCCAACGCGAAAACGGATGCGTTCCAGCACCACCTACAACCAAACCTTGTTTGTCGGCTAGTTCTACAATTTTACTGCGCAAAAAACGAATTTCCTTGCTTGCATCGGATACACTTTGGCAAATATTGGTTCCGACTTCCACCACCGATTGGTGCATTTCTGCTTTCACCTGCTCGTTTAAAATAACTTTGGCTCCGTCAACAATTTTAGACAAATGCGAACGCAAATCACGCGTTTGTGGATCTATAATTTGATATTCTTCTTCTACACCAAGGGTGAATATGGGTAATTTTTTCATGATACTTTTTATTGGAAGCTAATCCAGCTTTTCGCCTTTATCTTTTTTAATGATATGCCTTCGCTAACGCTCAGGCCAATCCTTAAAAAAGGATGTCGGCTGCAATCTGGGCTAGGGTATGTCGTAATTATTTCGCTGCGTCTTTTATAAACGTTCCCCAAGTCAAGTTCATTTGTCCTGGTTTTTGTTTTTTGGCAGCTGCAATTGCCATTTTTGCAGCGTGTTCAACAACCCATTCGAAGTTTTCTGCACCAACAGAAGTAAGTTCGGCGTCGGGAGCCGGATTTCCGAAATCAATTGCATACGGAATCCCATCACGCACAGCAAATTCAACGGTATTGAAATCATAACCCAAACCGTTGCAAAGTCGTAATGTGTAGTCTTTTACAGTAGCTAACATTTTTTTATCAGTTGGTGGTCCGTCAATCACATAACGCAAATGATGCGGATTTCGAGGTTCGTATTGCATAATGTGAACGTCTTTTCTGCCAAGGCAATACACTCGGAAATATTCTGTAAAAACAATTTCTTCTTGCAACATCATAACGAGTTGTCCTGTTTCACGGTGTTTTTCCCAAAACTCTTCTTTGTTTTCCAATCGATACACACTTTTCCAACCGCCACCAGCATACGGTTTCATATACGCTGGAAATCCGATATAATCAAAAATGCCTTCCCAATCCATTGGATATTTCAGGTTTCTAAATGATTTTGCTGTGGTATCTGTGGGGTGTTCGGCGGAAGGTAAAATCACGGTATTAGGCAGCGGAACGCCCAATGTGTCCGCCAAAGAGTTGTTGAAAAATTTATCATCAGCACTCCACCAAAACGGATTATTGATTACGTTGGTTCCAGTAAGAGCTGCGTTTTTTAAATATGCACGGTAAAAAGGAACATCTTGCGAAATACGATCAATAATTACAGCATATTCTCCATCTTTATTTTGAACTACTTTGTCAATAGAAACGGCTTCGGCAATGATTCCTTTTTCATTTTTTGAGTTCACTCTGTCTATAAATGCTTTTGGAAAAGTATCTTCCATTCCAAATAAAATACCTATTTTTTTCATTAGTTATGTTGTTTTATTTATTGAACTTAATTCGTGACAAATAATGCGGAAACATTTCTTTCCAAGCGGGCCAGTCGTGTTTTTTATCTTTACGGATATCCAACCAATGCGGAACATCTCTTTGCGCTAATATTTTACTGAGTCGTAAATTACCTTCAAAACAAATATCCCAATTGGAAGTACCCAAAACAATATCCATATTCCAAATTTCATAATCTTGTAAACCTTGAATATAAACTTCGGGACTGTTATAAAATACATCGTCATCCCAATGTCCGTCTAGAAAACTAGTAATAGAAAAAGAACCTCCCATCGAAAAAATATGTCCTACATAACCTGGATGTCGAAAGGCAAAATTTAATGCATGATATCCTCCAAAACTACAACCTGCCATCGCGACTTTTCCGGCTGGCGTATTGTGTCTGACTTTTTCTACAATTTCGTGGCAAATCATTTTATCATACCAGGTATGATTTTGAATGCGGTGAACGGGATGGATTTTTTTGTTGTAAAAACTATCTTTATCAATGCTTCCAGGACAAAAAATCTGAATTAAACCTTGTTCGATATACCAACGGGCACTTTCAATAAGCCCTTGGTCTTTATTTTCGTGGTAACTTCCCATTGAGGTTGGAAATAAAATGACCGGATAACCTGCATGTCCAAAAACAAGCATATCGATTTCTCGGTTTAAATTGGGTGAATACCATTTGAAATGTTCTTCTTTCATAAAAAACTTTTATTTTAACAATTATAGTAAAAAAAACGTTGGGATTTTTATAAAAAAGGTGGAATCATTAATTAATTTCGATTTTTCAGCAATTAGTTGCTAATTTTGATAAGTATGTAAAAAAACGTTGGATAATAGGCTGTAAATAGCATATTATCCAACGTTTTAAATTGTTTTCTACTCTAAAAGAGTTTGATTGTCTTAAAGAAAAAGCATTATCGATTTAAAAAAGCTTTCAATTGCTCGTAATTGCTGATTTTATGACTAATTTTTTCCTTATTCAAAACACTTTCAATTTGTTTCGGAATGGGTAATTTTAGCTGCAAAGCAGGTTCTACAATGTCTAAAAACTTAATTGGATGCGCTGTTTCTAGAAAAACACCAATACCATTTTGAAAATTCTGCATCTCTAATTTTAATCCCAAATAACCAACAGCACCGTGAGGTTCGGCAATATAGCCACTATTGGTGAAAATGTTCTTCATTTCAAAAAGGGTTTCTTCGTCTGTAAAACTGTAGGAAGTAAAGTCTTTTTCGAAGGCTTTTAAATCGTTATTGTACATTTCTTGAATCCGAATGAAATTACTCGGATTACCTACATCCATAGCATTTGAAATCGTTGCTACAGAAGGCTTCGCTTCATAAATTCCTTTTTGTAAAAACTGCGGAACTGTATCGTTGGCATTCGTAGCAGCAACAAAATGAGCGATAGGTAAACCCATTTTTTTGGCTATCACGCCTGCACAGATATTACCAAAATTCCCACTCGGACACGATATAACTAATGGTTTGTTATATTTTTTCAACTCCTTATAAGCAAAGAAAAAGTAAAACATTTGTGGCAACCAACGTGCAATGTTGATAGAGTTGGCTGATGTTAGATTCTTGTCTTTCAAATCAGCGTCTAGAAAAGCTTTTTTCACCATGTCTTGGCAATCGTCAAAAACGCCATCGACTTCAAGTGCTTGAATATTTTGACCCAATGTAGTGAGTTGTCGTTCTTGAATATCACTGACTTTTCCAGAGGGATACAGAATCACCACATCAACACCTTTAACTCCTAAAAAGCCACTTGCGACAGCGCCACCTGTATCGCCAGAAGTAGCTACTAAAACTGTTACTTTTTTATCGTCATTTCTATTGAAATACGCCAGACATCTCGACATGAATCGTGCGCCAACATCTTTAAAAGCCATGGTTGGCCCGTGAAATAATTCTAAAGAATAGATGTTATCATCGACCTTTACTAATGGGAAATCAAATGATAATGTTTCTTTTAGAATTTGCTTCAATTCGGTTTCTGGAATTTCATTTCCTACAAACTGCTTGATGGCTTCAAAAGCAATTTCTTCATGAGTTAAATTTGCAATACTATCAAAAAATGATTTTGGTAATGGCGTAATTGTTTCAGGAAAAAACAAGCCTTTATCGGAAGCCAATCCTTGAATAACGGCTTCTTGAAAGGAAACGATGTTGGGTTTATTGTTTAGGCTGTAGTAGTTCATAATTTTCATCTAAATGGAACGCGGATAACACGGATTTGCTATCGCAAAAACGCAGATTTACGCGGATTTTTAACTTTTAATTTCTTTCACTCCTTCTGGGTTAATCATCGAAACATGAATGTCAAATGCAATTCCGATATTTTCATAACTTTGTGTCATTGCATTGGCGATTTTTTGGGCAGTTTCTTCTCCTTTGCATAACGCAAAAATAGAAGGTCCGGCACCAGAAATTCCAGCACCTAATGCTCCGTTTTGTAGCGCTGCATTTTTTACTTCATCAAAATTCGGAATTAAATGCTTTCGCAACGGTTCGACAATAACATCTTGCAACGAACGTCCAATTAATCCGTAATCATTGGTATACAAACCTGCAACTAATCCACCAACATTTCCCCATTGAGCAATGGCCGATTTTAAGGAAATCATGGGATGTAATACTGCTCTTGAATCGGAAGTTTTGACTTCGATATGTGGATGTAAAACCACGGCGTATAGCTGACTCGGACTATCAATTCGGATTACTTCTAACGGATTGTAACCACGTACCAAAGTAAATCCGCCCAATAGGCAAGGAGCCACGTTATCAGCATGCTCACTTCCGCTGGCAATGACTTCGCCTTTCATAGCAAAATCGACCAATTCGTGTTTGGTGAAAGGTTTTCCGAGTAATTCGTTGATTCCGAAAACTGCTCCAGCAGCACTAGCAGACGAACTTCCGATACCACTTCCTGCTTTTATTTTCTTGTGGATTTCAATTTCGAATCCGTGATCAATAGTCATCTTTTGAAGTAATGCTAAAGCAGCTACTCCAGCTACGTTTTTTTCGGCTTCCAACGGCAAATCGGCACCAGTAATTTTGGTAATTCGGATGCCTTTCTCTGCTCCTTTTCGAATAATCATTTCATCACCAATAGCTTCCAAACACAGTCCCATAACGTCAAATCCGCAATTGAGATTGGCTATGGTTGCTGGGCAAAATATTTTTATTTCGTTCATTTTTAGAGTTGCTGAGTAACTTAATTATACATTTCCAATTCGGATTACGTCGGCAAAAATACCAGATGCCGTAACGGCTGCTCCAGCACCAGCACCTTTTATTAACAAAGGCTGGTCAACATACCTGTCAGTGTAGAATTGCACGATATTGTCTTTTCCTTCTAGATTGTAAAACGGACTGTCGGATGGAATAAATTGTAATCCAACACTGGCTTTACCATTTTCAAAAGAGGCTACAAATTTTAACCTGCTGTTTTTAGCTTTTGCTTCGGATAAGAGTTTTTCAAAATGAGAAGCGTGTTGGGTTAATGATTTGAAAAAATCGTCGTTATTCGTCGTATTCATGCATTCTGTTGGAAGGAAGGAGTTGTTCTCGATATCTTCAATTTCCATTTGATAACCACTTTCACGAATGAGAATTAATATCTTACGCGCCACATCCACACCACTTAAATCAATTTTCGGATCGGGTTCTGTAAAGCCTTGTACGCCAGCTTCTTTTACTACATCGTGAAAATTGTACGATTCGCTAAAATTGTTAAAAATAAAGTTTAAACTCCCAGACAAAACAGCATTGATTCGGTTGATTTTATCTCCAGAAGCAATTAAGTGTTTTAAAGTATCAATGATTGGCAAACCTGCTCCAACATTTGTTTCGAAAAGAAACGGAGCGTTGTATTTTCTAGACAGGTTTTTCAGGTTTTTATAATTGTCATATTGCGAAGAACAAGCTATTTTATTACACGTTACTACAGCAATATTTTGTTTTAAAAATTGATCGTAAATTCCTGCAATGTCTCCATTGGCAGTGATGTCCACAAAAATACTGTTGCGTAAATTGAGTGCTGTAGCACGTGCGATAAAATCGGTTACATTGGCCGTTTCACCATTGTCTAATGCCGATTTCCATTCTTTTAGTGACATGCCTTCTTCATCAAAAAACATTTTACGCGAATTGGATAAGGCAATAACACGCAAATTTATTTTAAGATTTTCTTTTAAAAATTTCTTTTGTTGGTTGATTTGGTCGATGAATTTTTCACCTACATTTCCAACGCCCATAACAAACAAATTCAGCTGTTTGGTATTGTCTTCAAAAAATCGCTCGTGTAAAGTATTCAGTGCTTTTTTTACATCTTTTTCGTTGATAACAACCGAAATGTTTCTTTCAGAAGCACCTTGTGCAATCGCTCTAATGTTGACATTATTCTTCCCTAAAGTACTAAACATTTTGCCACTTAATCCTTGATGGTTTTTCATGCTTTCGCCCACCAATGCAACAATGCAAAGGTCTTTTTCTACAATACAAGGGTCGATTTTATTTTGGCTGATTTCCAATTCAAAGGTTTTGTCAATGGCCGCTTTTGCTTTATCGGCATCTTGATTTTGAATTCCGATGCAAATAGAGTGCTCAGAAGAAGCCTGTGTGATAAAAATCACATTGATACTGTGTTGTGAAAGCACTTCAAACAAACGCTTGGATGAACCAGCAACACCAATCATTCCGGAACCTTCCAATGTAAGTAAAGCAATTCCGTCAATATGTGAAATTCCTTTTATCGGATTGGCATTTGCATCTGGCGCATTTGAAATGAGCGTTCCGTTAGCTTCAGGTTCAAAAGTATTTTTAATCCAAATTGGGATGCTTGCTTTTAAAACAGGTTGAATGGTTGGTGGATACAAGACTTTGGCTCCGAAATGCGACAATTCCATCGCTTCTTGATACGAAATGGTTTCGATAGGTTGGGCTTGTTTTACGATTTTCGGATTGGCTGTAAACATACCATTAACATCCGTCCAAATTTCAAGTGATTCAGCATTCACACCATTGGCAATGATAGCTGCTGTATAATCGGATCCGCCACGACCTAGCGTAGTGGTGTTACCATCTTCTGAAGAAGCAATAAATCCGGGTAATAATACCACTTGCGATTTATTAATAGAGAAATACTCAGCAATCATTGTATTGGTCAAATCAAAATCAACTACAGCTTTTCCGAAATTGGCATTGGTTTTTATAATCTCGCGACTGTCTTTAAAAGCACTATTCGGAATGGTTTGCTGTAAAGCAGTAGCTATAATTTGCGACGACAATAATTCGCCAAAACAAGCAATTGCATCCGATGTTCGGTTTGACAATTCACCCAATAAAAAACAGCCATCCAATAAAGTTTGCAATTGGTTTATTTGACTGTTTATTTTAATCAATAGCTGATTTTGATTGGCACTATCGACTAAATCAGCAATTGCATCAAAGTGCTTTTGCTTGATTTCTTCAATGCTGTTTTTATACGTTTCGTCTTTTGAAGCTGCTTTTTGTGAAGCATTGATTAACATATCGGTTACGCCACTTAAAGCCGAAACGACTACAGCAAGTTTGTTGTGCTTTGCTTTTTGATTAACGATGTCGATAACCAATTTAATATTTTGTGCATTGGCTACTGAGGTGCCGCCAAATTTTAATACGATCATTTTGTGAGTTTTAATTGAATACCAAGATTTTTTTCTCTCTTTCGAAAGAACATATAGAAGGGATTATATGTGAAAATTATACCCCAAACGGGGTTGTAGTTGTAGTTGTTGTAGTGCTAACAAACGTCACAGCCAATGATTTGGTTGTGTTTAGAGAAACTGATGTGTTTGTTTTGTTTTGCATACAATCCAAATGTAGTATATTTTACTTACCAAAAAAATTTAGAAGGTATTTTTGTGAATATCACAATTTTACAACGATAATGATTTTATTTTTTTTCTATCTTGGGAGTATTCCCAACTATATTTTATAGAATTCTCAATAAATAAGACGTTAAAATAGTTGTTTTTTAACATTTGTTTACGGAATTTTGAGCTCAAATTTCAACCATTCAATGGAAACAATACATTACATCAGTTCGGAAGTCTTGCATTTAGAGACCTTACAAGAAATAATTTCACAAAACAAAACCATCGCTTTATCGGAAGAAGCCAAAGTAAATATTCAAAAATGTCGTGATTATTTAGATAAAAAAATGGCGAATGATGGCGATCCAATTTATGGTATCAATACTGGTTTTGGTTCGTTGTGTAATGTAAAAATATCCAATGAAAACTTATCACAACTACAGGAAAACTTAGTAAAATCGCATGCTTGTGGCACAGGAGATTTGGTTCCGAACGAGATTGTGAAAATCATGTTATTGTTGAAAATTCAGTCACTGAGTTACGGACATTCGGGTGTTCAATTGCAAACGGTAGAACGCTTAGTAGCTTTTTATAACAATGACGTACTTCCAATAATTTACACTCAAGGTTCGCTAGGAGCTAGTGGCGATTTGGCTCCGTTAGCCCATTTATCATTACCACTTTTAGGTGAGGGTGAAGTTTCTTTTGAAGGCAAAACGGTTCATGCGTCCGAAGTGATGAAAAAATTCCAATGGCAACCCATTGTTTTACAATCTAAAGAAGGATTGGCATTGTTGAACGGCACGCAGTTTATGAGTGCTTACGGATGTTATGTACTTTTAAAAGCGATGAAATATTCGTATTTGTCGGATTTGATTTCGGCAATTTCCTTGGAAGGATTTGATGGCAGAATTGAACCTTTTGACGAATTGATACATTACATTCGTCCGCACAAAGGACAAATTGTAACAGCAAACAGAATGCAACAATTGCTTGCAGGAAGTCAGATTATTGCTCAGAAAAAAGAACATGTTCAAGATCCGTATTCGTTTCGATGTATTCCACAAGTGCATGGTGCATCCAAAGACACCATCGATTATGTAAAAAAAGTCTTTAAAACCGAAATCAATTCGGTTACCGATAATCCAAATATTTTTATAGAAAGTGATGTCATCATTTCAGGTGGAAATTTTCACGGACAACCTTTAGCATTAGCTTTAGATTTTCTCGGAATAGCCTTGTCGGAATTGGGAAGTATTTCAGAAAGAAGAACGTATCAATTGATTTCTGGTTTGCGTGGTTTACCAGCATTTTTAGTGGATAATCCTGGATTGAATTCGGGTTTTATGATTCCGCAATACACAGCTGCCAGCATTGCCAGTCAGAACAAACAATTAGCCACTCCAGCCAGTGTAGATAGTATTGTTTCGAGTAACGGACAAGAAGATCACGTAAGTATGGGCGCAAATGCTGCGACGAAATGTTTGAAAATCATGGAGAATGTTGAGCGAATTTTGGCTATCGAGTTAATGAATGCTTCTCAAGCGATTGAATTTAGAAGACCTTTACAATCAAGTGATTTTATTGAATTGTTTTTAAAATCGTACAGAGCAGAAGTTCCGTTTGTAAAAGAAGATCGGATTTTGCATTACGACATTGTGAATTCGGTGGCGTTTTTGAATAGTTTTATGATTGATGAAAGTGTGTTTGATTAATTTATAAAAACAAACTCAACAATCCCAAA
>JAZKGN010000079.1:0-16866 GCA_040385945.1 Bacteroidota bacterium
CTCATCAACGGACACAATTTAGTAGAATTTGCTGATAAAGAAATAGAGATTACGCAAAAAGGGGTCTTGTTTGCTTCTCCTAAAACACCCTATCGCTACACGCCACAAGACAACAATCAGTCGGGTTACTTTTGTGTGTTTACAGCCGATTTTATGCACAAATCAAAAACGGCTTTGAATATAGATAGTCTTCCGATTTTCAATGTCAAAGGTGATTTCATATATCAAATTAATGATCAACAATACGATGAAATTGAACAGATTTTTTTAAAAATGAACAATGAAATCAAATCGGATTATACTTATAAATACGATTTGATACGCAACTATGTAGTCGAATTGATTCATACGGGTCAGAAACTTAAACCCATTGAAGGGTTTGAACAAACTCATAATGCGGCGTCTCGAATTTCAACACTTTTTATCGAATTGCTCGAACGCCAGTTTCCTATAGAATCGGTCAATCAAGTCTTACAACTTAGAACAGCTAAAGAGTATGCCGAAAATTTGCGTGTACATGTCAATCATTTAAATAAAGTTTTGAAGGAAATTACCGGTAAAACCACCACCGAAATTATTACAAGCCGCATTACACAAGAAGCTAAAATTTTGTTGCGACAAACCGATTGGAATGTGTCGGAAATTGCCTTTAGTCTTGGATTTGATGAAGTGGCTCACTTTTCCAATTTCTTTAAAAAACAAACACAAGTTTCTCCTTTGGTGTTTAGAGAGTGATTGTTTGAATTTTGCAAATAACACTTTGAATATCGCAACGGTTAGTAGCTGTTAAGTTTGCAATTTTGTACTGTAATAAAATTCAATAAAAAATGACAAACACAGTAAACAAAGTTGCCTTGGTAACTGGTGGTAGTCGTGGACTTGGCAAAGACATGGCTCTGCAATTAGCAAAAAAAGGATTTGATGTTGTAATTACCTATCAAAGTCAAAGTGCTTCAGCACAAGAAGTGGTGAACCAAATCAAAAGCAGTGGTAAAAAAGCACATGCATTACAATTGGATGTGGCTGATGCAGGTTCTTTTGATTCATTTGTAAGTAATCTTTCTGCAACACTTAAAAACGAATTTCAAACCGACACAATTACAGCTTTAGTAAATAATGCTGGAGTTGGAACTCATGCTTCTCTAGCAGAAACTTCTTTGGAGCAATTTGATAGTATGGTAAATATTCATCTTAAAGCGCCTGTTTTTCTTACTCAAAAATTATTGCCATTGTTGCAAGATGGAAGTAGTGTGGTGAATATTTCATCAGGCTTAGCACGATTCAGTTACAATGGTTATGGTGTATATGCGATTATGAAAGCAGCCATCGATTCACTAACTCGTTATCAAGCATTAGAATTTGGAGCTAGAAAAATCCGATTCAATTCGGTGGCACCTGGAGCTATTGCAACCGATTTTGGTGGTGGTGCTGTTCGTGACAATAAAGACCTGAACGATTTGATTGCTAATAGTACAGCTTTAGGAAGAGTAGGGCAACCTGATGATATTGGTTCTGTCGTAGCTTTCCTTTGTAGTGATGATGCCAAATGGATCAATGCACAACGCATTGAAGTCGCAGGTGGTGTGCATATTTAATTCATACCAAAAACAAAAAATAAACCCTTATAATTTAATAATTGCAAGGGTTTATTTTGTTTATACAGTAACCGTTTTCCACTTTCCTTTTTTGAAATAATAATAGGCTAATGCTGCCAAAACAGTTTCTGCTGCTGGTATGGCGATAAAAGCGCCAATTGGTCCAAAATCAAAATAGATGGCCAACAACCAAGCTAAAGGCACTTGAATAATCCAAAAGCAAAGTATGTTGATCCACGTTGGTGTTTTAGTATCACCAGCTCCGTTTAACGATTGTATCATCACCATTCCGATTCCGTAGAAAACATATCCCATTCCAATGATTTGCAATGCTTGACTACCGTAAGCTAAAATGATTTCATCTTCGGTGTAAAATCCAACAATGGTTTTGGAGAAAGCAACAAACAACAAAGTAACTAATCCCATAAAAATAACATTGTATTTTGTGGTTAACAATACGCTTTGTTCAGCTCTTTCGGGTTGTTTTGCACCTAAATTTTGTCCCACTAAAGTGGCAGCAGCATTGCTCAATCCCCAAGCTGGTAATATAAAAAAGACTACGTTTCGTATGGCAATTTGATAACCAGCACTAGCATCGGTACTTCCAGTTATAGAAACAATATAGGTTAGAATAATCCAACTTCCACTTTGAATAAAAAACTGAAACATGGCAGGAGTTGAAATTGCCAAAAGCGATTTTATGATTTCAAAATTGGGTTGAAAATAGGCTTTTAAAATCTTAATGGTTCTGTTCAATCGGAACAAATGATAGCATTGATACAGAACACCTGTGGTTCTTCCAATGGCAGTTGCCACAGCAGCACCGGTTAAACCCAATTCTGGAAACGGACCGTATCCATAAATCAAAAGCGGACACAAAAAGATGTTGATGATACTAGCAATCCACAAACTTCGCATCGCCATCGCGGCATCACCAGCTCCTCTGAAAATTCCGTTAATCAAAAAGAGTAAAATAATAGATGGACTGCTAGCAAAAATAATTTTCGCAAAAGGAGTTCCTTCGTTGATTACTTCTTGTTTGGCACCCATTAGCGCTAAAATATCGGAAGCAAAATAAAATCCCAAACTGCCAATTAAAATAGCAATTAATAAAGAAACAGATATGGCTTGAGCGCCTGCTTTAGACGCTTCTATAAAATTCTTTTCACCAACTCTTCTCGCTACAATTGCTGTAATTCCGACACTTAAACCAATGCCTAACGTATATACCAACGAAATCACTGCTTCGGTTAACCCTACGGTGGCAACAGCTACATCGGCATTTGGTAAATGACCAACAAAATAGATGTCGACTACAGCAAAAATCGATTCCAAACTTAATTCTAAGATCATTGGTATCGAAAGCAATACGATGGCGGTTTTTACACTTCCTTGCGTATAATCATGACTTTCTCCTTTTAGGGATTGTTTTAGTAATTGAAAAAAACGTTTTATTTTGGTTGTATTTAGTGCCATTTGAGCTGTTTTAGGATTTCAATAGTAAGGATATTTTTTGAATTGTAAATCAAATGAAATTAGATTTATAAATATATTCTGATTTATTTAATTATAAATTTTATCAGCAAGTCAATAAAATAGGTGTGTTAAGCGATGATAATAAAAATAAACAAAAATAATTATAAAAATAGTTGCGCAACTAAATGATTGCATTTATATTTGCAACCAGATGATAGCAAATACATAAACAAGATGGAAATAAGAAGGGACGTATTTCAAGCAATTGCCGATCCAACTCGAAGAGCAATATTAGGGTTGATTGCAGTGCAAGCAATGACACCAAATGCACTGGCAGAACATTTTGATACGAGCCGACAAGCCGTATCCAAGCACATCAAAATATTGACCGAATGTGAATTGGTAGGTCAGAAGCAATCGGGAAGAGAAATTTATTATCACTTTAATCCAACAAAAATGAAAGAGGTAGCCGACTGGATTGAGAATTTCAGACAATTATGGGAACAACGATTTGATAGATTGGACAATCTTTTAATCGACATGCAATCAAAAAAAATAACATAAAACTAAATTAAAAATGGCAAAGCAAATTTATCCATGCTTGTGGTTTGACGGTCAAGCCACAGCAGCAGCAGTATTTTACTGTTCGATTTTTCCAAATTCAAAAATCAACAGCGATTCACCAATGGTCACTTACTTTGATTTGAACGGTGCACAATTTATGGGCTTAAATGGTGGTCCGAAATTTAAATTCAACGAGGCAGTTTCTTTTGTAATTCCGTGTGAAAATCAAGAAGAAATAGATCACTATTGGTACAAACTCATTGCCGATGGAGGAGAAGAAAGTATGTGCGGTTGGTTAAAAGACAAGTATGGCGTATCGTGGCAAGTAGTTCCAACCATTTTAGGCGAACTTATGTCCGATCCTCAAAAAGGGCATCGCGTTATACAAGCCTTTTTAAAGATGACAAAATTTGATATTGAAACATTAAAAAATGCCTAATCCAATGAAAAATCCAACTAAAATTACAGCCGAACCAGGCAAACAAGAGTTTTTTATAGAAAGAGAATTCGACGCTCCAAGAGAACTGGTTTTTAGAGCTTTTAACGAAGAGGAAATGTTACTACAATGGCTTGGGCCAACCAGCTTAACCATGGAAATTGAAAAGTTTGATAGCAAAACACATGGTTCTTATCGATTTATTCACGCCGATTGTAATGGCAGTGGAATGTCGTTCGGATTCAACGGTGTGATTCACGAAGTTGCTGCTCCCGAACGAATTATCAGAACCTTTGAGTTTGAAGGATTGCCAGAACGAGGACACGTTTCGCTAGAATTTCTTACACTTGAAGCGTTACCAAATGACCGAACTCGTTTGCATGTTCATTCGGTTTTTAAATCGGTGGAAGACAGAGACGGAATGATAAATTCGGGTATGGAAGGCGGAATGAACGAAGGATTTACAAAATTGGACAATTTATTTATACAACTTCAAAAATAATAACGCATCATGAAAGTCAAAGAACAACATGCAGAAGACGTTCAGGTAACAATCGAACATATTTTTAACGCACCTCGAGCCTTAGTTTTTAAAGCTTGGACAAATCCCGATTTGCTATTGCAATGGTTTGCGCCAGATGGTTGTACGATACTTTTCAAAGAAATTGATATCAGAAAAGGAGGGAAATTCCATTCGTGTATTTCAAATCCAATTCATGGTGAATGTTGGTGTATAGGTAGTTATGAGGAAGTTGTTGATTTGGAAAAAATTGTATATTCGATTGCAATTGCTGATGAAAACGGAAATACTATCGATCCAAAATCGAAGGGAATGGACGAAAATTGGCCAAGAGAAACTAAAGTTACTGTTACGTTTACCGAATTTGAAGGCAAAACAAAATTGACTTTGTATCAAACGGTTTCTGAATCATTAGCTAAAAAGACGGGTGCTTATCCGAGTTGGATTCAAATGTTAGAGCGACTTGAAGTAGTGATTAATTCTTAAAATTATAAAAATGAGACCTAATTTATCCATGGACTTTACCATAAACAAAGAAACCAAAACCATCAATGTGAAAAGGGATTTTGCAGCCAATATCAACCTCGTTTGGGCGGCTTGGACAACATCGGAATTGCTCGAACAATGGTGGGCACCAAAGCCTTACGTGACCAAAACCAAATCAATGGATTTTAGAGAAGGCGGTTGTTGGCACTATGCAATGGTGTCACCAGAAGGGCAGGAGCATTGGTGCAAAGCGGATTACATCACAATAGAAATACTAAAAAAATTTTCAGTATTGGATGCTTTTTGTGATGAGGATGGGAATATAAATCACGACTTTCCGCGTTCAAATTGGTCGAATTCATTTGCTCAAAATAGCCACACAACAACGGTGTCAATTCAAATTCAGTATAAGGAATTAGCCGATTTAGAAAAAGTCATTCAGCTAGGCTTTAAAGAAGGTTTTACTATGGCAATGGAAAATCTGGATGACTATTTTGAAGCGCAATAAAATGTTCAATTTCAGAAGAATAAGTATATTTGACTATTAATAATAATTTACAAATGACAGCAAAAACAAAAATCACAGTCAGTACAAAGGTGAACGCACCAATAGAAAAAGTGTGGCAGTTGTACACACTTCCTGAACATATTGTTAAATGGAACAATGTTTCTGATGATTGGCATACTACAAAAGCCGAAAACAATTTAATAGTAGGTGGAAGATTTGTTTCTCGCATGGAAGCCAAAGACGGAAGTTTTGGTTTTGATTTTGGCGGAACCTATGATAGTATTGTACTTCACGAAAGTATCGATTACTCAATTGACGACGGCAGAAAAGTAGCTTTGACTTTTACAAGTAAAGAAAACGCAACCGAAGTTGTTTGCATTTTTGAAGCAGAAACACAAAACACCATCGAATTACAACAAGGTGGTTGGCAAGCTATTTTAAACAGTTTTAAAAAATATACAGAAAATGAAAAAGGATAAAATAATTTTTTGGACCACAACGATAATCATCTTTTTATTTGAAGGTGTTGTACCAGCGTTAACTTCTCAAACCGAATTGGCAAAAGAGGGTATTAGACATTTAGGCTATCCCGAGTATTTCGGAAATGCATTGGTTGTTTTTAAAGTTTTAGGTGTAATTGCTTTGATTGTACCGAAAATTCCGAGTAGAATAAAAGAATGGGCATATGCCGGATTTGCATTCGATTTTATTTTTGCCACAATCAGTCATGGTGCTGTAGATGGGATTAATTTTCAGACCTTTTTTCCTTTGATTATATTGGCAATATTGATGGCTTCTTATTTTTCATATCATAGACTAAAAGTTGCGAACGAAAACAATCAAGCAAATCAATAATGACAGCTGCTACTTTTCTGGATAAACTTGAATCGTTTCAAAATCCATCGGAACTAAAAAATGCACATCGTTTTTTTAGTTATGAAGGGGTTGAAAGTAAATTTTTTGGTATCAAGATGGCGACTATTTTCAAACTTGCCAAAGAGTATATTGCAATGCCATTAAGCGAAATCGAAAAGTTACTCGATAACGACTATTACGAAGCCAGAATCGGTGCGGTTAGCATTATGGATTTTCAAGCGCGATCCAAAAAAACGACAGCTGAAGCAAAGAAAGAATTGTTTGAACTCTACCTTTCAAAACATGATCAAATTAACAATTGGGATATGGTTGATCGCGCCGCTCCTTATGTAGTTGGAGGTTATTTATTTGATAAACCAAGAACGATACTCTATACTTTGGCGAAATCAAAAAAGGTATGGGAACGCAGAACGGCTATTGTAGCGACTTATTTTTTTATTCGACAAGATGATTTGGACGATACCTTTAAAATTGCTGAAATACTCATTAATGATAAACATGATTTAATCAATAAAGCAGTTGGTAGTTGGATTCGCGAAGCGGGTAAAAGAAACAAATACCAATTGCTTGAATTTTTAGACAAGTATGCTGCAACAATGCCCAGAGTGACTCTTCGCTATGCCATTGAAAAATTAAATGCAGCCGATAAGCAACATTATTTGAAATTAAAATAAGCAAAAAATGGTGGAAGTTTTCAAAACAAACGTATCAGAGGAAAGTCAAAGTCAAGCTATTGTTTCGACACTAAGCCAACAATTTCCATCCTTCAAAATTAATTTTGATTTGGAAGACTGCGACAACATTTTACGTGTGGAAGCCAATATTTTAGATCCAATAAAAATTATTGAACTACTTCATTCCAACGGTTATAATTGCGAAATTTTAGAGTAATTCTTAGTACGAAACGTAGTCTAATATTTCCAATCCGTAACCAATCATTCCGACTCTTTTGGTTTGTTGAGTATTCGATATCAATCGGATTTTTGAAATGTCAATATCGTGAAGAATTTGTGCACCAATTCCAAAATCTTTAGTGTCCATTTTAATTTGAGGTGCGTTTTTAATTCCCTTTTCCTGCAACACTTTTAATTCTTTTATTCGGTTTAACAAATCGAGTGATTGAATCTCCTGATTGATAAATAAAATGGCGCCACGTCCTTCTTGATTGATTAATTGAAACATATCGTCCAATTTTTTATCGGCGTTGTAGGTAAGCGTTCCGAGAATATCGTTGTTAATTTGTGTCGAATTGATTCGCGTTAAAATGGCTTCACCAGTGCTCCAACTTCCTTTTGTAAGTGCAATATGAATGTGTTTGTTTGTCGTTTGCAAATAGGCACGCATGCGATAGGTTCCGAAACGCGTTTCAATTTCATAGTCTTCTTTTTTAACGATAAGACTATCATGTTGCATTCGGTACGCTACTAAATGTTCAATCGAAACCAATTTCAAATCAAACTTTTTAGCAACATCCACCAATTGTGGTAATCGTGCCATCGAACCGTCTTCGTTCATAATTTCTACAATTAAGCCAGCCGATTTGAATCCGGCCAAACGAGCAAAATCGATAGCCGCTTCTGTATGACCAGTTCGTCTAAGTACACCACCTTGCTTGGCAATAAGTGGAAAAATATGACCTGGTCGACCTAAATCATGTGATTTGGTATTTGGATCGACTAAAGCTTGTACGGTTTTAGCTCTGTCTAATGCTGATATTCCAGTAGTTACGCCGTTTCCTCTTAAATCGACAGAAACCGTAAAGGCAGTTTCCATAATATCGGTATTGTTGTTTACCATGGCATGTAATTCGAGTTCTTTGCAACGGTTTTCCGTCAACGGAACACAAATCAATCCACGGCCGTGTGTTGCCATAAAGTTGATCATTTCGGGAGTTACTTTTTCGGCAGCTGCTAAAAAATCGCCTTCATTTTCACGATCTTCATCATCAACAACGATGATTATTTTGCCTTGACGAATGTCTTCGATAGCTTCTTCTATGGTATTTAGTTGGATCAATTCCGACATGATGTAGTATTATTTAGTAGTTTGCGACACTTTTTTCAAAGCGATATTTGTTAATAGATAACCTAAAAAGAACAATGGAAATCCTAAAAGGAAAGCAACTAAAGTGCCTTCAGGAAAAGACTTGTCCATTTGTTTTTCTAATTTTCGCAGGTTTCTTTGTGTTATAAAAATAGTGGCATATAAAAGTACGAGCAAAGGTATTAAAATTATTGCCAATGTGGTTTGGAAGTTATTTAACAAAACAACACTCAATGCTATTGATAGGATGTAAAAAACCAATCCGATGTTATTATAACGCTTTATAGTTTTTATAAGTTGTTCTGTACCTTGATTTTCAGTGATGCGTTTGGTTACTTTTTCAACTGTTATTTCCGAATTGTTTTCGATAACTTTTTTACTGAGAAAAGGTATTTTCTTAAAGAACTCAACAACAGGTGAAAGAAGCGTATCCATGTTTATCATTCCGCCAATATCATTGGTCGCACGATAGGTTAAAAGTATGGCAAGCGGACTCAATACCATAGACGACATCCACGTTCCCATAAAAGGAGTTATGCCGTTTTCTTGAGCTACTTTTTTCCCAAACGTATTGATAAAGTGAAATACAATAAAAATGGCTACTGCCAATACTATAGGAAGTCCCAAACCTCCTTTTCGAATAATAGATCCTAATGGAGCACCAATAAAAAACATCAAAATACAAGCAAAGGCAATGACAAATTTATCGAAAAGAGCAATCCAATGGCTGTTGATGTTTTTTACTTTTTCTTCTAAATCAAACTTCGAACTATCAATCGTAAAACTGGTACTTTCAATAGTACTAGAAGCTATTTTTAAGATTTCACCTTGTTTTAGTTTGTCAATTCCTTCTAGAAGATTGTTGGTATTGACTTCGGTAGGTGAAACAGGAGTAGTTGTAACATTAGACCTTCCATACAATGAATTCACATAGATACGTTGGTAAATATTTTCTGTATATGATTTTACATCTCTGGTGTAATTGGTACTTAGCGAATCTAAAGTGTATTTTAATTCATTAACATTCAACATCGTATTGGTATTGGCAATTTCACCATTATCAACATTAGTATTTAATTTTGACAAATCGATGTTGATGATGTCTTTTTTAAAAGTTGCTTTTGCAAAAGGCAATCGAGCACGTTCTTCAAACTTGGTAGGTTTTATATCTTCGTAATAATACCCATCGTACAAAACCAATTGCAATGTATTGGAAGATTCGCTGCTGATTAGTTCACCTCTTTTGGCTTTAATAACGGTTTTATTGCCTTCGCCCGAACTGGATTTGATATGAATAATAACATCTGTTAAAATATTTCCTTTTTCTCCCGATTTTTTATCGACTTTGATAGTATAATTTCCAACTTCGCTAAACTGTCCTTCGGCGATAGCCATTGCTGGCGTTCGTTGTGCGATGTTTCTTCTGAAATTAATGAATTTGTATTCGGCATACGGAATCACATTATTGGCAAATACAAAGGCAACAACACTTAGGATAATGATGAAAAAAAATGTACTTCGCATAGCACGTTGCAGTGAAATTCCAGCCGATTTCATGGCTGCAAATTCGTAGTTTTCAGCCAAACTTCCATACGTCATTATAGAAGCCAATAAAACAGAAAGAGGCAATACCATTGGAACAATACGAGGCATCGCGAAAAGTAAAAATTTGACAATCAAGAAAAAATCCAAATCTTTCCCTGCCAATTCCGATATGAATAACCAAACGGTTTGCAGTATGAATATAAAAAACAAGATTACAAATACCGTGGTAAATGTAATCAGGAAAGATTTTAATAAATACTTGTCTAAAATTTTCACAAAGTCTAATCTAATTTATTGAGGTAATAGTTAGGATATTTACTTGCAACAAATGTAAATTGATTTTTTGATAACGGCTGATTGGTTTTGAAAGAATTAACAGTCAACGTAGTCTTTGTGCCATTTTTACCAACTTCGATTAAGTTGTAGATGTGTTTGGTTTGGACGTCAATTCCGAGCAATACTTCTTTTCTTTGATCTTTTGCGTTGGTTGGAATTAACTTAATATATTGGATTTTTCGTCCTTTGATGTCTTGTGAAATGTCCCAGGAATACTTGTAACCTGAATTAAAAAAAGTAAGCATTTTAGAAGGAGTGATGGCTTTTTCGTCGGAGTCGTTTACACTTGAAATAGTGACTTCTTCATCTTCTGGAACTATGGTGTAGGTTTTTTTTCCGTCGTAAATTTTAGTCACACCCATAAAATTCAGAACATATTTGTTTCCATCTATGGTTACATTTCCTTTACTTTCTTGATTGATTTTTTCTTTAACGTTGTTGAGTGTGTATTTAAAATCGATGACAATATTATCATAGCTTTTAATTTTTGCTGTAACATCATCCAAAAGGTCTTTGGCTTTTTTGTCCTGAGCGTTTAGAGAGAGTGTCAAAAAAAACATCAATCCAATTGAAAATAAATTTTTCATTTTAGTCATTATTTTGTTCATTTTTAAAAAAATGGTCAAGAGCAACTAAATCCGGAATATTTACACTTCTTGCTTTACTACCTTCAAACGGACCCACAATTCCTGCAGCTTCTAATTGATCAATCAATCGTCCTGCTCTGTTATAGCCCAATTTCAGCTTTCTTTGCAATAATGAGGCAGATCCTTGTTGTGCGGTGACAATAATTTCTGCGGCTTCTCTAAACATGCTGTCTCTTTCCGAAATGTCTATATCAAGATTAATGCCACTTTCTTCACCAACAAACTCCGGAAGCAAATAAGCACTGGCATACGCTTTTTGTGATCCGATAAAATCGACTATTCTTTCTACCTCTGGCGTGTCAACAAAAGCACATTGTACACGAACCAAATCATTTCCGTTAGAGAACAACATATCACCACGACCAATCAATTGATCGGCGCCACCAGTATCCAAAATCGTTCTCGAATCAATCTTAGACGTTACTCTAAAAGCGATACGCGCTGGGAAATTGGCTTTGATCATTCCGGTGATTACATTTACCGAAGGTCGTTGTGTGGCAATGATTAAGTGAATTCCGATAGCACGAGCCAATTGCGCCAAACGAGCAATAGGCGTTTCCACTTCTTTACCAGCAGTCATAATCAAATCGGCAAACTCATCGACAACTAATATGATGTACGGTAGAAATCGGTGGCCATTTTCTGGATTTAATTTTCGCTGTTTGAATTTGTCGTTGTATTCTTTAATGTTACGCACCATGGCGTCTTTAAGTAAAGAATAACGGTTGTCCATTTCAACGCAAAGCGAATTTAACGTATTGATTACCTTTGAATTATCGGTGATGATTGCATCTTCAACATCGGGTAATTTTGCTAAATAATGTCTTTCAATTTTATTGAATAAAGTCAATTCGACTTTCTTTGGATCGACCAAAACAAACTTTACTTCTGCGGGATGTTTTTTGTATAAGAGCGAAGTTAAAACAGCATTCAATCCAACCGATTTTCCTTGTCCAGTCGCTCCAGCCATTAGTAAGTGAGGCATTTTAGCTAAATCGACTACAAACGTTTCATTCGAAATGGTTTTTCCTAAAGCAATTGGCAATTCCATTTCAGCTTCCTGAAATTTAGCTGATGCAATAACCGTTTTCATCGGAACCATTGTCGGATTCTTATTCGGAACTTCAATACCAATGGTTCCTTTTCCTGGAATAGGTGCAATGATACGAATACCTAAAGCTGCTAAAGACAGCGCGATGTCGTCTTCTAAACTTTTGATTTTTGAAATTCGGATTCCGGCTTCTGGTACGATTTCATATAATGTTACTGAAGGCCCAACAGTAGCTTTTATCTGAGCAATATCGATTTTGTAGTTGCGTAGCGTTTCTACAATTTTGTTTTTGTTTTCTTCTAATTCTTCTTGATTGATTGTAATTCCAACCGACGAGTACTCTTTCAATAAGTCAATGGTTGGAAATTTGTAATTCGACAATTCTAAAGTAGGATTGAATTCACCAAAATCGGCTACAATTTTTGCAGCTAAATTTTCTTCAACAGTATCTTCATCAAGTGCTCTTTCGATGACAAAAGCGTCATCGTTTGTTTTTATAATTTCAGGTTGAGTGACTTGTAATGTTGGAGTAGGAGCAGGCTCTGTTTTTAATGTTGGCTCCAATTCGATTTCAGAATAACTTGAAATGGTTGGTTTTAAAGCATCTTTATTGATTTCAAATTGAGAGACAGGTGAAACAGGCTCATCTTCTTCTATAACTTCGTTTTCGTCTACTGCATACTCTTCTAAATTGTAAGCACTATCTGAAGAAGTGGCTTTCATTTCATCCAAATCAGCTACAATGTCTTTTTTCTTTTTCTCAAAAAAGGTTTTGATACTTTCGGGAGAGATTTTAATTTTAAACAAAAGATATACAATGATTCCAGCAACTAGAACCAATAAGGTTCCGGGTTTACCAATAAAATCTTGAAAGAATAAATTCATTTCGTAGCCAATGGTTCCGCCTAACTCAGGAAGTGACGTGGCGAAAAATCCGAAAAGTATCGCAATAATGATAATCGCAAACAAATCCCAAAACCAAGTGGATTTTAATTTCTTAAGCGGTAAATCCAAAACTAAAAAGGCACCCGTTAAAAAGAAAAGTTTCACAAACAAAAATGAAGCTGCTCCAAATCCTCTATAAATAAAGAAATCTGCCAAATAAGCTCCTACTTTTCCGAGCCAATTGTTAGCCGTTTCGTTGCGATTACCAATTTGATTTACAACACTCTGATCGGCTTGACCGTGAATGAAGAACGAAATAAAAGCAAGCAGTAATCCTATAGAAAATAAGACAAACAAACAACCCAATAAGACTTTGTATTGTTTTTTAAACTTCCAAGGCTTTTTTTCCTCAGCAGGTTTCGCACTATTTTTAGACGATTGTTTTGTCTGTTCGCTAGTGCTAGAGTCTTTTTTTTCTGATTTTGCCATACTCAAGAAATTAACAATTATAGTTTCGGAATGTAAATAAGACACCCAACAGCAATAGCTGTCATGGCTGCGAAAAACACAGCACCAGCAGCAATATCTTTAATGAATCCAATTTTTTCATGGAATTCGGGATGGATGAAATCGGCTACTTTTTCAACAGCTGTATTCACGCCTTCAATACCCAAAACCAATCCAATGGCTAACGTTTGAAACATCCATTCTTCTCTAGAAATATCAAAGTAAAAACCAGCAACAATAAGTAAAATAGCGATAGTAGTTTGCACCATAACGCTATGTTCTGTAGTAAGTAATTTGAACGCACCTCTTAGTGCAAATCCCATACTTTTTAATCGGCCGGTAAAGAATGATTTGTCAGTTTCAAATTCCATAATCGATTTATAAAGCGGCTAAAGCAGCATCATAGTTAGGCTCGTCTGCAATTTCAGGAACTTGTTCGGCATAGGTAATTTGTCCGTTTTCATCGACAACAATTACCACTCTCGAATGCAATCCAGCCAAAGCTCCGTCAACCATTTCCAAACCATAGTCTTTTCCGAATTTACCCGAATTGAAATCGGATAAATTAATCACATTTTCCAATCCTTCTGCGCCACAAAAACGTTTTTGAGCAAATGGTAAATCTCTTGAAATACAAAGCACTTTGGTATTGTTTAAAGCACTTGCACTTTGGTTGAAATGACGTACAGATGCAGCACAAGTTCCGGTATCGATACTCGGAAAAATATTCAACACCAATTTACTTCCTGCAAAATCAGCTAAAGAAACTTTGCTTAAATCGGTTTTTACTAATTCAAATGAAGGTGCTTTTGTTCCCACTTTTGGTAACTCACCATTGGTGTTTATTGGATTTCCGCCTAATGTAATTGAAGCCATTTTGTATTTGGTTTTTGAGAATTCAAATGTATTAAAAAAATAATTAGCATTTGGAATTTTTAGATTTAGGAATTCATTCAAAATTTAACATATTTTTTTTGGTTTTAAATATTGTATTATCGTAATATTGCAATATAATAATTATATAAAAAAATGGGAGCATCAAAATCGGATTCTTTTTCAACTGAACACAACGAAATCGCAACCTTATTCAAAGCGTTGTCTCATCCTGCTAGAATAGCTATTGTTGATTATCTGCTAACAGTTGATACATGTATTTGTGGTGATATTGTAAACGAATTGCCCTTGGCACAACCCACAGTTTCACAACATTTAAAGGAGTTGAAAAACGCCAACATCATCAAAGGAAGTATTGAAGGAACAGCCATTTGTTATTGCCTAAATCCAGAAACGCTGGTTAAAATCGAGCAGTATTTTGGTGGAATTTCCCAAAAGCTAAAAAATAAATGTTGTTAAAATCTAAGAGTTTAAGAAGTCAATAATCTAAAAATCGATCACATGAAACTATCAGAAATCAAAAATCAATTGCAAAACCTTTCTATTATAGCATTTCAATTGCCTAATGGCGATTTGGTTCCAACGCATTTTCACGTTACCGAAATAGGTAAAGTAACCAAGCATTTTATCGATTGTGGCGGAACAGTTCGCCTAGAAGAAGTAGCCAATTTTCAACTTTGGGAAGCCAACGATTACAATCACCGTTTGCATCCTGAAAAGCTATTGCACATTATCGAATTATCGCAAGAAAAATTACAAATTCCCAATTTAGAAATCGAAGTCGAATATCAAATGAAAGATACCATTGGCAAATTTAGTTTGGATTTTGACGGTATTCATTTTCAATTGATATCGAAAGCTACCAATTGTTTAGCCAAAGACAATTGTGGTATTCCTGCCGATAAAATGAAAGTTGTAATTGGCGAGAACAAACAAAAAGAAACAGCGTGTTGTGGAGCAGATTCAAATTGTTGTTAAGATGAAAACATTTATCATAAAATATAAAAAACCCATAATAATTACTACTTCGATTACTGTTTTGCAACTTATTTGGGGCTTTGACGCAAAATTTACTATCATTAATTTAATTTGGTTATTGGTATGATAAATATCCTAGTTCTTTGCACTGGCAATAGTTGCAGAAGTCAAATTGCACATGGTTATTTGGAACATTTTACAGATGCTAAAAAGGTAAAAATATATTCGGCTGGAGTTGAAACTCACGGTGTGAATTTACGTGCTATTGCTATAATGAAAGAAGACGGAATTGATATTTCGCAGCATACTTCCAATAACATCGACGAGTATTTTGATATTCCGTTTGATTATGTCATTACTGTTTGTGATAATGCGAAAGAAAACTGTCCTTTTTTCCCAACAAAAGCGGTTCGCTTGCATTACAATTTTCCTGATCCAGCCAAAGCGACTGGCACAGAAGATGAAATTTTGAATGCTTTTCGCAATGTTCGACAAATGATTAAAAAGTATTGTTCGGATTTTGTTTCAGAAATGAATTTATAAATTAGATAAAGAACAACAGTACTGTTTTTTTGTAAAATTTATTTGCGATTAGTAGCATCAATAGATATTTTATAATAACTTTGAGTAACTAATTAAAAATCAAACATATGAAAATAGCAGCAATTATTGTTAGGACCCTATTGGGTGTATTGTTTATCTATGCTTCGGTTATGTTTTTCTTAAAAAAAGCACCAGAAACAGAAGTGACAGGTGATTTTAAGGCTTTTCAAGTAGGAATGATTGCTTCACACTACTTAATGCCACTAGCCAAAGGTTTAGAATTGATTTGTGGATTGGCCTTTTTATCAGGTCGATATGTGACATTAGCCAGTATCATTATTCTTCCAGTAACACTTAATATTTTGCTCATAAATATTAATATGACACCCGATTATTTACCTCTTGGAATACTCGTTTTTGCTGGAAATTTGTTTTTAATTTATTATTACAGACAAAATTATAAAAGCTTGTTTGCTGCAACATAAAAATCTAATAGAAGAAGGACGTAAAATTTATGGTTTTCTTTGATTGAGTAACATTCGATTCAAGTATTGAAGTGAACGCATAATATCATAGGCTTCAGAATGACCGTGAACTCTCATGATGAGTTTTTGCTTTGCCCATTTCATCGTTTTTGGATTGTCAAGAAAGGAAACATAAATGTTGATGTAAGCAATAACTTTTCCTCTTTCGGAAACTGGATGAAATTGAAAAACGTTTGAAAAGTCAAATAAAAACCCTTTGCTTTTAACTTTGTCCTTTTTCATGATGGCAAGTCGAAGATAATCGTTTTCAAAAGTCGCAAGGTATTTTTGATTATCAGAATCTTCTTCATAACCATATTTATTAATCATTTCAACAACATGATTTTTAATGTCCTCTAGCGATCTTGATTTTTCGGCTGCTGTAAAAAAATCAGTCGAAGTACCATTAGCATACTTTATTTCCCAAACCTCATTTTTAGAAATAGTGAAAG
>JAZKGN010000080.1:0-2091 GCA_040385945.1 Bacteroidota bacterium
GCTTCACTTTCCGTTTTATTCATCTTTTTGAAAAGCGCCAATAATTCTTTGTACTGATTAATGAAAAGCTCCTTGAAGATTGGATTTTGTGCTTCGGTATAATTGACAATTCCGTACGTGATTTTTCCTTTTGTCTGCCAAAAAAGCGTTTCGCCTTCTGCATCACCTTTTTCGGAAAAATTCTGCATGACAGCCACTTTCAACTTGATTGTTCTTTCAATCTGAGCAAACGATAGCAACGGAAACAACACTAACAAAAGAATTATTTTTTTCATAATAAGGCTAAATTAAAAAAGCTCCCAACGATGTTGGAAGCTTTTAAGTTATCTTGGGTGGCTGACCGGGTTCGAACCGGCGACCCTCGGCACCACAAACCAATACTCTAACCAGCTGAGCTACAACCACCATTTTAACGAGTGCAAATGTATTGCAAAAGTTTTATTTTACAAAGAAAAAAATTAAAAAATTATATCAAATCACTTAAGCTATTGACAGCCAAATACCTTTCTACAGTAAAACCTTCAGCGTATTCGGTTGCAATGATTCTGCCCAAATCTTGTGCTCTGTATTTCACACTGTCTAAAAAATTTTTAGTTGCAATTGGCGTTTCGGGTTCTTTGGTATTCGGATTGTAAAATTGGGAATCGTACGCCAATATTGACTGTATTTTAATTTCGATAAAATCACTAATATCGACCACAAAATCGGGCGTGCTATTTTTCCATTGAATGTAATGGTACACTACTTTCGGACGCCAAGCTTCTTGATTTTCATTATCTAATTCGGTTTCTATTCGGCGTAAACCCGATAAAAAACAAGCATCTGAAACCAACTGACTTCCTTTTGGATGATCAATATGACGGTCATCAACAGCATTGCACAATACAATTTCTGGACGGTATTTGCGTATCATTTTAATAATTTCCAATTGATGTTGTTCGTCATTGATAAAAAAACCGTCGCGCATGTTCAAATTCTCACGAGCGCTAACACCTAGTATTTTCGCTGCTTTTGCTGCTTCATTATCTCTAATTTCAGCCGAACCACGAGTGCCTAATTCGCCTCGGGTTAAATCGATAATTCCGACTTTTTTCCCGAGTGAAATTTCTTTGGCAATAGTGCCACTACAACCCAATTCGACATCATCTGGATGCGCGCCAAAAGCTAAAATATCTAATTTCATTTTGTGAAGTTTTAATTTTTTCGACCTAAAGATCTGGTGTCAAATTTACGACTTTTCTCATTGTCATCGTTTTGTTTACCGTTTCAATATATTCCTTTTCGGGAATGCTATCTTTGGTAATGCCGCAACCAACATAAATGGTAGCCAAATTATTTTCGATTTCCATGCATCTTAAATTGACAAACAAATCGGAGTTTTCTTTTTTAAACGTGCGAAAATCAATATTCAATTCGCCCAAAAAACCGGTGTAGAATTTTCGATTGTAATTTTCATTTTCGATAATAAATTGCTTCGCCGCATCTTTAGGCAAGCCACAAACTGCTGGCGTTGGATGCAATAAATGAATCAATTTTCCGAAATCATTCTTCGAATTTAAATTTGCTGAAATATCACTTTTAATATGAGCAATCGTTCCGGCTTTGAACGTATAGGGTTGAGAAACCGAAGTATTTTGAGCATACAAATTCAGACTTTCAACAATAAAATCGGTGACAAATTGCTGCTCTTCCTTTTCTTTATTTTCCCACGAAAGGGATTCTGAAAACAATTGTGTTCCTGCTAAGGCAACCGTTTTTACTTGATCATTTTCAACTTGTAAGAATTGCTCTGGCGTTGCTCCTATCCACATTCCGATTTTGGGATGGTAAAAACAATAGTGAAACGCATTAGAATAATTAAAATGCAAACTGCTCATCACCTGTTCAATATCCAAATCCGTCATTGCCATCGTTTCCTTACGAGAAAGCACGACTTTTTGAAATTCTTTATTTTCAATAGCTTTGATACCTTTAGTAACCAGGTCTTCAAAGTTTTGCTTTTCTGATTCGTTGCTTACTGGCGTACTTTCTTTGGAAACGTAAAAAACATCTGAAACGATTTTTTCTATAAAAACATCCGATTGCTCTGCA
>JAZKGN010000081.1:0-6782 GCA_040385945.1 Bacteroidota bacterium
GAAGTCACTAAGAAAGAAAACGATTCGGTGTATTTTATGCGAAATGCCAAAATTACCACATCCAACAATATTGAAGATCCGGAGTATTACTTTTTAGTGAGCAGAGGTAAATTAGTGCCAGGTAAAAAAGTAGTTGTAGGTTTAACAGAAATGTACATTTATGATGTCCCTACTCCTGTTATATTACCTTTTGCATTTTTTCCAATTACAGAAAAAAGTGTGTCAGGAGTTATTATTCCGAATTACAATTACACCAATCAACGAGGCTATACGTTGCAAAATGGAGGCTATTATTTTGCTTTAAGCGACAATTATGATTTGGCAGTTTTGGGCGATTATTACACCAATGGAAGTTATGGTTTTCGTTTCGAATCGCATTATGCAAAGCGCTATAAATATAATGGTATAATCAATTTTCGTTATGAAGATTTAATCAATAGCGAACGAGGTTTTCCAGATTATTCCAAAACAAAAATTTACAACATTCAGTGGTCGCATACCAAAGACGCAAAATCCAATCCGAATTCAAGGTTTTCTGCTTCGGTAAACTTAGGAAGTAGTAAATATTTTCAACAGTCTTTAAATCAAGTTAATGTAGGTTCTAATTTGAATAATACATTAAGTTCATCGATTTCGTATTCTAAAACATTCAATACCGTACCACAAGCCAATTTATCGGTAACGGCAACACATTCGCAAAATACACAAACCCAACAAATCAATATGACATTGCCTACTTTGCAGTTTAGTATTGACAGAATATTTCCTTTGGCTCCAAAAGACGGAATTAAAAAGGGATTCATTAAAAACATCAATTTACAATACAATTTAAGAGGTGAAAACCGAATTGCAACAACCGATTCATTATTTTTTAAATCGGAGATGTTTAAAACAGCCTTAACCGGATTTGAACATTCAATTCCAGTCAGCACGAATTTTAAAGTATTCAAGTATTTAAGCGCTTCTACAGCTTTTAATTATAAAGAAGTATGGCAATTTAAAACCATTAATAAATCATACGATTCGACATTAAACCAAGTTGTAAATACAGATGTTGGTGGATTTGATGCATACAGAACCTACTCTATTTCAAATAGTTTGGGAACCACCATTTACGGTACGTTTAATTTTGGAGAAAAGAAAAAAATACAGGCTATTCGTCACGTGATGCGCCCTTCTATTTCCCATAGTTATGCGCCAAGTTTCAGCAAGTATTACGACACTTATGATGCTGATGGAAGCGGTACCATGATAAAAGAGTACACCCGATTTGAAGGAGGTGTTTTTGGGCAACCAGCAAATAATTACTCAAATAATGTTGGATTTAGTTTGAGTAATACTTTTGAAGCAAAAGTGACCGATAGAGATTCTACAAAAACCGAAGCCAAAAAAATAATGTTGTTAAACAACTTAAATTTATCGACGAGTTATGATATGGCGGCCGATTCATTGCGTTGGGCACCTATGCGAATTAGTGGTGGAACACAATTTTTTAAGCAAAAAGTAAATGTTAATTTTGGAACTACCCTCGATCCGTACTCGATTGATAACAATGGTAGACGTATGGAGAAATGGAATATCGATAATGGCGGAAGTCTTTTCCGAATGACAAGCGCTAATATGACGATGAATTTTTCGTTAGCTAGTTCCGATTTTGATAATGACAAAACCGATAAAAAAGATAAAGAAAATAAACAAGGCGCCATGAATGGCGGTAGAACGGATGATTTGTTTGGTACCAATGCCGATTTAAGTGATAGGCGGGAAAGTCAGTTTGAAGACGATGAAGAGGGTGAATTCATTGGCTTTTATAAGTCGGAATTGCCATGGGATATTAACTTAGCCTATTCGCTCACCTATGGCAATAACAACAGAGAAAAGAAAATTACAGGAAATTCGGTAATGATTTCTGCCAATACAACCTTAACTCCCAAGTGGAAATTTGGAGTTTCAACAGGATACGATTTTGTTCAAAAAGGGGTTACGTTTACACAGTTTCGTTTTGAACGTGATTTGTTAAGTTGGCGAATGGATTTTAATTGGGTGCCTTTTGGCGATTATACGTATTGGGGATTCTTTATCGGAATCAAATCGGGTGTGTTGAGCGATATCAAATGGGATAAAAATTCGCAACCTGATCGACGTTTGAGATAGAAGTTAGAAACTTATTCCAAGATAAATTTAAAGATATGAAAAAGATACTATTTACAGATAAAGCTCCGGCACCTATTGGACCTTATAATCAAGCTGTTTTGGTTGGAAACACCTTGTATACTTCAGGGCAAATTGCTTTGCATCCAGAAACGATGGAATTGATTTTGGACAACATCGAAGTTGAAACCAAACAAGTTATGGAAAACATGAAAGCGGTTCTTGAAGCTGCCGAAATGACTTTTGAAAACGTCGTGAAAACTACTATTTTCATTATGGATATGAACGATTTTGCACGGATTAACGCAGTATACGGAACCTATTTTGATGAAAAAACTGCGCCTGCTAGAGAAACTGTTCAAGTAGCTGGATTACCAAAAGGTGTTAACGTCGAGATTTCGATGATAGCTGTACAATAGTTTTAGTCATCAATTCCCAATAACAACAACTGGGCTGTGGCTTCATTCGTCGCTAAAGGTACATTGTGTACATCACAAATTCGAATTAACATGTTAATGTCTACTTCGTGCGCATGACTCGAATTAGGGTCTTTAAAGAACAACACCATTTTTGTTTTTCCTTCAGCTACACGCGCCGCAATTTGTGCGTCACCACCTTGTGGACCAGAAAGCATTTTTTTGACTTTAAATCCAGCGATTTCTGCTCTTTTACCAGTTGTTCCCGTAGCAATTATTCTGATTTTTTCTTTTAGTAAAATGGCTTTGTTTTTATTCAAAAACTGAACCATGTCGGCTTTTTTACCATCGTGTGCTATTATTGCTATTTCCATAGATGTATTATTTATTCAATATGTGATAAGCAATCAATCCGTCAATTGGACGTCGTAATACGTTACCCATTTTGATGTTGCTTTTAGATAAGACTTCTTCGAGTTCAGTTTTTAAATAAAACGCAATAGAACCTACAAAGTGGACAGGTATTTTAGTGCAGTTGTCAAATTGTTTGATGTAGTTTTCTACAAATTCTTCCAATTCTTCATAGATGTATTTTTTGCAAAAATCGGTGTCTTTGTGTTTGATTAAGAATTTTGCAAAAGTCGCCAAATACGCATTCGGATTGGGTTCTTTGTATAATTTATTTTTAATAAAATCGGGATCCATGTTGTACGTTTCTTCCAATTCTTTTGCCATAGCTGCTGGCATTTTAGAAAAATAGTAACCACGAATTAAATGTCGACCGAAACGGTTACCCGAGCAATCATCCATAGCAATATAACCCAACGATTGTACTTTTTGATGCAACACATTTCCGTCAAAATAACTGCAATTCGAACCCGTTCCTAAGATGCAAACAATAGCTTCTTCATTTTTTGGAGTTGTAGCATAAACCGCAGCATAAGTATCTTCGTGAACTACTACAATAGCGTTTGAAAAATACTTTTCAAATACTTCTGCAAGAAAATTTTTCATTCTGTCGGTACCGCAACCTGCACCGTAAAAGAAAAGATGTGTGGCATTGTCTTTATTGTGAGCTATATCAAAAGTGTCATCAAGACGTTTGATGATTTCTTCTTTGAGCAACACTTCAGGATTTAAACCAAGTGTTTGTGTGGTAAAAAGTACTTTTCCGGCATCGTCAATGGCAATCCAATCGGCTTTTGTTGAACCGCTATCTACTAGTAATTTCATGTATAGATTGTTAGATGTTTATTAATTAGGATATTGCCCTAGCCCCGATAGTAATGAAAATCCTTTTTTGAGGAACGAAAAAAAGATTGCAATGAATAGCGGGAGATTGCTTCAAATATATAAATTATTTTAAACTCGAAATGTGTACACACAAATCGATTAATTTACTTGAATATCCGTATTCGTTATCGTACCAAGCTACAATTTTAAAGAACGTACTGTTTAACCCAATTCCGGCCTTTGCATCAACAATACATGTTCGCGTATCAGAGATGAAATCTTGTGAAACCACATCGTCTTCCGTATAACCAACGATGCCTATCATATTGGTTTCGGAAGCATTTTTCAATACTTTCATAATGTCATCATACGAGGTTTCTTTGGCAACTTTAACGGTCATATCGACTACAGAAACATCGGCAACAGGAACACGTAATGACATTCCGGTTAGTTTTCCATTCAATTCTGGAATCACTTTACCCACAGCTTTTGCAGCACCAGTTGAAGCTGGAATGATGTTTAATAAAGCGGATCTTCCTCCACGAAAATCTTTGCGAGACGGACCGTCAACCGTTAATTGTGTGGCTGTCGTGGCATGAACTGTAGTCATTAGCGCTTCTACGATTCCGAAATTATCATTGATTACTTTTGCCAACGGTGCCAAGCAATTGGTAGTACATGATGCGTTGGAAACGATGCTATCATTGGCTGTTGCTTTTTCGTGATTCACACCCATTACAAACATTGGTGCGTCGGCAGAAGGAGCTGAAATAATTACTTTTTTGGCGCCACCATCGATATGCGCTTGCGCGGTTTCGAGTGTCGTGAAAATTCCGGTACATTCGGCTACTACGTCTACTCCTACTTCATTCCATTGTAAGGCTTTTGGATCTTTCTCTGCGGTAACTCGGATGTGTTTGTCGTTGACGTATAATTTTCCGTCAATAACTTCTACTTTTTCAGTAAATCGTCCGTGAACTGAATCGAATTTTAATAAGTACGCTAAGTGGTCAACACTTAATAAATCGTTTATGGCTACTACTTCTACATTATCTCTGTTATAGGTTTCTCTGAAAACAATTCTTCCAATTCTTCCGAAACCGTTTATTCCTACTTTAACTTTTGACATTCTTTTTTATATTGTTTATATGGTTATTTGTTTTGGGTATTGAATTAACAACATTCTATGTCGACATGATATCGGAAACGCGTAATAATTCTTTGTCTATTTCTGCGTGTCCTTTTATAGCTTGTTCTAATGGTGTTAATGCAATATGATTATCGAGTATACCGACCATAAAATTAGATTTTCCTTCCAAAAGCGATTCGACAGCTTTTACTCCCAAACGTGAGGCAAGCACTCTATCAAAACAAGATGGTGATCCGCCACGTTGCATGTGACCTAATACCGAAACACGGATATCGTATTCGGGTAAATGTTCTTCGATGTATTCTTTCAATTCGAATACGGTTTTGCCTATTTTATCACCTTCTGCAATAACTACGATACTCGATGATTTTCCGGAGGCTTTACTTTTTTGTAAGGAAGCTAATAAACGCTCCAAACCTAAATCTTCTTCTGGAATGAGAATTTCTTCTGCTCCTGCTCCAATTCCGGCATTGAGTGCAATGTGTCCAGCATCACGTCCCATCACTTCAACTAAAAAAAGTCGGTTGTGCGAACTGGCAGTATCTCTAATTTTATCGATACATTCGACTACAGTATTAAGTGCCGTGTCAAATCCTAAAGTATGACTTGTTCCGAAAATATCATTATCGATGGTTCCTGGAATACCCATGACTGGGAAATCAAACTCGTTGTTAAAGATTTCGGCACCAGTAAAACTTCCGTCACCACCAATGATAACAAGAGCGTCTACTCCAGCTTGTACTAAATGATCGTGGGCTTTTTTACGACCTTCAACAGACATGAATTCTTTGGATCGCGCTGTTTTTAAAATAGTACCGCCTTTGTTTACGATGTTGTTTACTGAACGTGCGCCCATTTCTTTGAAATCGCCTTCTATCATTCCTTGATAGCCTCTGTAAATACCAACACATTCAATTGCATGAAAAGCGCAGGTTCTAACTACAGAACGAATAGCTGCATTCATTCCAGGAGAATCGCCTCCAGAAGTTAAAACGCCTATTTTTTTAATCGTTTTTGACATTAGGTTGTATTTAAAATGTAAAATTAGGAAACATTGAGGTATAAAAATAGTAGTCGTAAGATGAATTTAACACTACTAAACAAACTCAATCGTTTTCGTTAATAAGTTTTTTGATTTTGTTATAAAAAAATGAAATATAGCAGGTTGAAAAGTTAATCTTCTGGAATTATAGCATCGGTATTGGTCTTTGGTTTCGATTCTTCTTTCTTTTCATCTTCACCTTTCATTTTGATATACGATGGTAATAATTCGGAGTCATCTACTTGTTCATTTGGTTTCTTTTCAATGTCGATTTTATGTTTGGTAAATACTTTATTGACCAATTCTTTAAATGTATCAAAATCGACTTCATAATTGATACCCACTCCTTGTGTATAACCTACTCCTTGTCCGATGTAATTTATTTCATTTTCTCTATTGAACACTCTAAGGTTCAATGTTCCGTCTTCATTTACTCGATACGCCAATTCGAAATTTCCAACAATTGCCGTTTCGTTAATTCCACCTACAGGTACACCAACTTGTCCGTTAAAAGTGATCCTATCACTAATTTTGGTTGTAATGGTTGCCAATACTCTTCCGTCGGTTTCGTATCCTTGTGTTCTATCGGCTTGTTTATAATCAACAGCAAAATCAAATTTATCATCTTCACCGTTGAGCAAACCAGAAAACAAAACGCCTATTTTTTCAAAAGCAAAATTGGTGTATTGCGCCTGACTTAAACCATCCTGACTTAAAAATCCGCCCGTAGAAAGTAAATACAAAGCTTGGGTTTGACGTGTGTCTTTATCGCTTAATTTGGTTTCGATTT
>JAZKGN010000082.1:0-9528 GCA_040385945.1 Bacteroidota bacterium
AGACATGGCTTCTTTAAAAGAATAAAAGTTACAAAAGTGATTATCAAGAAAGCAGTGAAAGCTGCTTTTTTATTTTGTGAATTGTTATTGTACGTGTTCATTTTTAGGGTTTTTAGTTAAAGCGATGAGCAACAAAATGAAACAGCAGTAAATTACTATGCCTCTAATCCAACTCAAATGTTGCCACCTTTGTCCACGTTCAAATAAGTTGGCTGCTGTAACAGAAGTATCGTTGGTACTTTCGGCAAAAGCCATCAATTCAGGCACAAAATACGTAGCAGTTGTTATCAATATCACTACATAAGTTATCGCTGTTGTGAGAATGAATTTTCGTTTTATTTCCAGTTTCCAATTCAGTGCTAATGTTGTTGCGAATGACACGATGGCTAACGGATGAATGTACATCCAAAAGTTGCTATCATGGAGTCCTAATTCACCAGTAATAAGTTGGTTCGATTCTGGCAAATGTGAAAGATAAGCCGGGAAATAAACAACATGGCTGTACATTGCACCACCCATTATGGTTGCCCAAATAGTGATGGTAATAATTAGAGAGAGTTGTCTTGCTACTATCATACGATTACTATTTTTCGATTATAATTTTTTATCCTCACGGATATCATACTCAGGATAAAAACTTTTGTAACCTACCAATCGGATTAATGGAGTGAGAAAAAACCCTGTCACTTTTTGTATTGCCACTGGAGGTCCTTCTACCAAATAAGAGTCAAATCCAGCCGAACCAAATAATGCCATTTGAAAAACGGTTTCGGGCGACTTGCCAAAACCAGGCGTATTGTCCATTACACCATACACTTGCGTAAGATAATAGGCAAATTTCTCAGGAAAATCAGCCGAACCTTTTATGTGAATTGTATCGGCAGTTTCATTATACGGTTGGTGTGGCGTGCCACGAGGTACAAATACTTTTTCACCTGGATGCAATTTTACAATTTTCCCATCTATCCAAAGGGTTAATTCGCCATTGGCAATTTCAAACTGTTCGTCAAAATTAGAGTGAACATGTTTAGGAGGTCCGTCAGCAAACGGTTCAACTTCTAAGGAACAGTACACATGGCCATTCTCTTGTTTGATAACTGTTTGTTTGAATCCTTCCGATTTACTGTAAAAAGTCTGACCTGGTTTAAAATAGGTTTTTACATCAGGTTTCTTTTCTGGAAAAATGACCAGATGGAATAAATAGCCAATGGCTAAATAAGAGGCTATTGCAATAAAGAAATACATAGCTGTTTTTTTAATGATTTTTTTAAACATCGATTCTAAATTTTAATGTGATTAAACTGGGGCAAAATTCGCGAGTAAATCAAATCAAAAATTGTATGAATCGGACATCTTTAGGATGCGATAAAAAAATTAGAAGTAAAAAGAGGTTAGGAAAACAAATGAAACGGCAATTCGCCTTTGTTTTTTTGGTATTCCTTGGCGGTAATACCTGTATACGATTTGAAAACGCGACAAAAATGCGATTGATCATAAAACCCCGAACGATAAGCAATATCGGTTAGTGTGGTTTTTTCTCTATGCATGAGATTTACCGAATGTAAAAACTTTTTGTAAATAATAAGTTCTTCTGCAGAGAGCCCAAAGATGCTTTGCGATTTTCTATTGAGATGTCGAGAGGAATAATATACTTGCTCTGAAAGATTGTCTAACGATTGAAAATTCTGAATTGAATCAGACATAAACAAATTAGATAATTTCTGAGTCCTTACACAATTGGGTTGCGATAGGATAGGAAAAACGGTTTCTATTATTTTTACTCTTTCTTCAAAAGAATCGACTTCCATTAGTTGGTGCCAAATGATTTTAAATTCGGGTTTGATAAGTGTCAAATCGACTATGATATTGCTCAATTCGGAAGGCATAATACCGAGCAGGCTTTTTACCATATGTGGTTGCAAACGAATGCCAAAAAGATGTTGTTGACCAGTATAATTGGCATTGATAACATGAGTATTAATCCCTTGAATAAAACATTGGGGTGTTTGTACGGCTTTGCTACTGTAGGGCAAAACGCCATTCATGTCATCGGCCAAATTAAAAACCATTTCAAAAATCCCTTTAGGTAAAATGGTTTCTGTAACGTTTCGACTGCCATACACTTCCCAAATAGAGGTGATGTACTCTTTGAGTTGAGAATTAACCGGTATGTGTAATTGTGCGTTCATTTACAATACTTCCAAATGCAATAACTGATGCAACATTTTGGGGTATAAGTAGTTGCGTTGTATTTTTTGTTACAATGGCAAAAGTAGAAAATTAAAACATTCTATTTATAAAAGTAGTTATTGTTTTTTCTAATGCAGATATTGGCTTATGATTGCTTCCATTACTTTATAACCTTCTGCGTTAGGATGGAGTCCGTCATCGCTATATATTTTATCCAAACCATTGCTTTTATTTACCATTGGAGTATAATAATCAACAAAAGGAATTGCTTGCTTTTTAGCGTACAAAAATAACATTTGATTGAGTTGAATGATTGAGTCAGCGGGAGCGATGTGGTTTCGCCAGTTAATGGTATTGCAAGGCAGTACAGCGCATAAAAAGACTTTTATTTTGTTCGTTAGTGCTTGTTCAATCATTGTTATGATATTCTCTGCAACTTCTTCAATTGTGATTGGTCCGTTGTTTTCTGCAATATCATTGATACCAGCTAAAAGGACAACTCTTTGCGGTTGTAATTCGACTACATCGTGGGAAAAACGTACTACCATTTGCGATGTCGTTTGTCCACTAATGCCTCTGTTAATGTGATTTGGATTTTGAAATAAAGTCGAATTTCTTGCTGTCCAAAATTCCGTTATCGAATCGCCAAAGAAAACTATTCTGTTTCCGTTGTTGGGAAGAGCGAGGAGTTTTGTGTTTTCAGAAGCGTATCGATTTAAATTTGGAAAATCGGTTTTCATCGTACTTTTTAATTAGTAAAATTATCGCAATCCCAAGCGGGACTTTAATTTCAAAAACAAAAGTGCAATAGTATAGGCGTCGTCAGAAGTGGACAAGCGGTCGGCTTTTGGCATTTTAAACAACGTACTCAATTCATCCAATGAAAATTGTTTATCGTTAATGTCGTGTAGTTTCTTATACATGACTTCAATATCAATCGCTTCGTTTTTTAAGCGCCCACAATCTAGTTTTTCTAAAGATTTATTGATCATTTCGACATCAAAATGAATGCGATGTCCAACTAAAACTGCATTTTCAATGTACGTAATAAACGATTCAATTGCTAGAGGTTCTGCCATTTTAGGTTGCGTACTTTCTAACAAAAAGTCATTGGATATGCCATTGTCGTGTAAGAATTTGTATTGCGGAATCACCACTTCAAAATGGTCGCCAATAATCACATTGTTGTTTACAACAGCCATCGCACCAAAAGACATAATAACATCTTTATCCGGATTTAAACCCGATGTTTCAAGACTTAACGCTACGTATCGTTCTGATTTTTTATCAAATTTTGACAGGTAGGTCTTCCAAAATTCGGGATGTGGTTTGTTGATATTTTTAATCCAATCTATCATAGGTTATGAGAATTGCGTCAATTGAAATCGGTTTTTGATTAAATCTTCTAATTCCTTTATAGGAGCAAGGGCGTTTTTTAATTTCTCTTTGTCGATTTTTGAAATCTCATCCAAATTAATGTATTGTCCTGAACTGTCATTTTTCAATCCTTCCAACGTTCGGAATTTAGACAAAACAATAAAAGCTTCTGCACAATCTAAATATACTTCCGCATACTTCGGATCAGTAATCGCTAACTGTTTGTATCGCAAATAGGTATTGTTAATTCCTTTGATGTTCATATTCAAAACGAGCAATCGAGCGCCATCGATAAGTGGCATTAAAGCGCGTGTCTTAATGTCAAATTTCCCTTTGTGTTCGCCTTCTTCTTCGGTATTAAACTTTTTAAAGAAGTTTAACGGAGCTGGTTTTTTCAACGCATCGTTTCCTAAATAGTCAAAGAAAAGCACATTGTTTTTGACGTTTTTAAATATGTTTTCGGTAATCATATCTTCTATTTTCTGTTCGCCAAAAGCCATTTCATAATCAAAGAAAACACTGCTTATTTCATTGGAGTTTTCACCTGGAGTATTCATCCAGCTATTGTATTGTTTTGTCCAATCAGTCAGCGATTTACACCATAAGATATTACTAGCAACATGACCTTCAGGAGAAAGTGCAAAACCTACTTTCTCTAAAGTGGATGTTGTTTTCTTAGCTAATTTTATAAAGTAATCTTTTATGTCTCGGTACTTATCGGCAGCTACATCTTCAAAAACCAAAATACTGTCCTGATCGGAGTATAAAAGCTGTTCTTTTCGTCCTTGACTTCCAATGCTAAGCCACGCAAAACGGGCAGGAGGTGAGCCCAAATCTAAAATAGCGAGTTCAACTGCTCTTTTTACAATGGCTAAAGTTATTTCACCACCAATACTACTAATGTGTGGTAACGGAATGTTTTTAACGATGGATGATTGAATAATATCGGTCAGTTTATCTCTAACCAATTTTAAATCTTTTGCACTGTGTGATTTTTTTATTTCTTTTAACAACACTCCAGGATTGTTGGCTTGAGCGACAACTAAATCGTGCTCGGAGATGATACCTTTAATGTCCGATTTGTCCGTTCCGTCTTGTGTGACACAGAGGTGAGAAACGTTGTATTTCAACATTAATAATTGCGCTTCAGCAACTGAAACATTTTCGGTTACAGTAATCACGGGAGATGCCATGATTTTGTCTATAGATGTGGAAATTTCAAATCGTCCAGTGGCTATTTTAGCGCGAAAATCCGAATCGGTTACAATTCCAATAGGATAATTTTGATCAATCACTAGTGCACTGTTCATCAAGTTGTCGGTCATAAGTTGCGCGACTTCTTTTACACTGGCATTTGCAGCTATTTTTAAAGGAGTTTTAGTATAGGTTAATGATTGAAAGTAAAGCATGTCCGATTGTCCGTCGGAATACATAACGTTGTCCGACATTAATTTACCTGGATTTTCCTTATCGAGTGAATTTTTAGAGTTGGCCGCAAAACTCTCCAACAAGAAGTTCAAAATGTCAGCATTGTGTGCTACGAAGGGTTTGAAAGCAACAATAGGAATAGCATAAATAATGCTTTCTTCACGCGCTTTTGCCGTCATTTGGTAATTGTTTTTTGCAAAAAACGGACGCAATCCGAAGATGTCACCAGCGTAACATTTGTTTAATAAGGTTTCTTCAGCATCGGAAATAACAGTTAGATGAATCACTCCAGAAGCCACCACATAAAAGGCGTCATGCAAGGTATCGTTGATTTGAAACAGCGATTTGTGCTTTTCCAAATTGATGACACGAATGGTATTGGCAATGGTAATTAAGTCGTCATAAGGCAAAAAATTAAAAGGTTGGTATTCTTTTAAAAAATCGGCTATGCGTTGCGTAATGGTAGTATTCATAGGTAAAAGTTATTTTATAAAAATAACAAAATTTGATCAATGTACAAATGTAATAAAGATAAAGATGTAAAATTGTTTTTTATATATTTATAGAATTCTAATTCAACTCGCACTAATGGAAAAAAAATCGTTTGCATTCGAAAAATCACTTTCTGTAATCTGTTGGTTGACAGTAATTTTGCAATTTATTTTACTACTTCAAACTAGTTTAGTTGGAGTGGTAGAAACAGTACTTCGGTTTTTTACCTTCTTTACCATATTAACTAACATATTGGTAGCTATAACGTTTACAGCTATTGGTTGGCAATCGAATAGTAAATCCTCTTTTTTTCTAAAGCCGAATACACAAACGGCAATTGCAGTGTATATTTTTGTTGTTGGATTTGTTTACAATACCATACTTCGATTTATATGGGAACCGCAAGGATTACAGCGAATTGTTGATGAAATATTACATCTGGTTATACCAATAGTGTATGTTTTGTATTGGTTTTTTAAAGTTGACAAAGGAGTAATTACATGGAAAAATTGTTTAGGTTGGTTGTTGTATCCAATTGTATACTTGATTGTTGTGATGCTTCGAGGTAGTTTTTCAAACTATTATCCGTATCCATTTTTGGATGTAACTAAACTCGGAATCGAAAAGGTGGTTATCAATTCGATCTTTATGAGTTTGTTTTTTGTTTTGATGGCACTTATTTTTGTTGGACTAGCAAAATACATTACAAGAAATCATAATAAACACTAAGATGAGCGGAGAAAAAAATCTAGAATTGCTTTTAAAAACCATGAAACCCAAACTTAATGAAGGTGATTATGTTTTTTGTACTGTAACTACTTTAGACAGTAATTATCTGAAGGATATCGAAATGTTTTTTAAAGAAGAAGAAGCCATCACTATAATTGTAAAAAAAGAAATCGCTGATGCGATGCAATTGAATTATACACTTGTTATGTCATGGATAACATTGACAGTTCATTCGTCAATAGAAGCTGTTGGTTTGACAGCGGCATTTTCAAAAGCGCTTTCCCAAAAGCAAATTAGTTGTAATGTTGTTGCGGCATTTTATCACGATCATATTTTTGTAGCTAAGAAGGATGCAATTCAAGCGATGTCTATTTTAAATGCATTTTCTGAATAACCCTTAAATAGGCTTGGTTTGGAAATAATCTATTTTACATAATATAAATTATAGTTCGTATTTGTAATCGAATTTAAAGCTGTTGTCTAGGCTTATTCACTGGATTCTACTTAAACGACTATTTATCTTGTTAATTAGTTAAATTTTACTAAGCTCACTGAATTATGTTTTTTATTATCGAAATAACATTTATATTCGCTCATTCAACTAAACTAAAAAATACAACCATGAAATTTATTTATTTTCTTTTTCTTGTTCCAATGCTTTCTTTCTGTCAAACACCAACTCCAAACAATGTATTGGAATATTTGAACAAAGCAAAAGAAGTTTATCCAAGTTTGAAATTATCATCTACTTGTGAGACAATTAAAGACGGTTATAAATTAATTTATGATGATAAAACGTATTCTTTGACTATCGATAATGACAATGTTATTACAATTATCTCTGTAGAGCCAAAAGTTGGTGATGTTATTGAGAAAATTTACAACATCAACAATGTTTTTACCAAATTTAGAACTACAAAATTGAATGGTAAATATTCGGTAGTTTTACATAAAGGAAAACAGCAGATTTATATGGCAAATTCGCCGAAAGAATAATTCTATTCTTCTTCCATGATTTTAATTCGATAGATGCGTCCAATTGCAATGGTAAGTTTTTGCATGTAATCTTCGGCCAACCAACTTCGGTAGTTTTTGGTCACGTTACCCAAACAAATACAATATTGCTTGATTCGGTATTCGATATCGTCGTTGAGTTCTTTGGATAATTTTCGAGCGCTAAGCAAATCTTCGGTATTTAGTACACACATGTTTGCGTGTTGTTCTAACGACTTTTCTAAGATGGTTTTGGCTTTTAAATTGTTTTTTACGGTAAATTTAAATTCCTCATTAACATCCATTGCAATATCTTCCGACTTGCTGAATTTTTTTCGAAGTTCTTCTGGCATTACATATTTGAAATTACTTTCAATATCAGCATCGTCTCGTAAACTTTCTAAATAATATTCGGGCGATTTAAAAATATGTTGCCAATCGATTGGATCATTCCACAACCCAAAACGCAAAGCATTATTTCCTAAATCAATAACGGTAAAATTGTCTTTGTTTGGTAATTTTCGTGAACCACGACCAATCATTTGAAAATACAATGTAATCGATTTTGTTGCACGATTCAATATAATGCTTTCTACAGTTGGTTCGTCAAAGCCTGTCGTTAAGATTCCGACCGATGTTAATATCGCATCCGGCGTTTTCTTAAACCAATGCAAAATGTCTTTTCGGTCTTCATTTGAGGTAGTATTATCCAAATGACGAATAGCATAACCAGCTGCTCTGAACGTTTCATAAACATATAAGGATGTATGAATTCCGTTGTTGAAAATTAAGGTTTTCTTGCCTAATGATTTTTCGCTGTACGCATGCAATAATTTCTCTTGCATGACCATATTACTGTACAAATCATCAGATGATTTTACGGTATAATCGCCATTGATTCCGACTTTCAATGAAGTCAATCCTACATCATAACTATACGTTGTTGCTTTGGCTAAAAATCCTTTATCAATAAGGTTTTGAATGGTATCACCTACTATCAATTCGCTGTAGTTTTCATACATCGGCAATTTGATATTCGAACTCAAAGGTGTTGCCGTAACGCCTAAAATAAAAGCATTTTTAAAAGCACCTAATAATTTTCGGAACGAATTGTAATGCGCTTCATCAATAATCACCAAACCAACATTTTCTATTTGAAGTTTCTCATCATTGAGTCGGTTTTTCAACGTTTCCACCATCGCCACAAAACAACTGTATTCATCTTGATCGGGCAATTCTTTTATGGTACTGTTGATGATTTTGTTCTTAACATCAAAGCCTTTCAGCATTTTGGAAGTCTGTTTGCACAACTCAATACGATGCGTTAAAACCACCACTTTTTTATTGTGTTGTTCTAAATAACGTCGAGTAATTTCTGAGAAAATAACGGTTTTTCCTCCGCCAGTTGGCAGTTGATACAACAAATGGTAATTGTGAGGCGCGTTATCCAATCGTTCAAATATCCGATCGATATCGCCAAGTTGGTAACTATACAGTTCCTTCTTTTCTTCAATTTCCAGTAAGGTATCTTTATGGGACATAGTGATTTTTACAATTTTGCAAAAATACGTCTAAAAAAGAGTTTCACTACTATTAATTTTTTAAATTATTGAAAATTTAATAATCGAAGCGTTCTACAATCGCATTAAATTCGTAAACGTTCAGCCATTTTTGGACTTCCGTTTCTTTTTGAATGGCCACTACTCTACTTTTAAATTCGTACAAAATGCCTTTTTCAATCATAAAACTAATGGCTTGTTCAAACGAATTGAGCATACTTTTGTAAAAGGCTTCTTGTTTGATTTCTTTTTCTGCCGAAAGTGACTGGGCTATTTCTATTGTATACAGCATCACATCTGCAATGATAAAAGCATCAACACCAAGAGTAATAAAATGTTTGATGAATTTTTGAGCAACAGAACGTCGCATTTTTGGTCTTTTTCCACGAATGGGAAAATATTCGTTCGAAATTTTAAGTTTGGCTTCTTTAACCAAATTGTTCTCGTTGGGATTAAAAACAAAGTCGTAGTAGACTTTTACGTCTTTAAATTTGTCGTACAATTCCGTTACCTGTTCTTCAAGCTGGGCTTTGTCCAATTGGGATAAATATTTTTTTAAATCGCGTTTGCTCATTAGAATGCTAAATATTTGCAAAAGTAACTACTTTGTGGGTTTTAACTGAATGTTATTACTTAATTTTGTAACCCAAAACCCACATAATGACAAAGATTTTTAAATTTACCGCTATTTCAGAAGGGATTTCTTATATCGCCTTATTCGCCAACATGTTGCTTTTAAAACCAAATAATTTTGATTTGT
>JAZKGN010000083.1:0-12872 GCA_040385945.1 Bacteroidota bacterium
TTTCACCAGTCATCGCTAATCCTTTTTTGATTTTGCGTTGTGTTAACAGTGAAACTAAAGAAGTCAACATCGCTATTCCGGCACTCGGACCGTCTTTTGGTGTTGCTCCTTCTGGAACGTGCAAGTGTATATTATATTTTGACAAAACATCTTGAGATAATCCAAAAAGTTCAGCATTTGATTTGATGTATTCTAAGGCAATAGTCGCCGATTCTTTCATTACGGTTCCTAAATTTCCGGTCAACGTTAACGTCCCTTTTCCTTGTGAAATTAAAGATTCAATAAATAAAATATCTCCACCAACTGAAGTCCAAGCCAAACCAGTCACTACACCAGCCACATCATTTCCTTCTGCTTTATCGCGTTCTAATTTTGGAGCACCTAATACTTTTACAATATCTTCGTCGGTTACTTTTTTGTTGTACTCTTCGTCCATTGCCACTGATTTGGCAGCGTTTCGAATGACTTGCGCCATTTTTTGTTCTAGACTTCTAACGCCCGATTCTCGTGTGTAACCTTCGACGATTTTTTCCAATTGCTTTTTACCAATGGTTAAGTCTTTGGATGTCAATCCGTGTTCTTTTAATTGTTTTGGAAATAAGTGTTGACGAGCGATTTCTACTTTTTCTTCAATAGTATAACCACTCATTTTTATCACTTCCATTCGGTCTTTCAAAGCAGGTTGAATGGTTGCCATATTGTTAGACGTTGCGATAAACATGACTTTCGACAAATCGAATCCCATTTCGAGGAAGTTATCATAAAAGTCACTGTTTTGTTCTGGATCTAATACTTCTAATAATGCTGAGGATGGATCACCTTGATTACTAACCGAAAGTTTATCGATTTCATCTAAAATAAAAACTGGATTGGACGTTTTTGCTTTTTTAATGCTTTGAATAATTCGTCCAGGCATGGCGCCAATATACGTTTTTCTGTGACCGCGAATTTCGGCTTCATCACGTAATCCTCCTAAAGAAATACGAACATATTCTCTGCCTAAAGCTTCTGCCACCGATTTTCCGATAGAGGTTTTACCAACTCCTGGAGGTCCGGTTAGACAGATGATAGGCGATTTCATATCGTTCCGCAATTTCAAAACGGCCAAATGTTCAATCATTCTTTTCTTCACATCTTCCAAACCAAAATGATCTCGGTCGATAATTTTTTGAGCGTTTTTTAAATCGAAATTGTCTTTTGAATATTCATTCCATGGTAAATCCAAAACCAACTCCAAATAATTTCTTTGGATTCCGAAATCAGGAGCTTGCGGATTCATACGTTGCAACTTGCTGAATTCTTTTTCAAAAAGACCTTGCGTTTTTTCGTTCCACTTTTTGGTTTTGGCACGCATCCGCATGTCTTCAAATTCTTGCTCGTTAGAAACGCCACCCAATTCTTCTTGAATGGTTTTCATTTGTTGGTGCAAGAAATATTCGCGTTGTTGTTGGTCTAAATCGAAACGAACTTTTGATTGAATATCATTTTTAAGTTCTAATTTTTGCAACTCCACATTCATGAAACGCAAGGTTTCTAAAGCGCGTTCTTTCAGCACATTCATTGCCAATAAATTTTGCTTTTCTTCTACCGTAAGGTTCATATTAGAAGAAACAAAATTGATTAGGAACGACTGACTTTCGATGTTTTTTATAGCAAAAGTAGCTTCTGTTGGAATGTTCGGACTCTCCTTAATAATCTGAATGGCTAATTCTTTGATAGAATCAACTATAGTTCCGAATTCACTATCGTGCTTTCCAGGTCTTTTTTCAGGAACTTCCTTTATCGTTGCTTTTATATACGGCTTTTCAGAAATAACGGCATCAATTTCAAAACGCTTTTTCCCTTGAAGAATGACGGTTATATTTCCATCAGGCATTTTCAAAACCCTAAGAATTCGAGCTACGGTTCCTACTTGATGAATATCGTTTTTGGTAGGATCTTCATCTTGTTCGTTCTTTTGAGCGACAACACCTATGATTTTATTGCCAGCATTGGCTTCATTGATAAGTTTAATCGATTTATCTCGCCCGGCAGTTATAGGAATAACAACACCAGGAAATAAAACGGTATTTCGTAAAGGCAAAATTGGTAAAGAGGCGGGTAATTCTTCATTTGTCATTTCCTCTTCATCTTCGGGTGTCAAAAGCGGAATTAATTCGGCTTCTGAGTCAAATTCTTGAAGTGACAAATTGTCAAAGCTTAGTATTTTGTGATATGACATAATCTTTATGGGTCAGAATGACATTAAATGTGAAACAAATATACTTTATAGAAAGTATTTGATAAATTAAAATCGTTGTATGGCAAATAAAACGCCATAAAATCAATGTGAGTGGCATTTCAACGATGTTTTTCCTAATTTAGCAATAGGTATGCCATACAAAAAAAAACCGCCATAAAGGCGGATTTTATCTTTATAATTTATTGTTTTTCTAGTATTCTACATCAAATTGACCTACTGTAAATTGATATACAGTTGGTCCGTCACTTGTTGTAAAAGTAAAAGTTCCTTTAATTCTAGTTGCTGTTTTACTAATTATAGTTACAGAACCAGCGTAAGCTTGTAGTGCAACACCATTAGGTTTGTATGAAGCTTGAACCACATCAGTACCAATATTTCCAGTAATTGGATACGTTCCAGGAGCTACGTCATCTCTAATTCCGATAGTAACATTTTGAGCAGTTGCATTTGATGCTGCAATTGTTATAACATTACTCACAGTAGCTACATTAATTGCGGTATCGATAAAATCGGTACCATTTATTTTTGTAGAAAACGAGTCGGTTCCTGTTGGTGGTGGCGTCGTTCCTGTTGTATAAGGCAAGTTATTAAAAACACCATTAGTAAAAAGGATTGGCAAAATGTTGCTAACTGATGCATCAGACCAATAACCTTTATAGCTGAATATACCTGAAACCGTTTGAGTAACAGTATCAATATTTGTTATTGTTACAGAACCTGTATTTTCAGATGCATTAACTGGATTAACTCCCCAATATCCATAAGTAGAAGCTGCAGGTGTAAATCCTACATCATTTTGATTGGCAAGATAGCTACCAATAGTACTTCCATTCAAATAAAACTCGAACGTTTCACCACCAGCTCCTCTTGTAGCAACTAATTCAAAGCTATTTGGCGTAATGACAACAGCTGTATTGTCTGCATACCAAGTACTTCCACTAAAATCTGCCTTAAAATAAGGATCGCCAGAATTTGGTGGATTGTTTGGATCATCAATTGCTCCTAAGTCAATAGCACTATCAATCACTTCATCATCACATGACGTAAAGGTGGTAAGACTAAATAGTAAAACAAATAATGATATAAATTGTATTTTTTTCATAGCAGTAATTTTTTTGTCAAATATAAATATTTTTTGCATATTTCTAATTATTTTTTTGGAACTCTCGTTAATAATATTAAACCCGTTATAAAAAATAAACCTAAAAAAACAATTGCAAATCTTGGACTTCCTGTAATTTGATCAATTATCCCGTAAACACACATTCCGATTACGATTCCGATTTTTTCTGAAACATCATAAAAACTAAAAAAAGAAGCCGTGTCTTTTGTTTCTGGTAGAAATTTCGAATAGGTTGATCTTCCTAAAGCTTGAATTCCTCCCATTACTAATCCGACCAAACTGGCCATGATATAAAACTCTTTTGGCGTTGTAATAAAGTAAGCAAAACCGCACAATAAAACCCAAAACCCATTTAAAACGATTAGCACTTTTATATTACCAAATTTTGCCGATGCTTTTGATGTTAAAACCGCTCCTAAAATAGCTATTAATTGAATTAAAAGGATGCAGGTTATCAATCCGATTTGACTTTCTTCGGCATCTTTCCATTGAATTTCTTGAGCTCCAAAATACGTGGCAACCAACATTACGGTTTGTACTCCCATGCTGAACACAAAAAAACTTATCAAATAACGTTTTAACGGAATTTCAGATTGCAGGATTTTCCAAACTTTTTTTAATTCTTTAAACCCATTGAAAATAACATTTAATCTTACCTTTTCTTTGTTTGAATTTCCTTTTGGCAGATAAAAATAGGTGTATTTACTAAAAACAATCCACCAAATTCCGACCATCATAAAGGAATAACGCATGGCTTTCATGGATGCTACTTCTGGAGTTCCTGAAATAGAAAAAAACTCCGGTTTCATAATCATCGCTAGATTGATTACTAATAATAAGACACTACCTATATAACCTAATGAATAGCCTTTGGCGCTTACTTTATCTTGTTGTTCAGGAAACGCAATGTCGGGTAAATACGAGTTATAAAAAACCAAACTTCCCCAAAATCCGATTAATCCAAAGAAATAAAACGCTAATCCTGTCACTATATTGTTCAAATCGAAGAAATACAAACCGATACACGACAAGGCTCCAATGTAGTTGAAGATGCGCATAAATATCTTTTTGTTTCCCATATAATCTGCAATACCAGATAATAATGGAGAAAAAATCGCTACACACAAAAAAGCGGCTGCCGTTACGAAACTTATAAGTGCTGAGTTTTTAAAATGTTGCCCGAAAAGATTTACATATGGATTTTCTTTCGTAAAAAGTGCATTATAAAAAATAGGAAAAACTGCCGAAGCAATCACCAAACTATAAACAGAATTCGCCCAATCATAGAAAGCCCATGCGTTGAGTAATTTTGGATGACCTTTAGGTAAAACTGGCATATAATTATTATTAAATAAAAAACCACCAGCCGAAACTGATGGTCCAAATATACTGATTTTTTACAATCGTATTATTATTTAAATGTTACGCCAAATTTAGCTGCTTCTGCTTTAGCTTGCGGAATTAAGCTTCTTAAGTTGGCGATTCTAGTTTCGTCAGATGGATGCGTACTCATGAATTCTGGTGGTGCTTTTCCTCCTGAACTGGCGGACATTCTTGACCAAAAAAGTACAGCTTGATCTGGATTGTAACCAGCAATTGCCATTAAAGTTAATCCAATCATATCGGCTTCGCTTTCGTGTGCTCTACTAAAAGGTAACATACCTCCTATTTGAGTTGCAGCACCATAAGCCGTCATGGCTAATTGTTGTGTTTGTTCGCTTTTTCCACCTGTAGCAACAGCAACACCAGCACCACCTAATTGCTGTAATAAACCAGCGCTCATACGTTGTTGACCGTGATTGGCTAAAGCGTGTGATACTTCGTGTCCCATTACGGTTGCCATTCCAGCATCATCCTTACAAATTGGAATAATTCCTGTGTAAAAAACGATTTTTCCGCCAGGCATACACCAAGCATTTACTTCTTTGTTTTCTATCAATTTATATTCCCATTTGTAATCGTTTAGATATCCGGCTTGACCGTTGGCAGTCAACCATTTTTCGGCAGCGACTTTAATTTTTGAGCCAATAGTTTCTACTCTTCTGGCGTCAGCAGTTCCAGTAATTACCTTATTTTCAGATAAAAACTGATTGTATTGTTGAAAAGCTGAAGGTAAAATTTCACTATTAGAAACCAATGCTAAAGTGCTTTTTCCTGTAAAAGGGTTTTGGGCACAGGCATAAATCAATATTGCCATTCCGATGCCTAAAAAAAGTGTTTTGTTTTTCATAATTATTACGGTTTATTTCGTTCCAAGACTACATCTGATCTGTCTTTTTAGAATAGTTTATTTTTTATTAGTACAAATCAATAACAATTGTACTTATTTTAATTTAATTAAAAATAAATTATATTTTAGTTGTAATAAAAACAATGTTATTATTACCAAGTATACCATTTTTAAGGCTTCTCTTTCGATCTATTGTAACTTTATAACCACTATTTTCTAATTTTAGAACCATTTCATTTGCGAAAATTGTATATACTAAGACACCGTCTTCAATACGTATTGGATCACCATGAAATTGAGGTTCTAATAGGTGCATTATTTCATTTTTTTTATTTAAAACTGATCTTACTTCGTCATTTTCTCTATCATCATAATAAGGCACTGTAAATATATGTGAACCTCCTTTTTTGAGAATTCTATGTATTTCATTAAATGCTTTATACGGATTTGGAATATGTTCAAAAACTTCTGTTGAAATAATTAAATCAAAAATAGAATCATCAAACGGAATATCCATTAAATCAACATTTAAAATTCCACCTTTTTCATTTCCAAAATCAGCATATGTACCAAAATATTCACTACAAACATAATTATTTATATGTTTCAAATAATTGTGAATAGCACCGTTAGATTCTACATTATAGATTTTACAATCAAAATCCTTAGAAATATCTTTTAATGATGAAAATTTATTGTCTTTTATAGTTTGTAATATAATTGAAGCTAGGTGCCTTTTCCTAGAATTTGATTTACATTTTTTACAAGTACAATCTTCTCTTAAATTATCAGTTTTAATTTTAATTTTTCTAAAACTTCCACAAACATTACAGTTTATGAAACTAAACCCAATTTTAATTAATGAGGTTTCTATATTTTGTGTTAAATTATTCATTAATCGAAAATGTATTAAAGGTAAATTTTTGTAATAAGAACTTGTTCGTACTTTCCAAATATAGATGTATTTAACTACTATTTTCTTTAATACTATTTTTATATGATTGTATAACTAATGTTATTTCATTCTGCCGACACACTTACACTCCTATAAAGTGCAATTCTGTAAACTCTTTGTCTACAATTAGCGTTTTTCCATCAAATGAAAGAGAATCAAAAGCGACTTTTTCATTATCGATTTCAATTTCTTTTATTCTGAAAGGCAAGCCCGCTAAGTTAATTGTAATGGTTGAATATAATGTTTCATAATTTCCTTCTTTATGTTGCAGAATTATAAGTTCTTTCTCTTTTCCAATTAGACTAAATGTTTTATAGCTAAAGCGTCCTTTGTTGTAATCATAACCGTCTTGAGCATCTTCGTATACATACGATTTTTCTTTACCTAATTTGTAATAAACATCTAAAGATAATTTTGGAATTTCCAATTGGCCTACATATTGTTGCACTGGATATTTCGGAATAATAGCACCTTCTTTTATAAAAATCGGAATCTGATCATAATCGGTAGCTACCCACAATTCTTTCTTTCCTTCTACTAATTCATTTGTCCAGTAATTGTACCAATTTCCGTGAGGCAAATACATTCTTCTTCCTTGTGCGTTGGGTTCTAATATTGGACACACCAAAATTTGATTTCCGAAAATAAACTCATCGGTTCGGTAATGCGTTTGTTTGTCGTACTGATCAAAATAAACCAATGGCTTTAACATTGGCACTCCGTCATTCACATAATGCCAAAACATCGTGTACAAATACGGTAATAATTGGTAACGCAATTCGACGAATTTTCGAGTGATATCCACTACTTCTGTACCAAAACTCCACGGTTCTTGTTCGCCGTGATGTCCTGAAGAATGGGTTCTACAAAACGGATGAAAAACGCCCAATTGAATCCAACGTGCATACAATTCGGGTGAAGGTTGTTCGGCAAAACCACCAATATCAGAGCCTGTAAAACCCATTCCTGAAATCGACATGCGTTGCATTTGGATGTTGGCAATCCATAAATGTTCCCATGATGCTACATTATCGCCAGTCCACGACGATGTATAGCGTTGCGCTCCTGAATAGGCAGAACGCGTAATGATAAAAGGTCGTTTTGGATACGCAAATCGCTTCACGCCTTCATAAGTAGCACGCGCCATTTGTGTTCCGTAAACATTATGTGCTTTTCGATGACTACAATTGTTTCCGTCGTAATTGTGACGAACGTCAAGCGGAAAAGTTTTGGTTGGCGATTCCATTACTGCGGGTTCGTTCATGTCGTTCCACACACCTTTCACTCCTATTTCGGAGATTAATTCTTTGAATAATCCGGCCCACCATTCGCGGACCTCCGGATTGGTATAATCAGGGAAATTGCATTCGCCTGGCCAGACTTTTCCTTTCATATAAGGTCCGTCGGTGCGTTTGCAGAAATAATCTTTTTCTAAAGCTTCTTTGTATACCCAATAATCTTTGTCGATTTTTATTCCGGGATCGATGATTACTACTGTTTTAAATCCGTCTTTTGCTAGTTCAGCCACCATTTTCTTTGGATCTGGAAAGTATTCCTTATTCCACGTAAAACAGCGAAATCCATCCATATAATCGATATCCAAATAAATAGCATCACACGGAATTTGCAATTCTCTAAACTTACTAGTGATTTCTTTTACTTTACTTTCGGGATAATAACTCCATTTGCATTGATGATACCCCAACGTCCAAAGTGGTGGCAATTCAGGCTTTCCTGTCAGATGTGTATACGTTGTCACAACGTCACTCATTTTAGGTCCATAGATGAAATAATAATTCATTTCGCCACCATCAGCCCAAAAACTAGTTACGTTTTTTCTTTCACTAGCAAAATCAAAGTACGAACGAAAGGTATTGTCAAAGAAAACACCATACGCTTTGTCTGAATGCAATCCGATATAAAACGGAACCACTTTGTACAAAGGCTCTTGATCTTTGGCAAAAGCATATTGATCGGTAGCCCAATTTTCAACTCGTTTTCCTTTAAGGTTAAAATGAGAAGCTTTATCTCCGAGTCCGTAATAACTTTCACCATCATGAGCTATTTTACTCATTTTTATGATGTTGCCACCAAATTCGAAACATTCTTCCCAATGAAATCCGATTTCATCTTCTAGAATTGCTTCACCTTTCAAATCGTAAATTCCAACTCGCAAATCCTGTTTTTGAATAATCACAAACACTTTGCTGGTGGTAATTTTAAAATGAGTTTTTTCTTCTTTTACTTCTAACGAGTTGTATCCATGCGATTGTGACTTGTCGATTGCATACGAAAAATCATTGCTGAAATAGCCTTTTACAGTATAGCGAAAACGAATCATGCTATCGCGCAAGACGTTTACTCGTAAAATGACGTTGTTATCGGTGTGGAAATCGATCGAATCGACTTCGTGATGGTAAGAAATTATTTTAGAGGGAAATAAATCGCCTTTGTTTTCTAATTCGGTATTAATAATCATAATAAAAAGTTGTCCAGATTGCCAAATTTAAACAGATGGCGTGTATTTATTTAAAAAAAATTGAGTAGTTATTAACGATTTTATGTGTTTTATCCCATTTTAAAAACGCAAACACCTAAAGGTGGTAAGACAATTTCTGCAGAAAAATCTCTACCATTCCATGGTTCTGCTTCTATTTTAATAGGTTTTGGATTGGTAATTCCACTTCCATTATAGATGGTTTTATCAGAATTGAAAATTTCGGTTAGCTTTCCTTTTTTAGGCAAACCAATTCGATAGGTAGGATGCACTTGTGGAGTCATGTTACACACAATAACCACGTTTTGTTTTGGATTACTTCCTTTACGGATGTAAGCAATTACGGCATTTTGATGATCGGAATAATTTATCCATTCAAATCCGTCGTCCGTAAATTGTTTTTCATAAAAAGCGGGATTGTTTTTGTACAATACATTCAAATCGGTGATGCATTGTTTTACGCCATTATGAAAGTCGTATTGCAGCAAATCCCAATCCAAACTTCCTTCAAAATTCCATTCTCTTGATTGTCCGAATTCGCTTCCCATAAACAATAATTTTGCTCCAGGATGTGTAAACATATAACCATAAAGCAATCGCAAATTAGCAAATCGCTGCCATTCATCACCATTCATTTTACCTAGAATTGAGGCTTTTCCGTGAACGACTTCATCGTGTGAAAGTGGCAACATAAAATTTTCACTGTACATATACGTCATCGAAAAGGTTAAATCGTTTTGATGGTATTTCCTGTAGATACTTTCTCTTTGAAAATACTGCAAGGTGTCGTGCATCCACCCCATCATCCATTTCATTCCGAAACCCAAACCACCACTATACGTTGGTCTTGAAACCATTGGAAAAGCAGTACTTTCTTCGGCTATTGTTTGAACTCCTTCAAAGTTGGTATAAACAGCTTCATTGAATTCTTTTAAGAAACTTATCGTGTCTAGATTTTCCCTTCCACCAAAAACATTCGGTTCCCATTCGCCTTCATTTCGTGAATAATCCAAATACAACATCGAAGCAACTGCATCTACACGAAGCACATCGGCGTGGTAGTAATGTAACCAAAATAAGGCGTTGCTAATTAAGAAAGAACGGACTTCGTTGCGTCCGTAATTGAATACCAAACTCTTCCAATCGGGATGATAGCCTTTTCGCCTGTCGGGATGTTCATAAAGATGCGAGCCATCAAAGTAACCCAATCCGTGAGCATCATCCGGAAAATGAGACGGCACCCAATCTAAAATGACGCCTATACCAGCTTGGTGCAAAGTGTCTACCAAAAGCATAAAATCTTGTGGTTTTCCAAAACGCGATGTTGGTGCAAAATAACCTGTCAATTGATAACCCCACGAAGGATCGTAAGGATACTCCATGATTGGCATGAATTCGACGTGGGTAAATCCTGTTTCTTTTACATACGCAACCAATTGATCTGCAAATTCAAGATATGTTAGAAAATTGCCTTCAGCATTTCGTTTCCAAGAACCCAAATGCACTTCATATACCGAATACGGTTTATCCAAACCATTTTTTTCGATTCGGGTTTTCATCCAATTGGTGTCTTTCCATTTGTATTCCAAATCCCAAATAACAGACGCTGTATACGGAGGATGTTGGCAATACAATGCAAACGGATCGGCTTTATCGGCCATCTCTCCGCCATTATTGGATTGAATTTTGTATTTGTATGTAGTTCCTTTATCAATATTCGAAATAAATCCTTCCCAAATTCCCGAACTGTCCCAGCGCACTTGCAATTGATATTGGTTGGGTTGCCACGAATTGAAATCGCCAATAACTGCAACAGATTTTGCTGATGGAGCCCAAACGGCGAAGTAAACGCCTTTTATACCATTCACTTCGATAAGATGTGCACCCAATTTTTCGTACAATCTAAAGTGTTTTCCAGCTTTAAATAAGTCGATATCAAAATCGGTAAAAAGCGAATGCGTTTGAACTTGGTTCATTTGTTTTTCTTTGTTAAAAGCAATTGAGATTATTTTCAGTAAGCAATGTTGTTACTTAATTTTAGGATGTCTAAATTTATGAAAAAAAGATAAATAAAGTACCTTGCGTAAAAATTTAGTGATATGACAAAAAATAAGGAATTACGTTCCCAATCATTGAAAATTCCGAAATTAATACTTGTAACGGCTAAACTATTAGAATTTATTTCGCCAAAACTGGCCACCATTTTTGCAGCCAAATTATTTACAACACCCATAAAACATAAAATACCCAAACGGGAGTATCAAATGGACAACGAAAGTGTTCAAAAGACGGTGCATATTCCTTCTATAAATAAAGAAATCGTTGTTTATTTTTATGGCAAAAGCGACAAAAAAATTCTCCTTGTTCACGGATGGTCGGGACGCGGAACGCAATTGGTAAAAATTGCTGACGAAGTACTAAAACTAGGTTATACAATAATTAGTTTTGATGCTCCAGCTCATGGAAAATCAAAAGGAAATGCGACTTTAATGCCCGAATTTATTGAGTCGATAATCGAATTGGAAAAACAATTTGGCCCTTTTGAATATGCTATTGGTCACTCGCTTGGAGGTATGTCTATCCTAAATGCTATTAAAGATGGTTTGAAAATTAAAAAAGCAGTAATCATTGGAACTGCCGACATAATTCAGGACATTATCGACGATTTTATAACCAAATTACAGCTAAAGCCATCTCTTGGCCTGCAATTAAAAGACTATTTTGAACGTAAATTCAATACCGAAATGGACAGTTATTCTGCTTCAAGAGTAGCCAAATCGATTGCAATTCCGATATTAATTATTCACGATGAGTTGGATGAGGATGTGCCTGTAAAAGCAGCGCAACACATTCACGAAAATTTAAAAAATTCCGAATTGATAATCACTAAAGGATTGGGACATCGAAAAATTTTAGGAAATGAGGCTATTATTGAAAATATTCTTACTTTTATTAAAACGTAATCATTATGGAATTATTTGAACAAAACACCAATTGGCATGAGATTTTAAAGCCATTAATCGCAAAATACAAAGACAAAAAACACCCTTTAGATTATAACAATTTATATGAATTAATGGTGATGGTGATTCTTTCTGCACAAGATTCTGACGCTAATATTAATAAAGTGGCTCCGAATTTATTTGCAAAATACCCCAATTTAGAATCGTTGGCTACAGCGACTTTAGATGAATTAATTCCGTATGTGACAAAAGTGCGGAATTTTAACACCAAAGCCAATTGGCTTATCGAAATAGCGCAAACCCTTAAAAGCAACAAAAATATTCCAACTTCCCTAACCGAATTAATCGCTTTAAAAGGCATTGGAAGAAAATCTGCCAACGTTATCATGCGAGAAATGAAAGTCCCTGCCGAAGGAATCATCGCCGATTTACATGTCATTCGCGTGGCACCACGTATTGGATTAATTCAAGAATCCAAAGACGGAAACAAAGTCGAAAAGCAATTAATGCAAGTATTACCTACTGAAATTTGGGGTGAAATTGGCATGGCTATTTCCTTTTTAGGTAGAGAAACTTGTCGCCCTACCAATCCGAAATGTTCGGAATGCGTTATCCAAAACGACTGTCGTTATCCTTTAAAAACGATTTAATTTTATGGCGTGCCGGCGTTAAGCTAATTTTCTCTAAAATTGACTATTTACAACGCCGTCGTGTCATCCGCTGTATCTTTTTTTCGTACCTCAAAAAAGGATGCCGCTGCTACCACTCACGCAACACACTTCAAAATTCAACATTCCTTGTTCGTTATTCAAAATTAAAAGGCTGAACAACGAACAACTAACTTCCAATTTTGAACAAAAAC
>JAZKGN010000084.1:0-18528 GCA_040385945.1 Bacteroidota bacterium
TGGCTTCAATGACGATTTTTTCGTTCTTCTGATTCAGACTTGTTTCGTTGATTTTATCGGAAATGGTCTTTAATGATTTGGTGATGTAACTCGCCAAAAAGTACGCCAATCCGAACGCAATAAGTAGCATGAACGAATACACTTGACTCAATCGGATTAAAAAATTTTGTAATTCTTCTTCATAAAATCCGTCATCTTCTACATACGGAATATTCAAAATTCCTAGAGGTTTGAATTTGTCGTCTTTGATTTGACTGAAGGACGAACGGTTTTTTATTCCATCGATGCTTTTAATATCTACGTAGCGTTTTTCTATAGACGACTGTACTAGTTTTATGATGTATTTCGGAATGGAAGGCGAAACAGTGTCGATAGAAAAAGAACCTTTCGACGATTTTAATAGCTTTCCATCCAAGCTGTAAATATTCAAATCCAGGTTGTGAATATCGGCCAATTCATGGATTTTATCCTTAAAAATAAGAGGTAGATTATTTTCATTAAGTGGATACGTCGTATTGGAAAGCACATAATTAATGTGTTCTTTTATGGCATTTTCCTTTCGGTCTAGGCGTTCTTGATGGTATTCTTTGGCTTCGTTTTTAAATTGAATAATCGAAATCGACGCCATCAAAACCGAGGCAATCAATACCAATACAATCATCGATAGGAAAATCCTAATTCGCAGTGAAAGCATTGATATTTTGAAGTTTTTGAACACTTACGATTTGTTTTTTTCTCTGATTTTTTTGTACATTCTAAATCCTAACATAATTAAGATTGAAAACAAAACAATGCCAATTACGCCGTAAATCCAATTGACAGCATTTTTAAAAATTACTAAAAAGACGACGGCAAACAAGATGATTGTTGCTACTTCATTCCACAATCGCATAAAATTAGAGCTATACTTGAACTCGTCATTTTGCAATTGCTTGTAAATTTGATGGCATTTTAATTGGTACACGTACAACACAAAAACGAAGCCAAGTTTAACATGCATCCAAGGCATTTGAAGCCATGCTTGGCCCATTTCAGTAAAGAACAACATCCAAAAAGCAAAAAAACTAGCTAAGATGGAACTTGGCCACGTTATGATATACCACAATCGGTAGGTCATAATTTTGTATTGCTTTTGCAGGATTTCTTTTTCTGGCGAAGGCTTATCGTTGGCTTCAATTTGGTACACAAACAACCGAACAATATAAAATAAACCCGCAAACCAAGTGATTACGAAGATTAAATGCAGTGATTTTAAGTAGTTGTAAAGTTCCATCCAAATCGTTATTTATTCTTAAAATCATTTATCCAACCCGCAACTGTTGCACACCATTCGTCGCCATCATTCATACAAGGAATCGCTAAAAATTCTTCTCCACCATGTTCTTTAAATTGGTGATTGGCTTCCATGGCAATTTCTTCTAAAGTTTCTAAACAATCAGAAACAAAAGCCGGAGTTACAACGGCTAATTTTTTAATTCCTTTTTCTGGCATTTTGTTGATTTCGACATCGGTATAAGGCGTTAACCATTTGTCACCTGCCAATCGCGATTGAAAGGTTTGACTATATTTATTTTCTGGAATTCCGAGTAATTGTACCACTTGTTTGGTTGTTTCGTAACATTGATGACGGTAACAAAATTCATGTGCTGGCGAAGGCGTGTTGCAACACGAACCATCAATTGTACAATGCGATTTGGTAATGTCGGTTTTGCGAATATGACGTTTTGGAATTCCGTGATACGAAAACAATAAATGGTCGTAATCAAAACCATCCAAATGTGTTTTTATAGAATTTGCCAAGGCTTTGATATAACCTTCTTTATTGTAAAAAGCGGGAACATTGGTAAATGTCATTTCCGGAAAATGTTTCTGACGCAACTCTTCTGCCAAAACCACAATCGTTGTTGTAGATGCCATCGCATGTTGTGGATACAACGGAAAAAGCATCACTTCATTAACCCCTTTATCGTGCAATTCTTGCAATCCTTTTAAGATGGTCATTGTTCCGTAACGCATCGACAAAGCGACAGGAATATCGACTTGTGCTTGTACTTTTTTCTGCATTCGTTTTGAAATCACCACTAGTGGAGAACCTTCTTCCCACCAAATTTTGGCATAAGCAGCCGCCGATTTTTTTGGTCGGGTTTGTAAAATAATACCACGAACCAATAAAGCACGCAATAAAAACGGAACGTCGATAACGTATTTATCCATTAAAAATTCATCTAAATACGGCTTAACATCTTTTGGTGTTGGACTTTCTGGCGAACCTAAATTTACGAGTAATACTCCTTTCATTTCTTGCAATTTTAATTTTGATAAAAGTAATTAAACTTCTTTTTTGACTTATTTGAACATCACTTTTTTAGTGATTGTTTGATATACGATATTTTTTAAATTAGGTATTTGGATTTATCGACATCAGATATTTTTTTGGCGTTGTAGCAAACTTTTTCTTGAAAGCAGCGATAAAATGACTTCCGGTGCTGTAGCCAATTTTTAATCCCACTTCATTTACATTATACGAACCGCTGTCTAATAATTGGCGCGCGTAATCCATTTTGTAATCGAATAGAAATCCGTAAACTGTATCGCCATAAATTTGTTTGAAACCCATTTTTAGCTTTTTTAAATTCAGTCCAACCTGATCGGCAAGTTCATGTAATCCTGGTGGTTCAGCCATGTTAGCTAAAATAATTTCTTTGGCTTTTCTGATTTTTAAAACGTTGTCTTCGTCAATTAAAAACGGACATTGCTCTGCGTCTGGATCTTCCGAACGGTTAAAATACAAACTCATCAATTCGTATCCTTTCCCTTTATAGTATAAGTTTTTTATGGACGGATTAAGGTTGTAGTTGAACAGCTGACTCAGCACAATCGCCATAGACGGACTAATATCGCCTTCTTTGTAGTATTTTTTGTCTTTGTTATCATCGCTTAAAAACGGAATATAATTGGCTTCATTCGAAAACAAGCCATGAAACTTTTGAATAGAAATTAAGATAGAAATCACCCAAGTATTTGGAGCCAATTCTAAATTTAAAGGCAATTCTTTTTGTGGATTATAAAATAAAAACGACTTTTCTTCTTTCAATTCTAGCGCATAACTTCCTTCGTTGAAAACAAATTTGCCCTTTCCTTTGATGCCAAAGTGAAATTGAATAAGCCCTTGATTTACTTCACGTTTTATATGAAAATTGTCATTTTCATCGTTCTGAAAACGAATTAAAATAAAATCATTTTCAATTTTTATTTCTTCTTGAGAACCCATAGCGATATTTTTTCGTATATGATTTTGCGAGTAATCAAAATTCTTATTTAGAATTAATCTACATAAGAGATACTCCAAAGCTTGATTTCAGTACAAATTTATAACAAATAACGCTAAAAAGACCTTTTTGGTTTAAAATATCTTAAAGCGATACAAAAAGTCCCTCTAGCGTTGTTTTTATGAATACTATAATAATAATTTTGTTGAACTTTTACGAAAAGTAACTTATGGAAAATTTTAATATGTCAAAACACGCCACTTTTTACGCACTAGGTTTGAGTTATAAAAAGGCAGATGCAGTAATTAGAGGTAAGTTTAGTTTAGACGCCAAAGCAAAGTCTACTTTGTTAATACAAGCCGAAGCGGAAGGAATTGAAGCGTTACTAGTAACTTCTACTTGCAACCGAACCGAGATTTATGGTTTTGCACAACATCCGTATCAATTAATCAAATTACTTTGTGAAAACAGCAACGGAACCGTTGAAGAGTTTCAAGAAGTAGCCTATATCTACAAAAATCAAGAGGCTATCAACCATATGTTTCGCGTAGGAACAGGTTTAGATAGTCAAATTCTTGGTGATTTTGAAATCATCAGCCAAATAAAAATAGCCTTTAACGAAAGCAAATCGAACGGATTGGTCAATTCTTTTATGGAACGATTGGTCAATTCGGTTATTCAAGCGAGTAAAAGAATCAAAACGGAAACCGAGATTTCATCGGGAGCCACATCGGTTTCTTTTGCATCGGTACAGTATATTATTCGCAATGTGGAAAACATTTCGGATAAAAACATTTTGCTTTTCGGAACAGGAAAAATTGGTAGAAATACGTGTGAGAATTTAGTGAAACACACCAAACACGATCACATTACGTTAATCAACAGAACCAAAGATAAAGCTGAAAAGCTGGCTCAAAAATTAGATGTAATTGTAAAAGATTATGCCGATTTACAACTCGAATTGCAAAAAGCAGATGTTGTTGTCGTTGCCACTGGCGCGCAAAATCCGACGATTGACAAAACGATTTTGAATTTGAAAAAACCTTTGTTGATTTTGGATTTATCGATTCCGAAAAATGTAAATGAAAATGTACAAGAGATTGAAGGTGTAACTTTAATTCACTTGGATTATCTTTCTCAAATAACTGACGAAACGCTTGAAAAACGCAAACTGCATATTCCCGCTGCCGAAGTAATCATCGAAGAAATTAAAGATGATTTTATAGCGTGGACAAAAAACAGAAAATTTGCTCCAACAATTCAAGCCTTAAAAGAAAAATTGAATTCGATTAAAGAAAGCGAATTGAATATTCAGCGTAAGAAATTATCCAATTTTGACGAAGAACAAGCCGAATTAATCAGCAATAAAATCATCCAAAAAATCACTAACCATTTTGTGAATCATCTAAAAGATGGCGAATCGATGGACGAAGGCATCGAGTGGATTGAAAAAGTATTTCAATTGGAACAAGAGCGAAGTTTTTTCGAATAGTAAAAAGCGTCAAACGATGTCTTTGAGACACTCAAGTACTTCAGACCGAACGGAACGAAGTTAAATAACAGCAATGGAAAAAACAATACGTATAGGAACTCGTGACAGTGAATTAGCACTTTGGCAAGCACACACGGTTCAAAAAAAACTCAACGATTTAGGTTATAAAACAGAAATTATAGCAGTAAAATCACAAGGAGACCTTCTTCTGGATAAACCTCTATACGAACTTGGAATCACCGGAATTTTCACCAAAACCCTCGACATTGCCATGATTAATGGGCAAGTCGATATCGCGGTGCACTCTATGAAAGATGTGCCAACGGCTTTACCCGAAGGAATTGCTCAGGCAGCCGTTTTAGAAAGAGCCAATGTCTTGGATATTTTAGTTCATAAAAACAATCTCGATTTTCTTTCTTCTAACGGAATTATCGCCACAGGAAGTTTGCGTCGTCAAGCGATGTGGCTCAACAAATATCCCAATCACAACGTAGTCGATTTACGTGGAAACGTCAATACGCGAATGCAAAAATTGCACGATAACGATTGGAATGGAGCCGTTTTTGCCGCCGCAGGATTGGAAAGAATCAACATAAAACCCGATACATTTATCAACCTCGATTGGATGATTCCAGCGCCAGCTCAAGGAGCGATGGTTGTTTTAGCGATGGCGAATGACAATTTTACTATGGATGCTGTTGCAGAACTCAATCATATCGAAACAGAAATTTGCACCTACATCGAAAGACAATTTCTAAAAACACTCGAAGGTGGTTGTACGGCACCAATTGGAGCTATCGCCACCTACAACGAAAAAGAAGATACCATCGAATTTAAAGGTGTTTTGTTGTCTATTGATGGAAAAGAAAAAATTGAAATTGAAAAAGCAGTCGATATTTCAGAATGGAAAAAACTCGGATTCCACGCTGCACAAGAAATTTTGAATAACGGCGGAAAGCAATTGATGGAAAAAATAAAGACAGCTTTAAAAAAATAATCTGTGGCAAATACTATTAACATATTATCTACCAAAACGCTTTTGTCAACTCAGAAGCAATTTTTATTAGACGCCAATATTACGGTTATTGAAGAAGATTTTATTCAAACCAAAATTAAAAATTTCGAACTGAACAAAATCAATCAAAACCTAATTTTCACAAGTCAAAATGCGGTTCAAAGTGTGTTGGAAAACTCCAAAATCAACGAGTTAAAATCGGTACCCGTTTTTTGTGTCGGAATGAAAACGAAGGATTTTTTAGAGGAAAACGGATTTACAGTCGACGTTTACACTGATTATGCAGCCGATTTGGCTGAAATTATTTCGCTAGTGTATTCAAATGAAAGCTTTACTTTTTTCAGCGGAAATTTACGTAGAGACATCTTGCCAACAACTTTGAAAGAAAACCAAATTACGTTTAACGAAATCGAAGTGTATGAAACCAGCATCACTTCGCATAAAGTTAAAATCAAACCAGATGGAATTTTGTTTTTCAGTCCGTCAGCGGTAGAAAGTTATTTAAAACAAAACACAATCAAACAAGAAATATGTTTCTGCATCGGAGAAACCACAGCAGAAGCATTGGAAAATACAAACATAAAAAACATCGTAATTGCCGAAACACCAAGTGTTGAAAATGTAATTGCGGAAGTAATAGAATACTATACAAAATGATAAAAAACGACTTATTTTTAAGAGCCTTAAACAACGAAACGGTAGAACGTCCACCAGTTTGGATGATGCGTCAAGCCGGAAGATACTTACCCGAATTTAGAGCATTGCGCGACAAATACGATTTCTTCACCCGTTGTGAAACACCCGAATTGGCAGCCGAAATTACGGTACAGCCCATTCGAATTGTCAAACCAGATGCGGCGATTTTATTTTCCGATATTTTGGTAGTGCCACGTGCGATGGGAATTCACGTTGAATTGAAAGACAATCTCGGACCGATTATTCCAAATCCAATCCGAACGATGGAACAAGTCAATCAAGTGATTGTTCCCGATGTGAATGAAACATTAGGCTATGTTTTTGATGCAATAAAATTGACCAAACAAATGTTGAACGATGAGGTGCCATTGATTGGTTTTGCAGGTTCACCATGGACAATTTTTTGTTATGTTGTTGAAGGAAAAGGCTCTAAAAGTTTCGATACTGCCAAAGGATTTTGTTTTTCTAATCCAGTTGCAGCGCACACCTTGTTGCAAAAAATCACCGATACAACCATTCTATATCTTAAAGAAAAAGTAAAAGCAGGCTGTAACGCCATTCAGATTTTTGATTCTTGGGGCGGCATGTTATCACCAGTAGATTACAACGAATTTTCTTGGCAATACATCAACCAAATTGTAGACGCTTTAGCAGAAGACACGAAAGTAATTGTTTTCGGAAAAGGATGTTGGTTTGCTCTTGGCGATATGGCAAAAAGTAAAGCATCCGCATTGGGTGTCGATTGGACATGTTCGGCTAGAAACGCACGTTATTTAACAGGTGGCAGAATTACGTTACAAGGAAATTTTGATCCAAGTCGTTTGCTTTCTCCAATTCCTACCATCAAAAAAATGGTACATCAAATGATAGACGAATTCGGCAAAGACAATTACATCGTTAATCTCGGTCACGGAATTTTACCAAATATTCCTGTTGATCACGCCAAAGCGTTTATAGAAGCAGTGAAAGAATACAAGCAGTAATGACAACAGAACATTTCATTATCGACGCATTACAACCAACCGATGCCAATCTGTTGTACCAATTTTTGAAGTCAAATAATGAAAGGTTAAAACGCTATTTTCCAAAAACACTTTCTAGTAATGAAACGGTAGAAAACGCAGTGGAATACATTGCAACTAAAAACAAAGAAATTGAAGAAAAGACCAATTTTACTTTTGCCATTCGTGATAAAAACACACAGGCAATTTCGGGATTGATTATTTTAAAGAACTTAGATTGGGATAAAAAGCAAGGCGAATTTGCGTATTGTATCGGTTCGGGGATAGAAGGAAAAGGAATAACCTCTTTTGCAGTAAAGAAAATGATACACTTTGCTTTTGGAAAATTACAACTAAAAACGCTCCAGATTATTTGCCATAAAACCAATTTAGGAAGTAGTAAAGTCGCCATAAATAACGGATTTGTTTGGAAGAAAACGTTACCAAATGAATTCACACCAACGGATGAAAAGCCGTTAGATATGGAATTATACGAGTTAACCAATGAAAGATAAATTTTACCAATACATACTTCAACTGCAAGACCTAATCACTTCTAAATTAGAAGAAGTTGATGGTGTTGCCAAATTTCGGGAAGACATTTGGGAACGACCAGAAGGTGGCGGTGGACGAACACGTGTAATCGAACACGGAAATGCTATTGAAAAAGGTGGTGTTAACATTTCGGCCGTTCACGGAAAGTTACCCGAAGCCATGCAACAACTATTCAACGTTGGTGAAGCCGATTTTTTTGCGTGCGGACTGAGTTTGGTTATTCATCCTAAAAATCCAATGGCGCCAACAGTACATGCCAATTGGCGGTATTTCGAAATGTACGATGAAAATAAAAATGTCATCAATTCGTGGTTTGGTGGCGGACAAGATTTGACTCCGTATTACCTTTTTGAAGAAGATGCGATTCATTTTCATCAAACGTGTAAAACGGCTTGTGATAAACACAACTCCGAGTTTTATCCGAAATTCAAAAAGCAATGTGACTCCTATTTTTGGAATGCACATCGCAATGAAGCAAGAGGAATTGGCGGTTTGTTTTTCGATTATTGCAAAGGAACACCAGAAATGTCAATGGAAAATTGGTTCAATTTTGTCACCGAAGTTGGAAACAGTTTCACCGAAGCTTATGCTCCCATTTTAGAAAAAAGAAAAGCATTACCATATACAGAAGAGCAGCGAACTTGGCAGGAAATCCGCCGTGGTCGTTATGTTGAATTTAATTTGGTACACGACAAAGGCACGTTATTCGGACTAAAAACCAACGGTCGTATTGAAAGTATTTTGATGAGTTTGCCACCACATGTGCAATGGGTGTACGATCATCATCCGGAAACGGGAAGCATAGAAGAAAAATTAATTCAAATTTTGGAAAAACCAGTTGAATGGATTTAAAACAAAACTATATTATTTTTTTCATTGGAATTTTCAGCGGATTTTCTCAAAATGATTCGTTACAAAATCGGTATTTTAAATCCTATGAAGAAAGTGCTACAGCTAGTTTGTATTATCTTGATACATCAAATAATTTTGACATTATTTTTATGTCAGAAGGCGAGAAGATATATTTGAATCTAGTTCCGAACAAAAGAGAGCAAATAGGCGTTAACCTTAGCTACAAATTCATCGATATTTCTTACGGATATTCCCCTTCTTTTTTTGCTGAAAACAAAGACAATGACGATTCCAAATTGTTTAGTTTTGGCACTCGATTGCAATTCAAAAAATGGATGCAAAGTATTACCTTCATCAACCAAAAAGGATTTTTCATCAGCGAGGATAACCTTACGGCTTCTTTTCCTAGATTTAGATCAACCAAAATAGGAGGAACGACTTCGTATATTTTTAACGAAAATTTTTCCTACAAAGCCATCACTAGTCAAAAAGAGTGGCAAACCAAAAGTTCAGGAAGTTTTATTCCGAATTTTTCGTTTTATTACACTAATTTAGACTTAAATGACGGAAGCGATAACACGCAAAGTGACATTTATGTTGCTTCACTAGCACCATCCTATTTTTACAATTTGGTTCTCAATAATAGGTTTTTAGCATCAGCAGGAATTTCTGCAGGCATTGGATTTAATGTTATTGATAAAGAAGTTTCAGCGTTATACGAATTGGATGCGAGTATGAAATTAGCCTACAATACCAACACTTTTTTCACATTTATTAATGCCAATTACATCAATTTCATTCAAAACGCAACAACAGCTATTCGGTTAAACGATAACATATCCATTCTAAAAGTTGCATTGGGTTATCGATTTAATCCACCAAAAAAAGTGAAAGAAGTATACGACAACGCCACCAAAAAAATAAGACTTTAATCAAAATAATAAAAATCCAATTGACCTGATTTAATTATCAATTATTAATTATCAATTATTATGTTTCCATTAAGAAGAAATAGACGATTACGTACCAACGAATCCATCAGAAGTTTAGTTCGTGAAACCATTATCTCACCCAACGATTTTATTGTTCCGCTTTTTGTGGTCGAAGGAAAAGGCGTTAGAGAAGAAATTCCGTCCATGCAAAATTATTTCCGATTGAGTTTAGACAACCTCGAAAAAGAAGTAAAGGAACTTTGGAAACTCAATCTAAAATCGGTGTTGCTTTTTGTAAAAGTGCCCGATAATTTAAAAGATAACAAAGGTACCGAAGCACTAAATCCAAACGGATTAATGCAACGCGCCATCAAAACCGTAAAAAATGCCTGTCCCGATATGATTGTCATGACCGATGTGGCACTCGATCCGTATTCGATTTACGGACACGACGGCATCATCGAAAACGGACAAATTGTAAACGATCCAACAGCGCTATTCTTAGCTGAAATGAGTGTTTCGCACGCTCAAGCCGGAGCCGATATTGTCGCGCCAAGCGATATGATGGACGGACGAATTCTCGAAATTCGTGAAGCTTTAGAAGACGAAGGTTTTACCAATACCGGAATTTTAGCCTATTCTGCCAAATATGCTTCGGCACATTACGGTCCGTTTCGCGACGCGTTAGACAGCGCGCCAGTCGATTTGCAAAATATTCCGAAAGACAAGAAAACCTATCAAATGGATTACCACAACCGTATCGAAGCACTTCGTGAAACCCGAATGGATATCGAAGAAGGTGCCGATATTGTAATGGTAAAACCCGGAATCGCTTATTTGGATATCGTTCGCGAAGTCAAAAACATGAGTGAAGTTCCCGTGGCAGTGTACCAAGTTTCGGGCGAATATTGCATGATAAAAGCCGCTGCAGAACGCGGTTGGATTGACCATGATGCCGTAATGATGGAACAAGTTACCGCGATAAAAAGAGCCGGAGCCGATTTGATTGCGAGCTATTTTGCCAAAGATGTTGTGAAGTTGATTTCGTAAGGTCATTGCGGACTTGTCATTACGAGGAACGAAGTAATCAGAAGCTATTTCCTGCTATCCGTTGCAATCTTTTTGCAATTCCGCTGCGCTGCATTGAAGATTTCCCTTCGCTGCGCTTCGGGTAATCCAAAAAGGATTTCCACTTCTATCAGGGCTAGGGCTATCTGCAAATAATAACATTTTAGAATGAAGAATACAATTTACTTTTTATTTAGTTGCTTTTTTATCATCAGTTGTGGTAAAAATGAAGACAAAAAATCCGAAGACACCACAGCAGAAGTCGCAACCATCGAAAAAGGACAACTCCTTTTCGAACAAAACAATTGCGTTGCTTGTCACAAAGTCGATCAAAAAATAGTTGGACCAAGTTTACAAGAAACGGCAAAAATCTACAAAGAGAAAAATGGCGATTTGGTGGCTTTTTTGAAAGAAGAAGCCGAACCATTGGTCGATGACAAAATGTATGAAACGATGAAAATCAATCTGCAAATCACCAAAACCATGTCGGATACCGAATTGGAATCGTTGGAAATGTATATTTTAAGTCACACAAAATGAGCACTTCATTTTAAAAATTACTATCTTTATAGAAATCAAATGAAGTATGAAGACAACTACTTTTTCCTTTCTTTTACTACTATTTATTTCAGGAGCCTTTTCGCAAACGAAACCAACGTTTGGCGATTTTAAAACTAACGTTATTCCAACATTATTTGATGAAGAGAAATCAGCAACGAAGGTTTTTTATACCATTGAATGGTTGGGAAAAACAACTTGGGAAGACCATCCAAATGCTAACACCATTAATTTAAATCCAAAAAATTTCAGTTGGTATAAGGACGCAAAATTTTTAGAAAGTTATAAATATTGGTTTATAAATGGACCGAAACAAGATATATGTGGACGAGATTTACCAACAGATATCAATTCGGAACTAACCCAAAAGATATATTCTAAAGACATAATTTATCGTTAGTATGGACGTTGCCTACTTTGCTACACCAATTGGAATTGCTGAAATTTCTGGAGACGAAAACGGTATTGCAATCATTTCTATCTTGCAAAATGGAGAGCTTTCCACAATTATTCCTGAAAATTTAAAAGCACCTATTACCCAACTCAATGACTACTTTGAAGGAAAACGAACCGATTTCGATTTTAAATTAAATCCGAAAGGCACCGAATTTCAACGAAAAGTATGGGAAGAATTACTAAATATTCCTTTCGGAAAAACCATGTCGTACCTCGATTTATCCAAAAAACTAGGTGATGTAAAAGCCATTCGAGCAGTGGCTTCTGCCAATGGTAAAAACCCATTGTGGATTGTCATTCCGTGTCACAGAGTCATCGGAACCGATGGTTCGCTCACAGGATATGCTGGCGGTTTGTGGCGAAAAAAATGGTTGTTAGAGCATGAAAGTCCGTCGCAACAGCAAAGTTTATTCTAAAAAAGTGTATTTTAGTCACGAATTTAATTTTAAAAATCATGAAAAATCTAGTAGCAGTAGCATTGTTTTTTATTTCTTTTTCGGGGTTTGCCCAAGATAAAGCGACCATAATGGGAAAATGGTCATATAAAGATGCCTTCGGAAAAGAGACTATGGATGCCGAAGACTTAAAAATGGTCACTACCATGTTTAAAGATTTGAGTTTGGAATTTAAAGAAAGTGAAGTGCTATTAACCATGATGGGCAAAACAGAACCAGCCCAATGGAGTTTTTCAGAAAAAGATCCAAACATCATTACTGTAGTTTCTAAAACAGGTAAAAATTCACAAATGGTTATAACCAAATTGGATGAAAAAGAATTGATTATTAGCATTGGTAGAGCAGGACCATTTATCATGACCAAATCTTAAAAATCGCAATAGCGTTTCAATCGGGTCGTTTATTTTTTTATCTTCGTAGTATCAACGCCATAAAAGTTTTATTATGATAGAAAAAATTAAACTCGACTACATTTTGTTTCTCGATATAGAAACAGTGCCCGATCAAGAAAACTTTCAAAATCTTGACGAAGAAATGCAACACCTTTGGGAACTTAAAACCCAATACCAACGCAAGGATGATTTTACACCAGAAGCTTTTTACGAACGCGCAGGCATTTGGGCCGAGTTTGGTAAAATAGTCTGTATTTCGGTTGGTTATTTTGTCACCAAAAGTGATATTCGAAATTTTAGAGTGACATCTTTTTTTGGAGAAGAGAAAAAGATTTTATCCGACTTTAACAACTTACTTGCCAATCATTTCAATGGACCACAGCATCTTTTGTGCGGACATAATGCGAAAGAATTCGATTTTCCGTTTATCGCCAGACGAATGATTATCAACCAGATTCCTATTCCAAACAAACTCAATTTATTTGGTAAAAAACCATGGGAAATTGCGCATTTGGACACTTTAGAATTATGGAAATTTGGCGATTACAAACATTTTACGGCGTTAAAATTGCTGACTAAAATACTCGGAATTCCAACATCCAAAGACGATATTGACGGCAGTCAGGTGGCGCATGTTTTTTATGTAGAGAAAGACATTGACCGGATTGTAACTTACTGCGAAAAGGACGTAATTGCAGTGGCCCAAGTCTTTCTTCGGTTTAGAAAAGAAGAGTTATTGATTGAAGATGAAATTATTCATATATAAAAAAGGAGGTCAATTTTGACCTCCTTTTTTGTTCTTACTATTTAGACTACTTGCGTAATATGATCTTTTTAGAAGTAGCACCCATGCTATTTTGTAGGGTCACTAAATACACTCCGTCTTGAAGATTTTCAATATTAAAAGTTGAATTAATTTGATCGGTTTCTGTAGAAAGAATGTTTCTTCCTTGTAAATCAAACAAAGTAATTGTTGTTTTTTCAGCAATATTTGGAATGCTAATATTTACCGTTCCAGTAGTTGGATTTGGGTAAACGCTACTGTTTGCTAGAGATGGATTTTCACTTATCCCTAAAGCAGGAGCAACTCTACACATAGTAATACTAAACAAACTAACTGTTCCTCCATCACCATCGTATGGGTCATCAATTAGTAATGTCCATACACCATCTGCAGGTAATGAGTTTAAAGCAGTCAAACTTTCTAAAGGAACAATAGATCCTGATATAGCTGGATTTCCTGCGCAAGCTGGATCACTTCCATCATCATCCATCGTACAATTTATATTATCATTATCACCGCAAGGTTCTTCTAAAAGAATTATAACCGGACTTCCAATTGATGCCGGGCCTTGTAACGAAATGGTCATATCTTGAACATATGTATGCGACATAGTAATATTTACATTCAAATCACCAATGATATGCCCCCCTGTTATCGTTAAAGGAACACTTGCTGTTGAATTGGCAACACTTGGTAGAACTGCATTAGAATAATCGGTTGCAGTATAAGTTAAATTACATTCGAGAGTTCCTGTATCAAATGAAAATACTGTTGCAGAAGAAGCATTTGCAGTTCCACACTGATTGGAAGGAGTTACTCTCCAGTAGTATCTTGTTTCTTGATTTAATCCAGAAACAGTATAGGTATTAGTTGTTACAATTTCACTTGTTACTAATGATGAAAATGTAGGAGAAGTTGAAACATGAACAGTGTAACTTTCAGCATTTACTTGAGCATCCCATTTTAAAACAGCAGATGTTGATAAGCCAATCTGTCCATTTGTTGGGCTGTTTAATGTAGTATTTTGAAATGTACTGTTGAATACTCTTAATAATTTATATCTTGTTTCTGTTTCTATACCATTATTTCCTACAATTCCAACCGAATATTCGCCAGGAACAATAGATGATAATCCAGAAACGGTCATACTTACTGCGCCATTAGCACTTAATGAAGAAGGACTAAACGTTGCTGTTGCTCCAATTGGCAAACCAGTTGCTGTAAAATTTGTTGTTCCTCCACCAGTTTGAGTATAATTAAAATTATATATCGCATTTTGATCAGAGCAAACGGTCAAATCATTTGTAGTTGAATTAAGAGCAAAAGAGGAACTAATTCCAGTAATTACTAAAGAATATTTTTGACTATTATTTACTATAGTTCCTTTGTGTGTAACAGTAATTGTATAATTTCCAGCTGTTGGGCTATCAATTTTTACTTGTTCTACATTGTCTACATTATTATCACCCGTTCTAATAGCTTCAGCTAGCGGATCTACAAGTTTCCATGGATAAAAAGTAGTTGTATTTCTTGTGATGCGAATATCCAAATCGTTCACTAATGCTGGTGTAGGATCATTTACAGGCGAACCTCCAGTATTTATTGGCCCAGGAACATCTGTCCAAGTTATTGAGGCAATAAGTGGTTCTGTACCAGTAGAATTTACATTTATTGAATAGGTTTGTCCTTGATTAAGATTTTCTTCTGAAACCCAAGAAGTAAGGCCATTTCCAGTTAATGTCTCAGCAGCTTTTTTAGCATTTAATAATCCCCAACCCCAAATAGGATCTGGGCCAATTTCTCCCTCATCATCAGCAGTATGACAAGCTAAACCTTTTAATGTTGCTGATCTCATGAAGTTATTGGTTAAATTTTTATAATGCTGTTGAAGCAAAATTAAAGTCCCAGCTACATTAGGCGAAGACATAGAAGTTCCAGATAAAGATGCTGTTGCAGTGTTGTTTGCGCTACTTGTTGATGATAAACCAGTACCATTTCCTGTAATGTCTGGTTTTATTCTAAAATCATCTGTTGGTCCTTGACTACTAGAAGAGTTGATAAGAACACTTGTTACTGTTCCGTTTGCAGCAATAGTTGCATCTTGTGCATTGGCAACAACTAAATTGTTTTTAGATGTTTTGTTTGTTGTTAATTTATCATATCCAAAAGCAATAGGTTCTGCATTTGCATTACTGTTTCCATCGTTTCCGGCCGAAGCAACTTGAAGATAATAAGGTGAAAGATAAGCTATTTCATCCCATGCATAAGAATCATAAATATACGCACCAATTATCCAAGGATCCAAAGGGCCACCAGTTCCTGATAATGGAACACCATAAGAATGATTAGAAATTAGCATTCCCAATTGAATTTCTGATAGCGCTTCAGCTTCATCACTATCCCAATCGAAAGTTCGGGCTGTTGCTTGAGGAGCCATTCCTTTAATATTAGCTGGACTGGCTGCAACCATAGTTCCGCAAACATGCGTAGAATGCCCACTTAAAGCTCCGGCAGGATCATCTATAACAGTAACACGACCGCCAAAAGCTGTGTGTGAGGCTCTAACTGCGCCACCATCCCATACACGAACTGTCATTCCTTGTCCGTCTAAATTTAGACCAAGAGCACCACCAGTATGTAAAAAATTGGTTCTTGTTGATCTTGCAGCATTTGCATTATCTGTAGTATAATAAATAGGATATCCATCGGCAGTTAATTTCATTAATTCCGAAAATGATCCATTTTCGTTTTCAATAACGATTGGCCAATTGTTTATTTTAGCAACAGCAATTGCTTTTTGTTTTTCAGCCTGTGTTTTTTTTCTGTAAAAAATTTCTCTCTCTTTTAGTTTGTTTACATCATAATTTGCAATGATTTTTTTTACATCGCTAGGAGATTGAGCAAAAATCGAAGAGCTAAAAATGGTAAAAACCAATGATAATAGGTATAAATTTTTCATTTATGTAGTTAGATTACGTGTGTTCTTTTAAAAAAGTTGTCAAATATATAAATCACAAGTTAATTATTTCAATTTTAAGTAAATAATCGATAAAAGCTGTATATACTATATTACAACTAACCATATAAGAGTATACGAATTGATGCAACAAAAGGTTTATTATCTATCAAAAATATTTTTTATTTCAAAAGCGAGAAATGTTACATTTACAAAAAAATAACGAATTATGGTATTAAGCAGATTTTGGCTAGCTATTTTTATTTCATCCATCGTATTTGTAATCTTCAGTTTGTTTATCGGTAATAGTTATACGATTGATTACGTTTTAAACGGAAAAAAAGACGACCCCATTTTAATCTCCGAAAAATACCTAAATGAAATTCCAGCTTTTGTAAAAGACAGCATCGAAACGGCTCCCGATAAGACTATAATCGTTAATAAAGATACGCTAAACATAGACACAACCTATGTGTATAAAAACAAAACGGTAAAAATTTACAGTGGCGTTCAGAAATCAGACGGACTATTACCTACTTGTAAAAACAGCTTACTCGATTTAATCATTCCGTTGATTGCCTATTTGGCTTTTTTCTGTGGATTGATGGAATTATTAATCGTTTCTGGTGCAGCCGAAAAGCTCGCTAAAAGATTGAGTCCGATGTTTACCAAAGTGTTCCCATCAGTACCAAAAAATCACTCTTCGATATCGTATATGACGTTGAATTTTGCGGCTAATTTCTTAGGTTTGGATTCGGCAGCCACGCCATTCGGATTAAAAGCAATGGAAAGTTTGCAAGAACTCAATCCCGAAAAAGACAAAGCCAGCGATGCGCAAATTATGTTTATGTGTTTGCATGCCGCAGGTTTGACATTAATTCCGACATCCATTATTGGGTATCGGGCTGCAGAAAATGCTGCCAATCCAGCCGATGTGATGTTGCCTTGTATCATTACTTCTTTTATCGGAACTATTGCCGCCTTTTTAATTGTAGGTCTTAAGCAAAGAATTAATTTTAAAAGCGCTTCGTTAGTTGTTGCTTTAATGACAATAATTGCAGCGATTGTTGGATTGTTATTTTATGTCAACGGACTGGATTTGATAGGAAAAAATTTCTTTACATCTAATCTTTCCGGATTGATGTTGGTGGCTATTATCGGATTTACATTGGTGTTTTCTTTCATCAATGAGAAAAAATTTGTTGAAAAAAGCACCACCATCTTTGACACTTTTGTTACTGGAGCCAACAACGGTTTAAAAACGGGAGTTACTATTTTTCCATATGTAATGGGAATGTTAGTCGCTATTTCGTTCTTTAGAAATAGTGGTTTGTTCGAAATCATCAGTAACGGAATTTCCTTTTTATTTGCCAATATCGGCGTAGCTAAACAAGTCACCGATTCGTTACCAGTGGCGATGTTACGACCATTTAGCTCAGGAGGCTCGCGTGGCTTTATGATCGACTCGATGCGTACATTTGGACCTGATTCGTTCACCGGAAGACTGAGCTGTATTTTCCAATGTAGCGCCGAAACGACTTTTTATGTGATTGCTGTTTATTTCGGATCGATTAAAGTGAAGAACACACGTTATACGTTAGGAACAATGTTGTTAGTGGATTTGATTTGTGTGATTACTGCTATTTTTGTGGCGAGTTGGTTTTTTTAAAATAAGTTAAAAAGGCGTTGCCTTTATGTACTGAAGGATTGTTTAACACACCTTGCAGAACAACAAGACTTTCCCTAACTTTACGCCTTCAAAATAACCAAAAATGGACTTTATATACCAAGATCCGTATCCGATTTTAAAAGACGATACGCACTACAAAAAAATAACTTCCGATTACGTAAAAGTAACGCAATTAGACGATAGAGAAATCCTAACCATCGATCCAAAAGGTATCGAATTGTTAGCGCAAGAAGCCATGAACGACGTTTCGTTTATGTTGCGAACTTCGCATTTGCAAAAACTAAATAACATCTTAAACGATCCTGAAGCAACCGATAACGACCGTTTCGTAGCCTACAATTTATTGCAAAATGCTGC
>JAZKGN010000085.1:0-22247 GCA_040385945.1 Bacteroidota bacterium
TGAACGCATAATATCATAGGCTTCAGAATGGCCATGAACTCTCATGATGAGTTTTTGCTTTGCCCATTTCATCGTTTTTGGATTGTCGAGAAAGGAAACATAAATGTTGATATAAGCAATATCTTTTCCTCTTTCGGAAACTGGATGAAATTGGAAAACGTTTGAAAAATCAAATAAAAATCCCTTGCTTTTAACTTTGTCCTTTTTCATAATGGCAAGTCGAAGATAATCGCTTTCAAAAGTCGCAAGGTATTTTTGATTATCAGAATCTTCTTCGTAACCATATTTGTTAATCATTTCAACAACATGATTTTTAATTTCCTCTAATGATCTTGATTTTTCGGCTGCTGTAAAAAAATCAGTAGAAGTACCATTAGCATACTTTATTTCCCAAACCTCATTTTTAGAAATAGTGAAAGTGTCAGTATTTTTCCTATCTGATCTCGTATATGAAATAGTAGTATCATTAATAGCTGTTATTTTGGCTGGTAATTTACTTCCTCTAAAAGTAATAATAGTATCTTGACAATAAGCAGAAAAAGAAGTTAGCAAAAGCAACAGTATAATATTAGTTTTCATGGTTTGGAATTTGTTGCAATATAGGAAAAAGGTAATTGTTTCAATAAAAAAAAACGCTTCTGAAATTTTCATCAGAAGCGTTTTTAAAAGATTGCAATTGTATTAATTAGATGCCAAATAAGCAGCTGTACTGTTTCTGTCAGCACTCATTGCCTCTTTTCCTTTTTGCCAATTGGCTGGACAAACTTCACCATTAGTTTGTACATGGGTGTAAGCATCAATTAAACGTAAAAATTCGTCAACATTTCTACCAAGTGGCATGTCGTTTACACTTTCGTGGAAGATTTTACCTGTTTCATCTATCAAATAAGTGGCTCTGTAAGTAACATTTGAACCAGCAATTAATTCTTCATCTAGTTCTTCATCATACACAAATTCAGCATCAAGAATGTCTAAAGCTATTGATAAGTTTCGTGTAGTATCTGCTAAAAGAGGGTATTTCACACCTTCAATTCCACCGTTGTTTTTTGGCGTATTTAACCAAGCAAAGTGCACTTCGTTGGTATCGCAAGAAGCACCAATTACCATGGTGTTTCTTTCTTCAAATGCTTCTAAAGCTGCTTGAAAAGCATGCAATTCGGTTGGACATACAAAAGTAAAATCTTTCGGATACCAAAATAAAATTACTTTTTTATTGTTTTTAGTTGCCTCATCAAGAACATTAATTCTTAAGTTATCTCCCATAAAAGAGATAGCGTCAACCGTAATGTTTGGGAATTTTTTTCCTACTAATGACATAATTTATATGGTTTAAATGTTATTTTTTTAACGGTGCAAAGGTAGTTGCTAAAAGGACAAAATAAAAATAGCTTTTGATTATAATTTACTATTAAAGAATAGGCATAAACTTGGAGTGAATTTAAAAAGGGAATATCAGAATTTATAATTGATTTTAGTAATAACTATAGTTTTTATCTATGAAAAAAAGATTTTCAATGCTATAAATTTTGATACTTTAGCAATGAAAGTTAATCAAATTAAAAAATCAATTATACTATGGAAAGCAATAATAGCGAAAGCAAGTGTCCTTTTTTAGGTGGTGCTTTAAACCAAACCGCTGGTGGTGGCTCACGAAATAATGACTGGTGGCCTAATCAATTAAAATTGAACATTCTTCGTCAACATTCTACTTTATCGAATCCGATGAATGAGAAGTTCAATTATGCTGAGGAATTCAAAAGTCTTGATTTGGCTGCGGTAAAAAAAGATATCTTCGATTTAATGACCAATTCTCAAGATTGGTGGCCAGCCGATTACGGTCACTACGGACCATTCTTTATTCGAATGGCGTGGCACAGTGCTGGGACGTATCGTATCGCCGACGGTCGAGGTGGAGGAGGTTCAGGAACACAACGTTTTGCGCCACTCAACAGTTGGCCTGACAATGGCAATCTTGATAAAGCTCGTTTGCTATTATGGCCAATCAAACAAAAATACGGCAAGAAAATTTCATGGGCCGATTTGATGATTCTTGCAGGAAATTGTGCTCTTGAATCAGCTGGATTTAAAACGTTTGGTTTTGCAGGTGGACGCGAAGATGTGTGGGAACCACAAGAAGATATTTATTGGGGAGCTGAAGGAAAGTGGTTGGATGACCAACGTTATTCGGGCAATCGAGAATTGGAAAATCCGCTGGCAGCAGTTCAAATGGGACTTATATATGTGAATCCGGAAGGACCTAATGGAAACCCAGATCCAGTTTTAGCAGCCATCGATATTAGAGAGACTTTTGGTCGTATGGCGATGAACGATGAAGAAACGGTGGCACTTATTGCGGGCGGACACACATTAGGTAAAACACATGGTGCTGCCGATCCAGGTCAGTATGTAGGTGTTGAACCAGCAGGAGCCAGCATCGAAGAACAAAGTCAAGGTTGGAAAAATACTTTTGGTACAGGAAAAGGTGGAGATACCATTACGAGTGGACTTGAAGGCGCATGGACAACTACACCAACAAAATGGAGCCACAATTACTTTGAGAATTTGTTTGGCTTCGAATGGGAATTAACTAAAAGTCCCGCGGGAGCACATCAATGGAAACCTAAAAACGGAGCAGGAGCAGGTACTGTACCTGACGCGCATGATCCATCAAAAAGTCACGCACCGTTTATGTTGACTACCGATTTATCGCTACGATTTGATCCTATTTATGAGAAAATTTCAAGACGGTTTTTTGAAAATCCAGACGAATTTAATGATGCTTTTGCACGTGCATGGTTCAAGTTAACGCATCGTGATATGGGGCCGATTTCCCGTTATTTAGGTCCAGAAGTGCCTAAAGAAGAATTAATCTGGCAAGATCCAATTCCAGCTGTTACCCATCAATTAATTGACGTTAACGACATTGCTGCATTAAAGTCTAAAGTAATTGATTCAGGTTTGTCGGTATCGCAATTGGTAGCTACAGCATGGGCATCTGCTTCAACGTTTCGAGGATCGGATAAACGAGGTGGTGCTAATGGTGCTCGTGTTCGTTTGACACCGCAAAAAAATTGGGATGTCAATAATCCAACACAATTAGCAACAGTAATATCAAAACTTGAAAGTATTCAAGCGGATTTCAATAATGCTCAAACAGGAGGTAAAAAAGTATCTCTAGCCGACATGATTGTTTTGGCTGGTTGTGCCGGAGTTGAAAAAGCAGCACAACAAACTGGATATAACGTAACAGTACCTTTTACTCCAGGTAGAGGTGATGCTTCACAAGAGCAAACCGATGTTGAATCATTTGCAGTGCTTGAACCTCAAGCTGATGGTTTTAGAAATTATGTGAAGACAAAATACACGGTATCGGAAGAAGAATTACTAATTGACAAAGCACAACTGTTAACTTTAACTACTCCAGAACTTACTGTTCTAGTGGGTGGAATGCGTGTGTTGAATACGAACTTTGATCAGTCAAGACTTGGTGTTTTTACCAATCGTCCTGAAACTTTGACCAATGATTTTTTTGTGAACTTATTGGATTTGAATACGACTTGGAAAGCGAGTGCAGAAAATCAAGACGTATTTGAAGGTCGTGATCGCAAAACAGGTGCATTGAAATGGACAGGAACTCGAGTGGATCTTATCTTTGGTTCTAATTCAGAACTCAGAGCTCTTGCCGAAGTTTATGGTTGTGTTGATGGTCAAGAGCAGTTTGTTAATGACTTTGTAGCGGCGTGGAATAAAGTAATGAACCTAGATCGTTATGACTTGGCATAAGTAATGTTTCAAATTATATAGTAAAAAAGGTAGTCTAATAGGCTACCTTTTTTATTTCTCAACTATTCATGAAGTTTTATATATTTGTTTTTAATATAAGTTAGCAAAGCGTTACTTTACCAATAAATTATTTCAAACCAAAACACTATGAGTCTATCCAATTTATTCAGAAGAAAATCAACTTCAACAATTTTGCAACAAGGTGGTGATGGCGAACATTCGGGATTAAATAAAGTGTTAACGGTAAAGGATTTAACTTTTTTTGGTATTGCAGCAATAATAGGTGGTGGAACGTTTAGTGCTATTGGAAATGCTTGTTTTTCGGGCGGACCAGGTGTTGTGATTTTGTATATCATTTGCGCCATTGCATGTGGATTTACAGCCATGTGTTACGCCGAATTTGCATCAAGAGTTCCAGTTTCAGGAAGTGCTTACACCTATGCTTATGTTTCTTTTGGGGAAGTTTTCGCGTGGATAATTGGTTGGGCATTGTTGATGGAATATTCTATTGGAAATATTTACATCGCCTTTTCATGGAGTGGTTATTTTACCAATTTACTCGAAAGTTTTCACATTCATTTACCCGAATGGCTTACCATAAATTACAAATCGGCACACGCAGCTTTTCTTGAAAACAAAACAGGAGAGGGTTTATTAGCATGGCAAAACGCACCAACAATTGGCAGTCTAAAAGTCATCTTTGATTTACCTGCTGTATTAATCAATATTTTAATCACCTATTTGGTTTATAAAGGCACAAAAGAATCTAGAAATATCAGCAATGCGATGGTTTACATAAAGTTAGCTATCATTCTTTTAGTTATTATTGTAGGTGCTTTTTATATCGATATCAATAATTGGACACCATTTATGCCAAACGGTTTTACTGGAGTAATGGGTGGTGTTTCGGCAGTTTTCTTCGCCTATATTGGTTTTGATGCAGTTTCAACATTGGCAGAAGAAAGTAAAAATCCACAACGTGATTTGCCTCGCGGAATGATTTATTCGCTAGTGATTTGTACAGTTGTGTACATCATTTTAGCTTTGGTAATTACAGGAATGGTATCGTATACGTTATTAGGTGTAAGCGATCCACTAGCAGAAATTTTTGCACTTAAAGGTGTCAAATGGATGTTGTTTATCGTGTCTATTGCTGCAGTTGTTGCAATGACAAGTGTGATGCTGGTTTTTCAAATGGGACAGCCTAGAATTTGGATGACGATGAGTCGTGATGGTCTAATGCCAAAGAAATTTGCTGAGATTCATCCGAAACATAAAACACCCGGATTTGCGACTATTATAACCGGGTTAGTAGTAGGTATTCCGATATTTTTTACCGACGAAAACTTCGTTTTAGACTTTACAAGTATCGGAACCTTGTTTGCCTTCGTATTGGTTTGTGGCGGTGTATTGATGCTTTCACCTCAAAGTGAATCGGAATTGGCAGAACGCGCTACCAAAGGAAAATTCAGGATACCATATATCAATTCGAAATTTATTTTTCCGTTATTGATTGTCGCAGTAGCTATCTTAGTGCAGTATTTATTTCCAACCTATTTTAGTAGCTGTTGTGAATTTTCAGAAGGTACAATAGCCACCAATTTACCCTTATTGGTTTTCTTTGTATTGTGTATTGTAATGGCAGTTTTAGCGTTTCTTAAAAACTTGTCATTAATTCCGTTACTCGGATTAATATCATGTTGTTATTTATTAACTGGAATGGCAGTTTCCAATTGGAAATGGTTTGGAATTTGGTTGAGTATAGGTTTGGTATTTTACTTTGCTTACGGATTTAAGAACAGTAAGTTGAATAACAAAAAAGTATAAATAAAATCCCGACTTTTTTATCCGAAATCGAATTGCTAAAAGTACTTGAGGTTTCAAATTTAACTATCAGTTAAATCTTACTCATTGTATTATAATTGAGGTGATAAACAGTTGTTAAATGATTTAATATTCTAAAAATCAATTAATTAGTCATTTATAAAGATTCAAAAAACGTGTTATTTGTATTCTTTAATAAAAATTATTTCTAAATTTACTATTGCAATTTTAAAATTTGTTCAGATGAAGAAATTCTACTTTTTAGTTATTTCATTGTTTTATGCATTCCAAATTTTTGCTCCGAGTCAATCGTATTCGCAATGTTTGGCTCCAACACAACTCTCAGTTTCCGCTATTACGCAAAATAGTGTTACGATATCTTGGCCAACTTCGAATAATGTATCTCATTATAACATTCGATATCAAACATCGGGAAGCCTTAATTGGGTTGTTGTAAACAATGTAAGTTCTCCATTCACTTTAACAGGATTAAATTGTGGTGGAGTATATGTAGGTCAGGTGCAACAGGTTTGCTATCAAACTGGAGTGACAACTCCATTATATAGCGATTGGTCTAATGTCACCTTTACAACGACTCCTTGTTCAAATCCGTGTACTGCTCCAACCGGATTGGTCGCAACGAATATGAGCCAAACAGGTGTTGTTCTTAATCTAACTCCAGCAGCTTCAACGAATAATCATTACAACATTAGATACCATAGTGGAAATTCAACTACTTGGATTACTCTAAATAATGTCACTTTACCTTATCAATTAGGCAATTTACCATGCGGAACAGGATTTGAATGGCAAGCACAACAGATTTGTAGTACAACACCCGGAACACTTTCTGGTGTAAGTCCGTGGTCAATTGGCGCTGCTTTTAGTACGTTAGCTTGCGCCAATCCATGTCCAACTCCGACAGGATCAGTTACGACAAATGTTAATCAAACGAGTGCGGTTCTTAACTGGAATCCAAATATTGTTGCAACACCTAGTATTTATAACATTAGATACCGCAGTGCAAATTCTTCTACTTGGATCGTTGTGAATAATGTTGGTGCCCCATATCAATTAGGCAATCTTACTTGTGGTACAGGTTATGTTTGGCAAGTGCAACAGGTTTGTAGTACAGCAAACACACCAAGTTCGTGGTCAGTTGGTACTACTTTTAGTACGTTAGCTTGTCCAAATCCGTGTGCAGCACCAACATCACTTTCGGTAGCTTCGACTACACATAATAGTGCTGTTATAACTTGGGTAACACCAAATACAACGACGCTTTATAATGTTCAATACCGTATGGATGGAAATCCGAATTGGGTTGTTTTGAATAATGTAAGTTCACCATTAACACTAACAGGATTAAATTGTGGTGGAGTTTATATCTGTCAAGTACAACAAGTTTGCAGTAACTCGGCTGGAACTGCTATTGTAAGTCCGTGGTCGACAGTTACATTTACTACGCTTCCATGTTCAACTCCATGTGTTGTTCCAATAGGATTAACAGCAACGAATATGACACAAACAAGTGCTGTTCTTAATCTAATTCCAGCATCTTCAACGAATAATCATTATAACATCAGATACCACAGTGGTAATTCGACAACTTGGATTACAATAAATAATGTCACTTTACCATATCAATTGGGTAATTTACCATGTGGAACTGTATTTGAGTGGCAAGTACAACAGATTTGTAGTACAACACCTGGAACACTTTCTGGAGTAAGTCCGTGGTCGGTTGGTGCAACTTTTAGTACGTTAGCTTGTCCAAATCCGTGTGTAGCACCAACATCACTTTCGGTGGCTTCAACTACACAAAATAGTGCTGTTATAACTTGGGTAACACCAAACACAACGACACTTTATAATGTTCAATACCGTATGGATGGAAATCCGAATTGGATTGTTCTAAACAATGTAAGTTCACCATTAACACTAAGTGGATTAAATTGTGGTGGAGTTTACATCTGTCAAGTGCAACAAGTTTGTAGTAACTCGGCTGGAACTGCTATTGTAAGTCCGTGGTCGACAGTTACATTTACAACGCTTCCATGTTCAACTCCATGTGTTGCTCCGATTGGATTAACGGCGACTAATATGACACAAACAAGTGCAGTACTTAATCTAACTCCAGCAGCTTCAACGAATAATCATTATAACATCAGATACCACAGTGGTAATTCGACAACTTGGATTACAATAAATAATGTCACTTTACCATATCAATTGGGTAATCTAACATGCGGAACTGTTTATGAATGGCAAGTACAACGAGTTTGTACTACAACACCAGGAACACTTTCTGGAGTAAGTCCGTGGTCGGTTGGTTCAACTTTTAGTACGTTAGCTTGTACAAATCCGAATCCGTGTGCAACACCAACAGGACTATCAACAACAAATATTAATCAAACAAGTGCTGTTCTTCATTGGGGACCAATAACAACGGCGGCTAGTTTGTACAATATACGATATCACAGCGCCAATTCTAATACTTGGATTGTAGTAAATAATGTTACAATGCCTTATCAATTGGGTAATTTAAGTTGTTCGTCAGGTTATGTATGGCAAGTCCAAAAAGTGTGTGGTACAGCATCAGGAACAAATTTTGAGCTAAGTCCGTGGTCAACACCAACAACATTTAGTACCTCACCATGTATCATTCAATGTGCTGCACCTACAGAATTAGGGTCATCAAATGTTAGTCAAACAACTGCAAACCTTTATTGGAATGCTGTTAGTGGAGCGGTAGGTTATGTTGTTATATACAAACCAATAAATAGTTTATCCGCTTTCATTACAGTTACTGCTAGTAGCAATTCAATTGTAATTAGTGGATTGACTACAGGTACATCGTATACGTATCAAGTGAGAGCTATTTGTGCGAATGGAACCACAGCAACAATGATGAGTTCTTTGTCATCACCTTATGTGTTTACCACACTAAATGCTTTAGTAGTTTCTCCTAATCCAGCAAACGGAAGTATTAGAATGGCTTGTTTTTTAGCTGAGGAATCTACGGTTACTATTCAATTGAGAGATAGTTACGGACAATTAGTTTCATCTATAAATGAAATGGGAATTGAGGGTTCAAACGAATTTACAATGAACTCTGAGAGCATTAGCGAAGGGTTGTACATACTAACGATAAAAACCAATTCTGAGACTATAACATCGAAAGTGTTTATTAAGCATTAATATACCAAATCGCTTTATTATTTTATCACTCGGAAAGACACTATTTTTTCCGAGTGATTTTTTTTTAAAAGCTACTTATTTCGTCAAAAATCTATGACGATTTTAATCAAAAAACCTTACTTTTGTAATCGATTTTTTGAATAGTAAACAAAACAATAAAATATATGAATTCATTTGACGTAGTCATCATAGGTTCAGGTCCAGGCGGATATGTATCAGCCATTCGTTGCGCCCAATTGGGATTTAAAACTGCCATTATCGAAAAATACAGTTCTCTTGGTGGAACGTGTTTAAACGTAGGATGTATTCCTTCAAAAGCGTTATTAGCGTCGTCTCATCATTACGAAGAATTGCAGCATTTTGCCGATCATGGTATCGAAGTTACTGGAAATGTAAAGTTAAATTTGGAAAAAATGATTGCTCGTAAACAAGCAGTTGTTGACCAAACCGTAGGTGGAATTAACTTTTTAATGAACAAAAATAAAATTACTGTTTTTGAGGGATTGGGGTCGTTTGTAGATGCTACACACGTTGCAATTGCAAAAGCCGATGGTACTTCTGAAACGATAGAAAGTAAAAACATCATTATCGCTACAGGTTCAAAACCATCTAGTTTGCCTTTTATAAAGTTGGATAAAGATAGAATCATCACTTCAACTGAGGCATTAAAATTATCGGAAGTTCCAAAACATTTAGTTATTATTGGTGGTGGAGTTATCGGAATTGAATTGGGTCAAGTGTATTTGCGATTGGGAGCTCAAGTCTCAGTTGTTGAATATTTAGACAGAATTATTCCGGGTATGGATGCTGGATTGTCGAAAGAATTGACCAAAGTCTTGAAAAAACAAGGCATGAAATTTTACACGTCTCACAAAGTAAAATCGGTTACTAAAAAAGGTAAAACAGTTACGGTGCAAGCCGATAATGCCAAAGGCGAAACCATTTCTTTAGAAGGCGATTATTGTCTTGTTGCTGTAGGACGTCGTCCATATACTGACGGATTAAACGCCGACAAAGCAGGAGTAAAGCTTACCGAAAGAGGCATGGTAGAAGTAAACGATCATTTACAAACTAATGTTTCTAATATTTACGCCATTGGTGATGTAGTTCGTGGTGCAATGTTGGCACACAAAGCAGAAGAAGAAGGAGTTGTAGTAGCTGAAATCCTTGCAGGACAAAAACCTCATATTGATTACAATTTAATTCCAGGTGTCGTTTACACATGGCCAGAAGTCGCTGCTGTTGGTAAAACCGAAGAGCAATTAAAGGAAGCTGGTGTTGCCTACAAAGCTGGAAGTTTTCCTTTCAAAGCTTTAGGAAGAGCAAGAGCTGGTGGCGATTTAGATGGATTTGTAAAAATCTTAGCCGATGCTAAAACCGATGAGGTTCTTGGAGTTCACATGATTGGTGCACGTTGTGCCGATTTAATCGCGGAAGCGGTAACTGCAATGGAATTCAGAGCAAGTGCCGAAGATATTTCAAGAATGTCACACGCACATCCTACTTTTGCAGAAGCTGTAAAAGAAGCGGCTTTGGCTGCAACAGACAACAGAGCTTTACATGTTTAACACGTTTAGTTGATATAAAAAAACCCGCTATTTTAGCGGGTTTTTGTTTTTACACTTGTTTTTTTATCAGCTTTTTATAGCCAATAAATCCTAAGAAGCCTACCAATACAAAAGGCCAAAGCACTACAACAAACGAAATCATTTCTTCTAGTATAAACCAACCCGATTTAAAGCTGTCCCAAATTTGCAATCCAATGTTTGGTCGGTACGCATTGACGCTTTTTTCATTGGCAATCATCTCTTGCTTTGTAGTTTGATCTTGGTAAATTTGTAGTGTCAACGTACTAAAATTGACTTGGTCTTCAAGTGATAAGTTTTCGATGGTTTTGGAATCGGTTTGTTCTTTTTTGGTTTCTAAAACTTCTTCAGCATCAATAATCTGATTCAGTTTTTTACCTTTTGTGTCAATGTCGTTGGCTAGTCTTTTTTCAGTTCCAGCGTTTCTTTTTTGAGCCATTTTGTTCGAAAGCAATTGCAATGTTACATCGTCGGCTTTGATGATTCGGTGATTTAAAAAACCAATTTGTTTTGCAATCGTTTTAATTACGGTATCCATTTGGGTATTTGGTACACGAATCGTTAGGTTGTTTTCTACGGTATATTTGGTGTTGATTAAAGTGCTGTCTGGACTCACTTTCGTACGTTCTTCATTGGTAATGGTGCTTTGTAAATTAGTGTAGGTTACAAATCCGCCAAATTTGTTCGTAACATCTTCAATAAGAGTTGTCGATTTAGCAACATTTTTGACTTTAAACTGAATATCAGCCGTTCTAACAAATTTTCGGTTATTGTTCTTTTGTTGTACAGCTGCCGATGAAGAGGCGACACTTGCGCTGTCGGCAACAGCATTACTTTTGTCGTAAGTGGCTTCAGCAGCATTGTCAGTACCTGCTTGTTTACAAGAAATAGCGATGCCAACGATTAGCAAAGCCAAGGCGATTTTGGTGTTTTTGTTCATGATAAATTAATTTAAAGTTATTATTTAGATAATTGTATTCAACTAATAGTTATAAGTAATTTTATCATTAATAATAAACTATGTTTTAAATTAATTTTAGACCATATTTCGTACATCTAAAAATCGTGCCAAAATTTTCGAAAGCTGCGATTGACTTCAACTATTTTTTTATTGTACTTTTGAGAAGTAAAAAATCAATTTTTGAGAACGACTATTTATAAACAAATTGAAGATCCAATTGCATTCAAACAACAACTTTTGTTGTGGGGAAATCAATTCAGAGAAGTTGTCTTTTTAGATTCCAATCAGTACCATCAAAACTATACCACCTTCGATTGTGTTTTGGCTGTTGATGCATTGACTTCTATCAAAACCGATTTTCACAATGCCTTTGAAGATTTGCATCAATACCAAAGTCAAACCAACGATTGGCTTTTTGGTTATTTATCGTACGATTTAAAAAATGATATAGAAGCGTTAAAATCAACTAATTTTGATGGTTTGGCATTTCCCGATATGTACTTTTTTCAGCCTAAAAAACTCTTTTTTCTGAAAGGAAATCAATTAGAAATTCAGTATTTACACCTTTGTGATGATGAAATAGAATCCGATATAATTGAAATTCTCAATTTTTCTTCTTCCATTTCCGAGCTTCCAACTTCCATCTCAATTCAACCAAGAATTTCAAAAGAAAATTACCTTCTCAAAGTCCAAAAAATGCTCGAACACATTCAACTTGGCAACATTTATGAAGCGAATTTTTGTATGGAATTTTATGCCGAAAACGCAACAATTCATCCAATAACTATCTATCAAAAACTCAACGGTATTTCAGAACCTCCATTTGCGGTGTATTTTAAAAACGCATATCACTACTTGCTATCAGCATCACCCGAACGCTATTTGAAGAAAGACGGAGAAAAAGTTATTTCACAACCTATAAAAGGAACATCCAAACGCTTTTTAGATGCCGATTTGGACTCCAACTCCAAACAACAATTATCAGAAAATCCAAAAGAACGTTCCGAGAATATTATGATTGTCGATTTGGTGCGTAATGATTTGTCGAGAACTGCTACAAAAGGGTCTGTGGAAGTGGAAGAATTGTGTAAAATATATACTTTTAAGCAAGTACATCAAATGATATCGACTGTTGTTTCAAAAGTGACGCACACAACGTCTCCGATAGAAATCATCAAAACGACCTTTCCAATGGGAAGCATGACAGGTGCTCCAAAAATTTCAGCCATGCAAATTATTGAAGACTTGGAAGAAACCAAACGCGGACTATACAGCGGAGCAGTAGGTTATTTTACTCCGAATAACGATTTCGATTTTAATGTTGTTATCCGAAGTATTTTATACAATGAAAAGAACCATTATCTTTCCTTTTCTGTAGGTAGCGCCATTACATCATTATCTGAACCAGAAAAAGAATACGAGGAATGCTTGCTAAAAGCCAAAGCGATGTTTGAAGTTTTGTCTTAAATTAAAATGAAATAAGTACTTTTGGAAATGCTTAAAAAATTCACCAATCACATCACTACTAATTTCCCGTTTTTAAAAGACAGTCGCTTTTATATTGCGGTTAGTGGCGGAATTGACAGTATGGTTTTGGTGCATTTATTCCAACAATTAGAATATGAATTCGGATTGCTGCACTGCGATTTTAAACTTCGAGGAGAAGAAAGTGATGCCGATATGCAGTTTATTCAAGATTATGCAGAAAAAAACAACTTACACTTGCAAATCGGATTTTTTGAAACCAAAAAAATCGCTAAAGAAATCAAAGAATCCATTCAAGTAACAGCGCGAAATTTGCGCTACAATTGGTTTTATGAGCAAATGGAAGAAAATAATATTGATTTTATTGCTACAGCACATCATCTAGACGATACTTTAGAAACGTTTCTAATTAACGTATCTCGCGGAACAGGTTTGGATGGTTTAACTGGAATTCCGACATTAAACGATAAGATATTCCGGCCTTTATTGCCTTTTTCTCGTGAAGAAATAGAAAACTATGCTAAAGCTAATAACATTCAATGGAGAGAAGATTTAAGTAATGCTTCGGATAATTATTTAAGAAACAAAATCCGACACCATTTAGTTCCGATTTTGAAAGAAAGTAATCCCAAATTTCTCGATTCGTTTCAAAATACATTACACTATTTACAACAATCCAAATCTATGGTTGATGATGCTTCAAGTATTATTTTTGCTAAAGTTTGCAAAGAAATAGGCGACGAATATCATTTTGATATTGATCAGTTGCAGCGTCTTGAAAATCGAAATGCGTATTTGTTTCATTGGTTTTCAACTTTCGGATTTACCGCTTGGGACGATATTTATAATTTGCTCTCAGCACAATCGGGAAAACAAGTTTTTTCAGATACACATGTGTTGTTGAAAAACAGAAATCAACTGATTCTATCCGCAAAGAAGGAGCCAATTACCGACACGTATTTCATAGATAAAACAACTTCGCAAGTTAATTTTCCCTTAAAATTTACGTTTTGTAATGTAAGTGACATTTCACAACCCAATTCAAATTGTATATTTGTCGATGAAGATACGTTGCAATTTCCATTGGTTTTAAGAAAATGGGAAGAAGCCGATTCTTTTTATCCTTTCGGAATGAAGGGCAAAAAGAAATTAAGTAAGTATTTTAAAGATGAAAAAATGTCTTTATTAGATAAGTCAAATGTCTGGCTCTTATGTTCTGATAATCAAATCATTTGGGTTATTAATAAAAGACAAGACGAACGATTTAAAATAACAGAAAACACAACTAAAATTTTACAAATAAGCGCACATAAATGAAAAGAATAATTTACTTATTAATGGTATTTTTGGTTACAGTCAATGTAACTTCACAAATCAAACAACCCGTAAAATGGAAATCTAAAGTTGAAAAACTTAGCGAAAACGAGTTCAATTTAATCTTAAACGGAACTATTGAAAACAGTTGGCATGTTTATTCACAATTCACACCTGAAGACGGTCCGCTTCCGATGATACTGACTTTTAAAGACCAAGCAGGAAATTTTGATTTGATAGGGAAAGCTATTGAAAGTCCGTATAAGAAGCAATTTAACGACGTTTTTGGTGTTGATGAGTATTACTTCGAACACAATGTTACCATTACTCAAAAAGTAAAAATCACCAATCCAAAGACAACAAAAATAAAATTGTATCTTGAATATCAGGTTTGTAAAGAATCGTGTATCAATGATAGCAAAGATTTTGTATTTGAAATTCCGAAAGTTTCTAGTGTTGTAGTTGCAACTCCAGTGGTTGTTGATTCAACGGATAAAGAAATACCAGATAGTACATTATTAAAATCGCAAATCAATCTCTCTGAAGAACAAGCCACCATAAAACAAGCTGAGCCAAAAATAAGTGAGACTGTAGATGACGAAAAAAGTTTGTTGACCATATTTTTATTAGCCTTTTTAGGAGGATTTGCGGCATTATTAATGCCTTGTATTTTTCCAATGATACCAATGACGGTTAGTTTTTTTACAAAACAAAGTAAATCAAAAGCACAAGGTGTAAGAAATGCAGTTATTTACGGTATTTCAATTATTGCGATATATGTTCTTTTAGGATCTTTAATTACCGCATTATTTGGAGCGGAAGCACTAAACGAACTATCTACAAGTGTTTGGTTTAATTTAATTTTCTTTGGTTTATTGGTCGTTTTCGGACTTTCATTCTTAGGGGCATTTGAAATTATTTTACCAAGTTCTTGGGCAACAAAATTAGATTCTAAAGCAGATAAAGGAGGCATAATCGGAATCATTTTCATGGCATTAGCATTAGCTGTAGTTTCTTTTTCTTGTACTGGCCCAATTGTAGGTACTTTATTGGTAGAATCGGCTTCTAAAGGCGGAATAGCACCAATAGTTGGAATGTTAGGATTTTCATTAGCAATTGCGCTTCCGTTTATGTTATTTGCAATGTTTCCTGGTTGGATGAATTCATTACCAAAATCGGGTGGATGGTTAAATACAGTAAAAGTTTCACTTGGATTTTTAGAATTGGCTTTTGCGTTCAAATTTTTATCAAATGCCGATTTGGTTTTGCAAAAACATTTGTTAGAAAGAGAATTATTTATTGCTATTTGGATAGCCATTTTTGGAGCTTGGGCGTTGTATTTATTTGGAAAATTCATGTTGCCTCACGATTATCAAAAAGCAGATAGATTAGGCGTTGGAAGATTAATGATGGCCATTTTAGTAACTACATTTACTTTTTACATGATTCCAGGATTATGGGGCGCACCATTGAAAATACTAAGTGGATTAACACCTCCAATAAATTATGCTGAAAGTACAACAGGTTTCGGATCGTCGACTGCTAATAAATCAGAATTGCCAGAGCATGCTCATTTTGGACCACACGGAATTATAGCTTTCGAAGATTATGAATACGGATTAGCCTACGCTAAAAAAGTAAATAAGCCCGTTCTTCTAGATTTTACAGGTGATGCTTGTGCAAACTGTAGAAAAATGGAAGATAATGTTTGGTCTGATGCTGGCGTTCTTAAAATTTTAAAAGAAGATGTTGTTTTGATTTCGTTGTATTGTGATAGAAAAATTGATTTGCCTAAAGAAAAACAATACGTTTCTAAAACAACTGGAAAAGAAGTAATAACTATTGGCAACAAATGGACCGATTATCAGATTACACGTTACAAAAGTAATTCACAACCTTTGTATGTCATTTTAGACGCAGACGGTAATGATTTGTCACAACCAATTGCTTTTACATTTGACAAACGTGAATATAAGAAATGGCTTGAAGATGGCATTTCAAAATTTAAAAAATAAAAAAAATCCCATTCAATAACGAATGGGATTTTTTTTAATCGGTAGTTTCTAAAGTAAAGATGTCTTCTACAGGTTTTTCAAAAAAACGAGCTAGTTTTAATGACAAAACCGTCGACGGAACGTATTTCCCTTTTTCCATAGCGTTTATCGTTTGCCGACTGACAGCAATTTGTTTGGCTAAATCGTCTTGCGAAATATTCTTAATAGCGCGCAAAACCTTTAAATTATTCGTCATCGCTTGTCGTATTTAGTTGGTAAATGAGGTAATGGAATCGAATGATAAAAAACAAAATCAAAGTGAACATGTTGTAAAATAAAACATTCAAATATGGCATTCCATACAAGAATAGGGTGAAAAATACAATCAATCCATAGTTCAAATACGTTGCCCAAACCAAGCTTTCATACCTAATTTTGGAAATGTATTCGTCTTCTGTTTTAAGTTTGGAAAAACAAATCAACAAGCCACCGACAATTGAAAAGACCGTTAGTAGTTCATCGCAAATGCTATTTTCAATGATGCTAAAAAATTGAGAAGTGGTGTTAAAATTATCTTGGTATAAAGCAAGTACTTTAACTTGAAGGTAATCATCCAAATTGATATCAAATAGTATCACTATAAGTTCCATAATGAGACTAGGAACAAATAAAATCCAGCCTATTTTTTTATACGAGTTCGGAAATAAAAAATGAGTTTTCATAGATAATGGTTTTAAAATTCAATTCAAATGTAAAGTTTATTTTACATATTGACAAGTAAAATTTACAAAAAGTATGTTTTATTTTACATTTCGTGTGCTTTTAAATAACAGTCTTGAGCTCTTGGTGCGTCTTTCCCGCGCAAGCGGGAATCCAAATAGATTCCCGCCTACGCGGGAAAGACGCAATGGATGCATCGAACAATCGAAAAATCACTATATCCGATAGTCAATTATTTTAAAATAGTTTTGAAGTGAACTATTTCTAAAACTTTTATATATTTACCATTCTATAAGCCAATTAAAAAGTACAAGCCATGTTAGTAAAAGTCTACGGAAGCGCCGTCTTTGGCGTTGAAGCCACAACAATAACGGTAGAAGTTAATATCGATAAAGGAGTAGGATATCATCTTGTTGGTTTGCCAGATAATGCGATTAAAGAAAGTAGTTATCGCATTGCAGCAGCGCTAAAAAACAACGGTTACCAACTTCCAGTTAAAAAAATAACCATCAATTTGGCACCAGCCGATTTGCGAAAAGAAGGTTCAGCTTACGACCTAACTTTAGCTATTGGTATTCTCATCGCTTCAGGGCAAATCAAAGCCGATGACGTAGACAATTATATTATCATGGGCGAATTGTCACTTGATGGTGGTTTGCAACCGATTAAAGGCGCTTTATCCATTGCTATTAAAGCGAAGGAAGAAGGGTTTAAAGGATTTTTTCTTCCGATACAAAATGTAAAAGAAGCTGCGATTGTGAGTGGTTTGGAGGTGTACGGAATTTCAAATGTGACCGAAGTGATTGATTTTTTTGAAGGAAAGTCGACTTTAGAACCTACAGTAATTAATACGCAAACCGAATTCAATAAAACACTCGATTTTCCCGAATTTGATTTTGCCGATGTAAAAGGGCAAGAAAGTATCAAACGTTGCATGGAAATCGCTGCCGCTGGCGGACACAATATTATTTTAATAGGTCCACCAGGTTCTGGAAAAACTATGATAGCGAAGCGTTTGCCGAGTATTTTGCCTCCGATGACGTTGCAAGAAGCGTTGGAAACGACCAAAATTCATTCTGTTGCCGGAAAAATAAAAGATGCTGGTTTGATGAGTCAACGCCCCTTTCGAGCGCCACATCACACGGCTTCTAGTGTTGCATTGGTTGGAGGTGGAAGTTATCCGCAACCAGGTGAAATTTCGTTGTCGCACAATGGCGTTTTGTTTTTGGACGAGTTACCCGAATTTAAACGAGAAGTCCTCGAAGTGATGCGTCAACCCTTGGAAGATAGAGAAGTGACTATTTCTCGCGCCAAATTCACCATTACGTATCCATCGTCGTTTATGTTGGTAGCAAGCATGAATCCGAGTCCGAGTGGTTATTTTAACGATCCCGATGCACCAGCAAGTTCATCGCCGAATGAAATGCAACGGTATTTAAGCAAAATTTCGGGACCACTTTTAGATCGCATCGATATTCATATTGAAGTCACACCTGTTCCGTTTGATAAATTAACTGAAACCCGAAAATCAGAAAGTAGCATAGCTATCAGGAATCGAGTGACAGCTGCAAGAGAAATCCAATCCCAACGGTTTGAAGCCTTTGATACCATTCATTACAATGCGCAGATGAGTTCGAAACAAATTCGGGAATATTGCGAATTGGATGAAGTGTCTTTACAATTATTAAAAACTGCGATGGAACGATTGCAATTGTCGGCGCGAGCTTTTGATAGAATATTGAAAGTAGCAAGAACTATTGCCGATTTAGAAGCCGTTACAAATGTAAATTCAAATCACATTGCAGAAGCGATTCAGTATCGAAGCTTGGATAGGGAAGGTTGGTTGGGTTAATCTATTACTCTAACCCAGATTGCAGAGAAAAGCAAAAAGCCGTAAAAAGACAAATTTTTAATAAAAAAAAAGAGCGACAAATGAAGCTCTTGTTTTTTATATAAAAATGTTTTTTTACGGCTTTTTCTTGAAACGGAAAGCTGGAATAGTTTCTAATCCAACAAATCTGAAAACGTATCACCTTGTTTGATATCTCCAGTTTCGTAGCCCTTTTTGAACCAATAAATGCGTTGCTCTGAAGTTCCGTGAGTAAAGGTATCGGGTTCAACATGGCCTTGCATTTTGCTTTGAATGGCATCGTCACCTACAGCGTGAGCAGCACTTAAAGCCTCGTCAATATCGCCTTCTTCGAGAAGTTGTTTGTTGTAATGCGCCCAAACTCCGGCATAAAAATCGGCTTGCAATTCGAGACAAACCGATAATTTATTGGCTTCGGTTTGACTTTTATTTTGTTGCAATTGACGCACTTTTGCCGATGTTCCTGTGATGGTTTGTATGTGATGACCAATTTCGTGAGCGATAACATAAGCAATAGCAAAATCGCCACCTTGCGCTCCAAAACGGGTTTTTAGTTCTTCAAAAAAACGTAAATCCATGTACACTTTTTTATCACCTGGACAGTAAAACGGACCTGAGGCTGAAGTGGCACTTCCGCAAGCGGTGTTTACACCATCGTCAAATAACACCATGCCTGGCTCTTCGTATTGCATGTTGTTTTTATCGAAAAGTTCGGTCCACGTTTCATTATTATACACAAAAACCGATTCTGAAAAGGCGCCTAATTCTTTTTCTTCAGCAGAAAGTTCTCTAGTTTGCGTTGCTTCTCCTTCGGTTTGTGCGCCCTGAGTTTGCTCTAAGATAGTGCCAATAGATTGCCCAGTTTCGCCACCAAACATATTGAGTAATAAAATAACGATTCCGATAATTCCACCACCAACAATGGCTTTTCCGCCGCCAGACATTCCTCTACGGTCATCAAAATTGTCGCTTTCTTTTTTATCCCATTTCATAATGTATTGTTTTTAGTTTATAAATTTAGTATTTTTTTAATTATGAAGGAAAAAAATAGTCTACTGTTTTTTCTTTAAAAAAGGGTGTTTTTCCCCTTGTTTGCCATTTTTTTAAATGATATTTTTGTAAGATACTAACTATAAAATTTAAAATTATGCCAGCTCCAACACAATTAATTACAAAAGCATTTGCAATAACATTGAATCAGAATTACATAAACGAAAGATCACGATTAATTAGTGGTGAAATTGGTTATGATGATGCCAATGCGATTTGGTATTCTTTGGAAGAATTGGAAAATTATATTGCCTATATTAAATCGGAAGCGGCAAAGATAGATTACACTGCTGATGGCATTCGTTTTTATTTAGGTGTTTATCCCAATGAGCCCGAATATGGTGACAAAGCTGGAATGACCAATATTTTTTTAAGTCCAACGGGTTATCAAAATGGACAGCAGTCTAGTAATGCGGATATTGCTGATATTGATCCAATGAATGGAGGAGGTTTAGGAAATCCACCAATAATTGATTATCCTTTACTATAAAATAAAATGGAAAACCTACGATTTTACGTCATATACATCACCATATTAGCTACTATCGTAGGGCTATTTTATTATAATAAACTACCAAATAAAAAAGCAAAATCTCTACTTGTATTAATTTTTTTATCCTTTTTGGCTGAGTTTGTTGGGAAATTTTTTTATCCTTGGTTTGGTGTAAAAAATTACATCGTATTTAATTTATATTGGTTAATCACATTTAATGGCTATGTTCTATTGTTATCGGCTCTTTTAAAAAAGATAATAAATAAAAGAATTTCAAATTGCTTCTTACTTTTGATCAATATATTTTTTATTGTGAATATGATTTATTTAGAAGATATTTTTACACAAGTGTTAAGTTATTTTTTTGCGCTTGGTGCCGTATTTACACTTATACTTTCTTCATTGTATTTTGTAGAAATAATCAACTCCAGTAAGGTTTTACATTATAAGAAGTCAATTTATTTTTGGTTTATATTGGGTGTTTTACTTTTTTACATCCCTTTTTTACCTTTCATGTTAGCGTCAAAAATGTTTTTATTCAATGATTTAGGTGCTATGTTCAGTGTTGTACTTTTTGTATTAAATTTGTTAATGTATGGCAGTTTTATTGTCGGATTTATATGGAGCCAGAAAAAGTACAATTATTAGTCGCAACCTTAAGCTTGGTGTTTCTCACTTTACTTATTGTATTGTTTGTTGTTTTCTTTTATTTTCAAAAAAAGAAAACGGCTTATTTAATTGAGAAGATGGAAACAGAACTTCATTTTCAAAGCGAGTTAGTACAAACCAGAATCGAAATTAAAGATCAAACTTTATCGGAAATAAGCAAAGAATTGCATGATAATATAGGGCAAATACTTTCTGTTGCGATTATGCAAGTCAATATGTATTCGAAGGATGTGAGTAAAATTAGAATTAACGAACTAACCGATTTAAAGGAAGTTTTAGCTAAATCACTGGATGAAATTCGGATATTATCTAAAATTATTAATCGGGATAATTTTTCCAATTTGAATTTTGAGGAAGCGATTGAACTCGATTTTGAAAGAATCCGAAAACTTAAAAAAATCCAATGCGAATTGAAGGTAATTGGCGACATACCAACAATTAATAAGGAGCATGAACTAATTATATATCGAATTTTTCAAGAAGCCATTCACAACATTCTACGCCATTCGCATAGCGAAATAATAGCCATGAAAATGGAATGTGACACTGATAATTTGATAATTACCCTAACCGATCAAGGTGTTGGTTTTGATGTTGAAATGGCAAGAAGTGGATTGGGATTGCACAACATGAAGTCGCGATCTAAATTGATTGGAGCAAAAGTGACTATTGATTCCAATTCAAATGGTTCTGAAGTAGTGCTTCGTTATCCCTTAAATATCGACCATGAAGAATAAAGTAATAATCGTAGACGATCATTTGTTGTTTTCACAGTCGTTAAAATTTTTAATTAACAGCTTTGATGAGTTTGAAGTCATTCATAGTTTTGAAAACGGAAAAGCATTTGTAAATTTTATCAAAGAAAATAAAGATGTAGCTGTCGATTTGATTCTGATGGACGTTAACATGCCAATTATGGACGGATTAGCCGCTATGAAGTGGTTAAAATTGCATCAACCCAATTATAAAGCCATTGCGCTTTCTGTTAACGACGATGAAGCTGTAATTATTAAAATGATACGAAATGGTGCACGAGGCTATTTGTTAAAAGATACTACTCCAGAATTGTTTCATGAAGCATTAAATGCTGTAATTTCTACTGGTTATTTCTTTTCAGAAATGGTTTCAGAATTACTGATTGATAATTTAGAAGAAGAGCAGGTAAAAGTAAATTTAAAGGACAAAGAAATTGAGTTTATAAAACTAGCGTGTTCTGAAAAAACATACAAAGAAATAGCACTTGAAATGTCTTTGAGTCCAAAAACAATTGATGGTTACAGAGAAGCTATTTTTTCAA
>JAZKGN010000086.1:0-15519 GCA_040385945.1 Bacteroidota bacterium
TAGTTAGACCAATGAAAAGCTTTCCACTTTATTGTGGATGGCTTTTTTGCTTTATGCACTTTTTTGTTTGTACTATGCTGAAAATTTGTATATTGCTTCACATTTTCAAAAATAAAACGATATGAAAAAACGATTACTTTTATTGGTCTTGCTCTTTTCAAGTTCCATTATCTTTTCACAATTTGTAAATCAGCCATCACAATTCAACAATGTTTGTGATGATAATAATGATGGAATTGCTACTTTTTACATGCAAGAAATAGGTCTTGAAATTACAGGTGGGAATTCAAATTTAGTTGTTACACATCATGAAACACAAGCTGATGCTGCAAACGGAGTAAACCCTTTGCCTTCTTCGTATGTTAACATGACCAATCCGCAAACAATTTTTGCTAGAATTGTAAATACGGTTACAACTCAAGTTCAAATTATTACGTATAATTTGAATGTAATTCAACCCCCAATTGTTAGTCCACAAACTATAACAGCTTGTGCAAATAATTTTCAATGTTGGGATTTAACGAGTATTATTCCAAGTGTAAGTAATGGACCAAATTGTGTTGTTATGTTTTATGAAACGCAAACAGATGCGTTGGTACAGGCAAATCCAATACCAAATCCAGCTTGTTATATGAGCGTTTTGGGAGCACCTAACCAGCCACCATTATATTTTAATGTAAGTTGTAATAATCAATCCAGTTGCTTTTCAGTTGGTACTGTATTTTTGGTTACAACAGAATGTTCTACATCTGGTCAACCACAAGATTTAATCGCTTGTATGGATGAATTTAATTTAGCTTGTTTTGATTTAACAGTTAATACACCAAACATATTAGGAACATTAAACCCTTCTGATTACACAGTTACATATTATGCAAGCCAAGGTGCTGCAAATGCAGCAACTGAACAGTTAAGTTCTCTCTTCTGCCCACCTACTTCTCCTTATGTCATTTATGCAAGATTGGATAATAATGCAGGGAATGGTACAGAATTTATGACTTTTACAGTTACTTCAACTACGCATCAAAACGCGACCGTTACCTTAACAAACATGGCCCAATGTGATGATGACAATAATGGTGTTATTGTTTACAATTTAACGAATGTACAAGCGCAAATCAATTCGACTAACGCTTTCAACTATTATACAACTTTGGCTGATGCACAAGGTAGCACCAATGCTATAGCAAATCCAACTACTTATTCAATAAATGTTGTTCCTGCTTTAGTTGCTATTTTTGTTAGAGAAGTTGTTGTTGGTGGATGTGATTTGATGTACAGTTTTGTACTGCAAAACGCACCCAATTGTAATGCGGCTGTGGCCTGTATTTCGGCTAATCCATTGTGTAGTTCATTAGGAATTCCTTTTTCAAATACGATCAATTCACCAAATGGAGGAGGTACAGGATGTTTAAATACTACTCCCAACCAAACCTGGTTTTATTTACCAATAAGCATGTCAGGGCCAATTAATATGCAGATTTCACAAACAGCAACTGCTGGTAATGCTATTGATGTTGATTATATAGTGTATGGTCCTTTTACTAATCCTGTAACACCATGTAGTAATCCTGGCCAATTGGTAAGCAATATTGTATCGTGTAGTTATTCGCCAGCAGCGGTAGAAACTTTTGCAATTGTAAATGCACTACCGGGACAATATTATTTGTTAATGGTAACCAATTTTGCAAATCAACCAGGAATGATTACCATTTTACAAACTAATGAATTCCAGGTAGGCGCAGGAGCTATTGATTGTACAGGATTGAAATTTCAAGCCTTTTTAGATTCCAATTCAAATGGAATTAGAGAACTCGGGGAGCAAAACTTCCCACTTGGTCAATTTCATTATGAGAAAAATAACGACGGTGTTGTTCACCACATAACATCACCAGCAGGAATTTATAGTATATTTGATATTGTTCCTACCAATTCGTATGATGTTAGTTTTTCTGTTGATGGTGCTTATGCTGGGATGTATGCTGTATCTCCAGCATCCTATGATAATTTAACCATTGCCGCTGGTTCTGGTATAACGTTGTATAATTTTGCTGTAACGGTAGTACAACCGTATAGCGATTTGGCTGTAACGATTGTTCCGTTAGGTGCGCCAAGACCTGGATTTACTTACCAGGAAAAAATAATATACACCAATTTTGGAAACCAGAATATAGCTTCCGGAACTGTTACTTTTACTAAGGATGTCAACGTAACAATTACTGCTAATACACAATCAGGAACAACTTCAACACCAACTGGTTTCACCTATGATTTCACCAACTTGGCTCCGTTTGAAGTGAGAACAATGACCGTATCAATGCAAGTGCCAACAATTCCGACAGTTGCAGCGGGACAATTTTTAGTAAACACAGTAACCATTGCGCCGTTAGCTGGCGATGTTGTTCCAGAAAATAATACTAGCATGTCGTCTCAAATGATTATCAATGCTTACGATCCAAACGACAAAATGGAGTCGCATGGTGATAGAATACTGCATTCGACATTTACCTCAAATGATTATTTATACTATACCATTCGATTTGAAAACACCGGAAACGCAAGTGCTATCAATGTGAGAGTAAACGACGTTTTAGATTCGCAATTGGATGTAAACTCCATCAGAATGGTGAGTGCAAGTCATGCTTACGAATTGGATAGAGTTGGAAATAATTTAACGTGGAATTTCGACAATATTCAATTGCCAGTTTCCATTGAAAATTCAACTGTTGGAAAAGGATACATTACCTTTAAAGTAAAACCTAACCCAGGCTATGCAGTTGGCGATATTATAACCAATGCAGCGTCTATTTATTTTGATTTCAATCCAGCTATTGTAACCAATTTATTCAGTACACAATTTGTGGCTTTAGGAATCAACGAATTTTCAAACAGCGATTTTGTTTTCTATCCAAATCCAACGTCAGATGTTGTAACGGTATCGTTAACAAATACTGAAAATACTATTACTTCTATCGTAGTTTATGATGTATTAGGAAAAACAATAGCTACTACGAAAGTTACCGATGCTAGTTCACAAACTATTGATGTATCACAATTAAATTCGGGAATGTATTTCATTGAAGTAACGACCGATTCTAATTTGAAAGTAGTTAAAAAATTAATGGTGAAATAAGATTTCATCTTCCATAATAAAAAAGGCGTTCAAAATATGAACGCCTTTTTTATTAAAAATAGTATTTAAAATACAGATAGATATACAAAACCAAAAACGACAAACACAGTACAAACTTCATAAAAGTAGAAACTAAAAACCCTATGAAGGAACCAAATGCTGCTTTTAAAGCAGCTTCTTTATTGTTAGAATTGGTCATGAATTCTCCAATAAACGCACCCAAAAACGGACCCAAGATAAATCCGAAAGGCGGAAAAAACAATCCAACAAGCAATCCAATATTCGTCCCCCAAATGCCATATTTGGTACCGCCAAAACGTTTGGTCCCTTTGGCTGGAATCACATAATCCAATACCGAAATGAGCAAAGTAAGAAACAGCGTTACGCCCAAAACCCAATAATTGGTGTTCACTTTATGCGTTAAATAAAGCAATAAAATGCCAATCCAACTTATAATCGGACCAGGTAAAATGGGTAAAAAACTCCCAAATACACCTACAATGCAACAGATAAAACCAAGAATAACTAATATACTATCCATATAAAATAAAAATTAGTACTTTTGAAAAATCAGTAATGAATATTAAACGAATATGAGAAAATTTTTTCTAATTCCAATGGTTTGCTTTATACTTTTCGGAAGTACAACAGCTCTTTTTGGTCAAGAAAAAAAGCTATCTCTCATTGATGGTCAACAAAAAGAAACCTTGTATTTGAAATATAAAAAGGAAGTCCAAGCCTATTCTAAAAAAGAATTTGATGCCTTGTTCTTCGAATTTTTCCAAAAGCAAAACGACAAAACGATACTGACTCAAGAAGAATATTATACGTACACGGTTAAAATAGCTATTTACTCAGAGAAACTCGGACTCTTATACAAAGACCAAAAAGACGAAGCGCAACGCACCAAACAAGAATGGTTGGATAAAAATTATCAAGATTATCGCCACTCAAAAAAATAAACACACCTTGAAAAAGTTTTTATCACTAGCCTTTTTATTTTTCGCCTTGCAATCGTGTCAGTATTTTGATGCGAAGGTGCCAGACGAAAAAGAATTGCTCGAAAAACAAATCAAAGAAATCAATTGGCAAGAAGTCGACGAATATCCATCGGTTGTAGAATGCGAAAAAATCACCAATGATACACTGCGAAAACAATGTTTTTTTGAATACATCACCAATGCCATTCAGCAAAAATTAAGCATCGATACGCTTTCGGTTTTGTATCCCGAATTGGACACGATAGAAGTAAAAGTCACCGTTTTTCCCGATGCTACTTTGCGCTTTGAACCGCAGTTTCCAAAAGACAGCGTGGCGTATGACACCATTAAAATTGACAGTATTTTGCGAAATAAATTGGTCGATTTCCCTAAAGTGAATCCGGCAATCAAACGCGGAATTCCAGTAAAAACCCAATTCATTTTACCCGTAATTATCAAAACAGAGAAGTAGTCTTTGTTTTTTTTTGAAGCTTTTTCCAGCTCTCGCCTTTATCTTTTTATTGCATTGCATTCCATAAAAAGGATATCGGCTCCATCTGGGCTAGGGCAATCTGCACCAAAGAAATTATTGTTTAAAACGACGACCTTTCCATGTAAAGTTGCCAAACAACGAATAAATTCCAACCACACTACAAAACAACGGATACACCAAACTGCTGGCCAACGGTAATAAAAATTTACCTTTTCGCAAATAGGTATTTGCTTTGAATAGCAACACATAATCAACCCCATATTTGATTAAAAATCCAATAAGAAACAGCTTCCAATCCAAGCAACCAACAAACAGCCACCAATAGCCAACAACCAAACTCAAATTCATCAACAAAACCACAACGGCTAAAAGTTTAGCATAACTGCTGCTATATCCTGTGGTTTTACTCGCCCAACGAACGCGTTGCATGAACAAGGCAAACAGATCATTTTCAGGTTTGGTTTTTACAATTAAAGCATCGTTTTTTAAGTAATGTACTTTATCCAAATTGTGCTTGACTGCTTTTTGTAACAACATCACATCATCGCCACTTGCTCGGTTATTTATCCCGCTAAAACCACCAAGTTCTTGAAAGAACTTTTTGGTATACGCAAAGTTGGCACCGTTACACATAAACGGTTTTCCCAATCCAAAACTTCCTATTGTAGTGGCTTGCAAACTCAACAAATCCATTTGTTGAAAGTGATGAAACCAGTTGTTTTTTGTTGAATAGACTACAGCTCCGACAATCATTTCGGTCCCGACACTTCGGGATTTGTTTTGCTGAATACAATTGTCCAATGTCAAAAGCCAGTCTTTATCCACAATGCAATCGGCATCAGTCGTAATCATCCATTCGTGTTTGATAATCGGAATTGTTCGTGCAATGGCATCTTTTTTTGGCGAATTCGACAAACGTAAATTTTCCAACAACGTTGTTTCAATATGACCGTTTTGTACACGCCAATTGATGTAAACACGTTCGGAGTTGTCTTTCGAAAAGTCGTCCACCAAAATGAGTTCGAACAACTCTTCTGGATAATTCAAATTGGAAATCGATGCTAAAAGTCGAGGTAAATTCTTGGCTTCATTCCGAAAAGGAACAATAATAGAAAAAGTGGTTTTTGGAGTAGTATTTGTTTTTTCAAACGCTTTTACTTTTCCAAAACCCAAAATCAGTTGACCAATAAAAATCACATAAATACCTACAATCAAGAAAAAAACAATGGTAATCATATTTTATAAAATTTAAAATCTTTGAGACTTCATTTTCTTTTGTGACTTATGTCGTTACTTTTCTGTCTTAGTTAACTTAAAACGCATCACAAAATAACTTCCAATGACCACAGGCAAAACGACATTCAAAAACCACATCAACATACTAATAAAAACCACAATCCATTCGTTAACGCCCAATTTTCCGAAGAAGAAAACCGCCACACTTCCTTTTACAGCAAAATCCAAAAACTGAAAACTCGGCAATGATGAGGCTAAAAAATACACCGTTGCAATAGTTGCCATAACCGTTAGATAAGGTAAATCTACATCAAATGCCAGAAATAAAAAATAGTATTGATGTGAAAAAACCAAATAACGACAAACCGCCAAAACGATGTTCTTTTGGTGAATGGCTTTCGGAATTTCGGCAATTTTATGTGTCAGTTTTTTTATGGAGTAACCTTTGATTTTGATGTTCTTTGAGAGATGGGCCAATAGCCATAAGCCAATAGCCAATAGAAGTATGGCAAAACCCCAAAAGGTGTATCCTAAAAACAACAATCCAATAGTGCCAAAAACGATGGTTAAAATCATCTGAATTCCGTTGCAAATCAAGTTCAGGAAAATGATTTTTTTGGTTTTTATTTTTTCAAAAAACAAGGCTTTTCCAGCATATTCGCCTAATCCATTTGGAGTGAAAATTCCGGCAGTTAAGGCGCCAAGGACTTGCTTAGTGCTTTCTCTTACTGAAATCGGTTTGATGTACGAAACCAAATTCTGCCATTTCAAAATCTCCAAATACCGATTGACAACACTAAACGAAAGAATGAAAAGCAATCCGAAAACCGATGTTTTTTCTACCACTAAGGTTTGAAATTTGTCCCACTCCAATTTAGAGTTTTCGGCAATTTGATTGTAGATAAAATAAAAAGCCACAATAACAATCAAAAGTTTGATTGAAAAAACACCGAATTGTTTAGCTTTGTGAGAAATTGGAATCATCGCTACAAAGAAACAAAACTTTGAACATGAAACCTTAAACTTGAAACTAAATAATTGGTAACTGAACGCATCATATTAGGCATCGATCCCGGAACTACCATTATGGGTTTTGGTTTGATAAAAGTGGTCAATAAAAAAATGGAATTTATTCAACTGAACGAATTGATTTTGAGTAAATACGACGATCATTATACCAAATTAAAAGTCATTTTTGAACGCACCATTGAACTCATCGAAACACATCATCCCGATGAAATTGCTATCGAAGCGCCGTTTTTCGGAAAGAATGTGCAATCGATGTTAAAACTCGGAAGAGCACAAGGTGTTGCCATGGCAGCAGGTTTGTCGCGTCAAATTCCGATTACTGAATACGAACCCAAAAAAATAAAAATGGCAATTACCGGAAACGGAAATGCCAGCAAGGAGCAAGTGGCCAAAATGCTTCAACAACTTTTAGGTTTGAAGGAACTTCCTAAAAACCTCGATTCTACTGATGGATTGGCAGCAGCAGTTTGTCATTTTTTCAACTCAGGAAAAGTGGTTGGAAGTAAAAGCTATACTGGTTGGGATGCTTTTGTAAAACAAAATGAAGAACGAATAAAAAAATAGTGTTCAGTAAATAGTTCTGAACACTGAATACTAAAAATGAGCGGTATCTACATCCACATTCCATTCTGCAAGCAAGCCTGTCACTATTGCGACTTTCATTTTTCGACTTCATTGAAGAAAAAAGACGCGATGGTTTTGGCATTGGCGAAAGAAATCGAACTGCGCAAAAAGGAGTTTAAAGACGAAGTGGTGGAAACGATTTACTTTGGAGGCGGAACACCAAGTTTGCTAACGAAGGACGAAATTCAAAGTTTGATAGCTGTCATTTATGCTAATTATAACGTCATTGAAAATCCAGAGATTACACTCGAAGCCAACCCGGATGATTTAACCAAAGAGCGAATTGTCGAATTGGCTCAAAGTCCAGTTAACCGATTGAGTATCGGAATTCAATCGTTTTTTGAAGACGATTTACAATTGATGAATCGTGCTCATAATTCGGCTGAAGCAAAAGAATGTTTAGAATTTGCCACACAACATTTTGACAATATCTCGGTCGATTTGATTTACGGAATTCCAAATATGAGTAACGAAAAATGGTTGCAAAATATTCAAACGGCGCTGTCTTACAAGATTCCACATATTTCCAGTTATGCTTTGACAGTCGAACCCAAAACGGCTTTGCATGCTTTTATTCAAAAAGGAATTATTCCGCAACCCGATGATGAAGTAGCTTCGGCACATTTTCAGATTTTGGTAGACACCCTTTCGGAACACGATTTTATCCATTACGAACTATCCAATTTTGCAAAGGAAAATTACTTTTCTAAAAACAATTCGAGTTATTGGTTAGGGAAAAAATACATCGGAATTGGGCCGTCTGCGCACAGTTATGATGGAAAAAAAAGAGGTTGGAATGTATCGAATAATGCTATTTATCTAAAATCCATACAAGAAAATAAATTACCTATAGAAACCGAAACCTTATCCAAAACAGACCGTTATAACGAATACATCATGACAGGTTTGCGGACTATTTGGGGCATTTCGTTCGATAGAATTGAGAGTGAATTCGGTACAATGTATTTGGATTATCTCAACCAACACGCTTCCAAATATATTGAAGATCATTTGCTTTTTATCGATGATAATATTTTGCGAACGACCAAAAAAGGAAAGTTTTTATGTGACGGAATTGCGTCCGATTTGTTTTGGGTAGATTGAAGTTTTACCGATAGCTCCTTATAAACTAAGAACCCATTTTCTTGTCAAACTCAATTTTTTTTTATTAATTTGTGAAGCGCAACTTCTTCTTTTTGAGTCGGCTAGCTTTTTTTTTGAGTTATTAAAATAAAATGTATTCCTATGAAAATAAAACTACCTTTTCTGTTCTTGTTTTTTTGTGCTACAATTGTTTTTGCACAACCTCGATTACTTGGGATTGATAGCAGTAGAGCACTTTATCAGATAGATATGGCCACTGGAGTTAGAACGTCTCTTGGCACTGTTGGAGCTTCAGCCGGAACTACGGGTGGTTTAGCTTACGATAGATTCAATAATATTCTTTATCTCACGTCATCTGGAAATGACGCGCTTTATCTCCTTAATCGAACCACACTTGCTGTAACCTTGGTTGGCAGCTATGGTGATACGGCGATAGTCATGCATGGTTTAGAGTATCATGAGCCAACGGGTAAATTATATGGTATGTCTTCTCATAACGGTGGACTTTATGATATAAATAAAATCACTGGTGTTGCAACATTAGTTGGAGTTACAGGACTTACTTCTTTTTCCAATTTGGGTTGGGATAGTACCAACAACATTATGTATTTGACCAATACGACTAGTGATTCTTTTTATTCCATAAATGTTACTACCGCAGCTGTAACGTTAATAGGCGCTTTGGTTGGTCCAACTTCTCCTCAGGGCTTGGCATATGATCACAATTTGGACCGTTTGTTTTTGATTGATAATACTACAGATAATCTTTACACAATCAATCGTACTACAGGTGTTACAACAGTTATTGGCTCGGTTGGTTCAGGCAATTATTTGGGATTAGTGTATATCAATGAAGTACTTGGTACAGATGATTTTGTAGCAAGCAATGTTCAAATGTATCAGTCCAATCAACAGCTTGTTATAGATTCTCAAAATGATAACATGCTTTCGGTGGAATTGTATGATATCACAGGCAGAAGTTTGTATCGAAATCCTACAATAAATGAAGCGCAACACATAATAGAGTTAGGGCAATTTGGCAATCAAGTGCTTATTGTAAAAGTGCAAACAGAAGGCGGAATCATGTCTAAAAAGATTATTATCAAATAAAGCAACTACAACAGTTTTTAAATTCTGAATTAACAATAACGGTTTGGTTATGTTGTATTAATTTGGATGTACTATATTTGTAAGGTTTGATTAAATCAGATTTATGAAGGCCATTATACAACACAATAACCAAGTTTTAGAAATCGACCTGTCAAAACCCATTGATATTTCGCTTCCATTATCCAACACCGATGCCAATCCAATAGCATGGTACATTGAAAAGCCCGAAATAAAACCTGTTGTTTTTGGCGATTGGATTGGGAAAGTTTCCGAAGGAAGTTCAACCAATTTTAACAACATTTTCTTCAACCCACACGGACACGGAACACATACCGAATGTCTCGGACACATAACACGGGAATTTTACAGCATCAATCAATGTTTGAAACAGTTTTTCTTTACATCCGAATTGATTTCGATACTGCCAGAAAATGTAAACAACGATTTGATTATTACAAAATCGCAAGTCGAAAAAGCATTAAATGGCAAAACCCCACAAGCTCTTGTTATCCGAACATTACCTAATTCAGAATCAAAAAAATCAAAAAAATATTCGAATACGAATCCGCCTTATCTCGCAGAAGACGCAGCTATTTTTATCCGTGAAAGCGGAATTAAACATTTGCTTATCGATTTACCAAGTGTAGACAGGGAAGAAGACGAAGGAAAATTACTTGCCCATAAAGCGTTTTGGAATGTTAAAAACGTAGCCGAATTGAATGAGGACGCGCGCATGGATTGCACCATTACCGAAATGATTTTTGTAGAAGATGATGTAAAGGACGGAAGCTATATTTTGAATTTGCAAATGGCATCGTTTGAAAATGATGCTTCTCCATCAAAACCTGTTTTATACCAATTATGATTGTTGTTTCTACCGATAAAACCAAGCTCGATATTCTATTTATTCAAAACTTCTTGAAAGATATTTATTGGGCAGCCGGACGAACCATCGAAGAAGTGCAAACGACCATTGATGCTTCGGTTTGTTTCGGAATTTATCTCGACGGAAAGCAAATCGGATTTGCAAGGGTAATTACCGATTACGTTGTTTTTGCTTATGTAATGGATGTTTTTGTGGATGAAAAATATCGTGGAAAAGGCTATTCCGCCATCCTAATACAAGCGATGATGGAAGAACCAGAATTGCAACAAGTGAAAATTTGGCGATTGGCAACCTCCGACGCGCATTTTTTGTATGAGAAATTCGGATTTACGAGTTTGGCTCATCCAGAAAAAATGATGGAAAAAATAATTAGTAACACATAATGAACATACAACAGCTCTACGAATTCTGTCTTTCTAAAAAAGGAGTCACCGAACATTTTCCGTTTGACGAAGATACTTTGGTGTTTAAAGTCGGCGGAAAGATGTTTTGCCTTACGTCATTAAAAGAATGGGAAAAAGGCACGCCATCGTTAAATTTAAAATGCGATCCTGAAAAAGCAGCCGAACTTCGAGCCGAATACGAAGCCATTAATCCAGGCTATCACATGAGTAAAGTGCATTGGAATACAGTCGATTTTCATGGCGATGTTTCGAATAAAATGATGCTCGAATTGATTATGCATTCGTACGATTTGGTTTTCAAAAGTTTGACCAAAAAAATTCAAAACGAAATTCACGATTTAGAAAATTAGGCACTACTTTTGCGAGTGAAAAAACTCAAAACAAAACTCAGTAGCTCAGCTACTCAGTTACTAAGCAACTAATACAATGATTGACAATCTAAAGAAAATATTAAACGAAGACCAAGATCCAAAAGCCATTGAAAAAATCACGGCAAAATTGGCGAATTTATTAATGTCTAATGAAGAAATTGGTTATATCGCTGTTCAGAAAAAACCAGCAGTAACTATTTTGCCCGACAGTATAGTGGTGACCAACAAAAGAATCATTTTGTGCAAACCAAAAAATTTAGGGTTGTCGATGGAGTTCATCGATTACGATTGGGATGACATTGCAGCAAGTTTTGTTAAAGAAGGCATTTTAGGTTCGGATTTCACCTTCTCTACCAAATCCGATTTGACACATACCATCGATTATTTACCCAAAAATCAAGCGCGAAAATTGTACACGTTTGCAAAGGAACAATTGGATTTGTTGAAAAATCCGACTAGTTCTCCAATTGCAGAAGTTACGAAATATGCCGAAGACACTACTTTTGAAGAGATTGAAGAAGTGGAAGAAATGGAAACAGAAGAAGTTACTAATTTTGCAGAGATTGTTCCAACAACGTATGCTTCATTAGAAGAACCTAAAGCAGAAACTTCCAATACTACAACTCCGCTAGAAAGTAAACTAAGCGAATTATCACAAGAAGAATTGTTTGAAAAACTACAGAATTACAAAAAATTATTGGACAACGGATTGATTTTGCAAGGCGAATACGATACGTTGAAGAAAGAGATTTTGAGTTATATGTAAGTGAGGCAATAGTAATAAGGTAAAAGGCAATAGTTAAATAATTCTAACTATTGCCTTTTCTCTTTTGAGCCTAATTGCTATTCTACATCGATCGTTTTTGTTTGTCTACAAATCCGTCGGCTTGTAATTTTAGTAATTCCAAAGCACCTTTCTTTTTGTAGTTGTAGAGTTCTTTGTCGTCTTTGATGTCGGCATACACTTTGTCGTAAATTTCGGCATCGGTTTTCTTTTGCAATTCGCTTTGGTAACGGTTTTGAGCAATCACATTTTTGATTCCCATTTCGTCATCTTCTTGTTTGAAATCGTATTCTCCTTTTGGAGAAAGTAATTTGGCAATGATAGGCGAAGTTTCAATCGCTAAAAACAACAACATAATAAAAAACGAAGGCAACCAAGGTAATTTATTAAGTGCATTGATGCGAGCCATTAATCCGTCAAAGCCTTCAATAATCGGTTGTGTTTCGGAAACTTTTTTATCCAAATCGGCTTGTAAAGTTTTGGCTTTTTCTTCTTTTTCTTTTAATGCTGTTACACTCGAAATCTTAAGTGAATCAAGCTGTTTTGTAGCTATATCATAAGCAGAGCGTTTTTCCTTATAAATAGGTCCTTTACCCATTTTTTTGGTACCGGCAGTTCCTTCTGCTTCGGTAATATACGATTGATAAAGCGCAGCAACTTCTTTTTCTTTTTTGCTTATTGACGATTTTACACTGTCCATCTCAGATTTGTTTTTATCGACATCACTTTGGAAATAATTGGCAACTTGTTTTTTGTTTGCCATGGCCATTTCGTTTTTTTCTTTTAGTAAAACAGTAGCGATTTCTTTTTGGAAAATTTTAATTTCCAACGGTTTTGAAATCACGATGGCGATGATTATCGCTAAGATAATTCGCGGTGATGCCTGGATAAATTCGTCGAGAAAGTTATCTCTTTTTTTAATAGTAGAAACGATAAAACGATCGAGGTTGAAGATTAAAAGTCCCCATACCAAACCGAAGAAAACCGCTGTATAAACATTATCGAAAACAGTAAAGAGTGCATAACTACTGGCAATAAATGCCATAACTGCTGTAAAGAAAACGGTGGCGCCAATGCCAGCGTATTTGTTTTGTTCGCCGTTGGAACAACCGTTCACGATGTCGGTATCGACACCAGAACAAAGTAGGAAGAAACGTTTTAACATGATGATTGATTTTTTGATTGATGATGATGTTTACAAATTTAACGCCAAAATTTTTATTATGTTGTAAAATGCTGAATTTTATTTAGTTCTGAAGTTCTGATAGGAGATGGCAATATTTAGTATAATCACAATGTTAACACAAAAACGGCTATTTGTTATGCAGATGGTTTACCTTTAAGAAAAGAAAAAAATATGTCAGATAAAAAGAAAAAGTTGTTTGGAGTTTGGATGGATTCACACAACGCAACAATTGTAGGAAATGAAGATGTCGAAAACAAAGAATTTATAGTTCTGGGACACGTCAAAAATGAGGGGCCTGATAAAAACTCCAATGAGAGTGCGGCAAACAATCAAGAGATTGCTTTAACGCAAAAATATTTTAAGGAAATTGCTCATATAATGCCTAACATTGATGAAATTCATATAACGGGAACAGGACAAATTCAAGAGCAGTTTATGAAGTTTTTAGCCGAAACGGCACAATATAAAAATGTGGTTTCAACAGAAAGTACTTCTAATAAAATGAGCGATGAAAACCTTGCTGTTTTTATAATGAATCATTTTAATTAGAACTAGTTTTCTCAATTCTAAAAATCGTAAACAAAACAGTTTGCGATTTTTTTTTGACAAGACGCGTTAGGGATTGCAGAGGAAATTTTTTTTTTGAGGAACGAAAAAAAAATTGAAACGAAAAGCCCGCCCGAAGGGAACGCCATAAAAAATCCGTTTACTCAATTGAATAAACGGATTAAAATTTTTTTCACGAATTTTGCGGTTAAACTACTTACTCATCTCCACAAAATACTTATAAAACAAAGGAATCGTTTCAATCCCTTTCAAATAATTAAAAATCCCGAAATGTTCGTTGGGTGAGTGAATCGCATCGCTATCCAAACCAAATCCCATTAGGATGGTTTTGCTTTTGAGTTCTTTTTCGAACAGCGCCACGATTGGAATACTTCCTCCAGAACGCACTGGAATTGCAGGAACTCCAAAAGTTTCAGTATAGGCTTTGTTTGCCGCTCTGTATCCAATGCTGTCGATTGGCGTTACATAACCTTGTCCACCATGGTGTGGCGTTACTTTTACTTTTACCGATTTTGGACCGATGCTTTCAAAATGTTTGGTAAACATGTCTGTGATTTCGTTCCAATCTTGATGCGGTACCAAACGCATCGATATTTTTGCGTAGGCTTTACTAGCGATAACTGTTTTGGCTCCTTCGCCAATATAACCACCCCAAATTCCGTTTACGTCTAAAGTCGGACGAATGGAGTTTCTTTCGTTGGTTACATAACCTGCTTCGCCATATACATCGGCGATATCTAGTGCTTTTTTGTAGTTGTCTAACACGAACGGCGCTTTTGCCATTTCGGCTCTTTCGGCTGCGGTGAGTTCTTCGACTTTATCATAAAAACCAGGAATAGTAATGTGGTTGTTTTCATCGTGTAATGACGCGATCATTTTGGTCAGTACATTAATTGGATTGGCAACAGCGCCACCGTAAAGTCCGGAATGCAAATCGCGATTCGGACCTGTAACTTCTACTTCTACATAACTCAATCCACGCAACCCTGTTGTGATAGAAGGTTGTTGGTTGGAAATCATTCCCGTATCGGAAATCAAAATCACGTCGCAACTCAATTTTTCTTGGTTTCTTTCAACAAACCAGCCAAGGCTTTTTGAGCCTACTTCTTCTTCGCCTTCAATCATGAATTTGACATTACATGGCAAACAGTTGTTGGCTATCATGTATTCGAAAGCCTTTACATGCATGTACATTTGGCCTTTGTCATCGCACGATCCACGAGCAAAAATAGCGCCGTCGGGATGGATTTCAGTCACTTTGATTACGGGTTCGAAAGGAGGTGATGTCCACAATTCCATTGGGTCTGGTGGTTGCACATCGTAATGACCGTACACCAAAACCGTTGGCAAATTAGGATCGATGATGTGTTCGCCAAAAACAATTGGATAACCAGGTGTTTCGCAAATTTCTACATGCTTACAACCTGCTTTTTCCAAGCTGTTTTTTACTGCGATAGACGTGTCGATAACATCTTGAGCATAAGCGCTGTCGGCACTTACGGAAGGAATTTTTAATAATTCGATTAATTCGTTAATGAAACGTTCTTTGTTTTGTTGAACGTAATTTTTTATGTTGTCCATTTTAGTTGAAAATTAGTAGTTCAAAAATACT
>JAZKGN010000087.1:0-13860 GCA_040385945.1 Bacteroidota bacterium
GGTCTTGAGATGACATTTGATTGTTCCGCAAATTGTTCAAAATCGAAATGAATTGGTCGTCCGTTTGACGAAAGATCTTTGATAATTCGATATACAACGGTGGATTTTGCTGAATAACATTCGAATGAAAAAAGAATTTTCCTTTGTAATAATTGCGCAACGTTCGCCATTCTTCATCGCGGATGACAGGAGGCAACTGTAACAAATCGCCAATAAAAAGCACCTGAACACCGCCAAAAGGTTGATCTCTTTTGCGAACCGTTTGCATCATATAATTTATAGCATCGAGCAAATCGGAGCGCAACATACTCACTTCATCGATGATGAGCAATTCCATATTTCGAATAACTGCTTTTTTTAAACCGCTCATTCTGAAGTGTCTACGTAAAGTGTCTTTGGTTTCAAACTTTACACTGTCGGTAAAATGAGCATTGACATTAAACGCTGGAATAAATCCGCCAAACGGCAATTGAAACATCGAATGTATGGTAACGCCACCTGCATTTAAGGCTGCAATTCCCGTGGGAGCAACCACCACAGTGTTTTTGTGTGTGGTTTGAATTATTTTTTTAAGAAGCGTGGTTTTACCAGTTCCTGCCTTTCCAGTGAGGAAAATAGAACGGTTCGTTTGATTGATAAATTGAAGTAAGTAATTGGCTTCGGCGGTAGTGTTTTCCATTGGCGTATAATTAAGGAAACAAAATTAAAACATTGTCAATCAATATACAATAAAAAAACGCCTTCGATTAGAAAGGCGTTTGTTGCTTTATTTTTGAGGAAGAAATTATTTTTTTTCTTCTGCTACTTCTTCTTTTTTGCCTTCTGATTTGTACTTATCATTCACCAATTTGGTCAATTCTTTTGTAATATCATAGCTGTCTTTTGCATACAAAACGGTAGCGGCTTCTCCTGTTCCATAAATATAATCATAACCTTTTTCTTTTCCGAAATCTTTAAATATCTTTTTGTATTTCTTTACTAGACTGTCCATTTCTACGCCACTTTCACCTTGTAATTGTTGCAACATACCTTGTTGTGCATAACGTAATTCTTGGTCTCTTTGCTGCAATTCGGAACCTTTTTGTTGCGCCCATGCTTGACCGTTCGCCATGGCATTTTGTTTGAAATTTTTCATTTCAATTTCCAACTTGGTTGCTTCGCTTTTTAATTTAACATCCATTTCGGCCGCTTTTCCTTTGTATTTTGCTTCGATGTCTTTAGCTTCTGTGCTTTCTTCCATTAATTTTGATGTATCAACATAAGCCGTTTTAAAATCTTTTGCTTCTGTTGTTTTGTTGCAAGAAATGGCTGCAAATGCAAATGCTAAAATTATAAGTGTTTTTTTCATAGTGTATTAAATTTCTAATTTTTTTATTTCGTTCAATTTGACCTAAAAGGTTTCGGGTGCCAAAAGTATACATTTTTTAATTTACTCATTAGAAATAGTTCAAAATTTATACTTTCTTTAATTATAAGTAATATCTATGCTTTTGTTATTTTGATAAGGTTTTGTTATTGATTTTGGATTGAAATAAAGCGTTTTTAGCGACTTTTCCGTTTTAAACAACTTCTGCCATATTGTGTTCTGTTTTGATAAAACAAGTCTCTTTATTTTAGTTTTTTGTGCTTTTTATCACATAAATATGGGAAGAGTACTCTGAATTTTTACTTCCATAGCGATTCGACTTCCATCCTATGAAAAAAGCTTTAAGATAATTCATTTTGCCTGTTTTGTATTTTTCGGAAAGTAGACTAACGTAAAAACTGTCAAATTTCATTGGAAGCACTTTTACCAATTTTAAATCTTCTTTCGCAAAAAGTTTTTCAATGGCTGTTTTTGAAAAATGCCATAAATGAATGGGAACATCAAAAGCTGCCCAAAAGTTAGAATAGTAGTTGGCATCGTACGAATTGAAATTTGGAACTGCAATTAAAATAGTTCCGTTTGGTTTTATCAATCGTTTTAATTCTTTTATCTGATTTTCTAGATCAGGAACGTGTTCTAAAACATGCCACATCGTAATTGCGTCAAAGGAATTGGTTTCTAATTCGGATACCTTTTCTACAAATGAAACACCTTTTTTTTGTGCAATGGCTTTGGCTTTTTCGCTTGGTTCTATGCCAACCGTTTCCCAGCCGTCGTTTTTAGCAACTGATAAAAAATCGCCTACTCCTGCTCCAATATCTAAAATTATTCCTTTTTGAGATTGGGAATTAATCAATTTCAATTTGTTTTTTAATGCAATTGATTTGACAAATTGATACATTTTTTCAAACAACGAACGATTTCCGTCTGTATGCGAAATGTAATCTTTGCTTTCGTAATAACTCGGCAATTTTTCTAATGAAGGTTGTGGATGTGTAATCAACATGTCCAAATCGGCATCATATAGTAATTCAAATGTTTCTCCCGAAACGGAGTAATCTTTTACTTTTAAAAAAGGTTTTGCAGTTGAAATATTCATTAAATTCTCTTTATTTATAGGCTTTGGCAAAGTTAGTTTCACGTGAAACATTTTGAAGTATGAAGTACGATTTACGAAGAGGCAACTTCTTACTTAACATTATCTTCCCATGTGAATTAACAATACCGAAATATCACTTGGTGAAACACCACTTACTCGTGATGCTTGTGAAATGGTTACTGGACGAATTTTACTTAATTTTTGTTTGGCTTCTATCGACATAGATTTTATTTTTTGATAGTCGAAGTTTTCTGGGATTTTTACATCTTCCAAACGCGTCAATTTATCGGCATTATTTCGTTCTTTTTCGATATAACCAGAATACTTAACTTGTATTTCGGCTTGCTCCAAAATCTCTCTGTCCAAATTATTTTCAGACACATAATTCGCAACTTTTTCAAATTTTAAAAAATCATCCAAATCGATTTGTGGTCGTGAAAAGACTTTAAACATTTTATCCGATTGATCCATTGGAGCGCTTTCTTTGGCTTCCAAAATCGGATTGGCTTCTACCATAGTAACACTTGTTTCTTTAAAAAATTGCACCATAGCATCGCTTGCTGTGAACTTTTTTTCCATTCTTCGCAAACGCTCTTCTGAAGCCAAACCAATAGCGTGAGATTTTGGTGTTAGTCGATGATCGGCGTTGTCTTGACGTAATAAGGTTCTGTATTCAGCTCGCGAAGTAAACATTCGGTACGGTTCTTCAGTTCCTTTCGTGATTAAATCGTCGATAAGAACGCCAATATAGGCTTCATCGCGCTTTAAAATCATTGGCGCTTCCTCTTTAACTTTTAACGCGGCATTGATTCCGGCCATCATTCCTTGAGAAGCAGCTTCTTCATAACCTGTTGTTCCGTTTATTTGTCCAGCAAAATACAAGCCTTCAACCAATTTGGTTTCTAAGGTATGTTTCAGTTGTGTTGGTGGAAAATAATCGTATTCTATCGCATAACCTGGACGGAAGAATTTTACATTTTCAAATCCGGCTACAGAACGCAACGCTTTAAACTGAATGTCTTCTGGAAGTGACGTTGAAAATCCGTTTACATACACTTCAACTGTATCCCATCCCTCTGGCTCGACAAACGACTGGTGTCGTTCTTTATCTGCAAAGCGATTTATTTTATCTTCTATAGATGGACAATATCTTGGGCCAATACTTTGTATGCGTCCGTTAAACATTGGCGAACGATCAAAACCTTCACGTAAAATATCATGAACATCTAAAGACGTATACGTCATATGACATAACTTTTGCTTAGTCAATGGTTTCGTTTCATCAGAATAAGAGAACTTATCTGGCTTTTCATCACCAGGTTCTTCACGCATTTTAGAATAATCTAGCGAACGTCCGTCAACTCTTGGCGGTGTTCCTGTTTTCATTCTTCCCGATTCGAAACCCACTTTTACCAGTTCTTCGGTAATGCCAAAAGCAGCACTTTCGCCTGCTCTTCCGCCACCAAATTGTTTGTCTCCAATATGAATTAATCCGTTAAGAAATGTTCCGTTGGTTAAGACAACCGATTTGGCTTTGATTTCGATTCCGAGTGACGTAACAATTCCTTCGACTTTGTTGTTTTTGATAAGTAATCCTTTGACCATTTCTTGATAAAAATCGAGATTAGGTGTTCGTTCCAACATCAATCGCCATTCTTCTGAAAACCGCATTCTATCCGATTGCACTCTTGGCGACCACATAGCTGGTCCTTTTGATTTGTTGAGCATTTTGAATTGCACAGCAGTTTTGTCGGAAACGATTCCGGAGTAACCACCCAACGCATCTATTTCGCGCACAATTTGCCCTTTTGCGATTCCGCCCATAGCAGGATTGCACGACATTTGTGCTATATTTTGCAAACTCATTGTTACCAATAAAGTAGAACAACCTAAATTGGCTGACGCCGCTGCTGCTTCGCAACCTGCGTGACCCGCTCCTACTACAATAACATCGTAAGTGTTAAACATTTTATTTCTTATTATTTGCTTCTGAAAGCTATATCTTATTCATTTGTTCCACGTGGAACGCCAAACTCTTTTCAAATGGTTTGCTGACTAGCCCCGATTGAGCGGTTGCCGTGCAAAAGCGAAAGCGGGAATTGCGAAACCAAGAAAGCCCAAACCATTCGCTTCAAAAAAACTTACTGTTCCACGTGAAACAGTTTGATTTTCTCATCCTCTTTATTACGCATTAACTTTTCGTCTTCTTCGGTCTTGTCTTTAAAACCACAGTAATGAAGTATGCCATGAATGATTACTCTTTTTAACTCTTCTTCGAAAGTTACGTTAAAATCTTCAGCGTTTTCAAGCACTCTTTCGACTGAGACAAAAACATCTCCGTGTAATTCGTTTCCTACAGAATAATCGAAACTGATAATGTCGGTATAATAGTCGTGATTGAGGTATTGCTTGTTGATGTTTAATATAAACTCGTCGTCGCAGAAGATATAATTAATGTCGCCTTCTTTTTTGTTTTCGGAAAGGATGACACGTGAAATCCAATCAGAAAAAAGTGTTTCATTGTCTAATTGAAAGTCGGTTTCGTAATTAAAACTAATCATCTTTTTTGAAATATTCTTGTACCTTTTGGTTAAAATTTGAGCGCAAAGGTAAGGTTTGTCTATTTAATATTTCAATGCTATTGATATATTCTTGCAAACGTTGTGGCAATGCATTTGTGGTATTGTTGAATTCTTTCTTGTTGGTTTCTGATTGACGCTTTTTTTCTTCACCTTGTTGTTGCACTGCTTTTTCTAGTTTTAACAACTCGTATTTAATGTTTAGAATTTTCTGTAACGTTTCGTTATTAAAACCTTTGTTAAGCAATTGCTTTTCGATTTGCTTCATTTGCTCAAGAGCACTTTGCCCGTTTCCGCCAAGACCTTTTTTATTCAATTCGTTCTGTAAAGCTTCGCGCAATTGCTGTTGCTCTTTGTAAATCTCCATTATGGCTTTGGCATCACCTTCGCCGTCTTCGCCATTTTCACCGTCTTTTCCTTGTCCATCTCCTCCGCTACCCTGACCATCCTTTCCTTGTTTTCCTTGCTTGCCTCCTTCTTTACCTTGGCCTTCTTTGCCGTCCTTTCCTTCTTTACCATTACCGTCTTTGCCGCCTTCCTTATCGCCTTCTTTTCCTTCATTACCTTCACCTGGTTTTTTTCCTGGTTTCATGCCTTTTTTCATTTTTTCACCAAGACCTTCTTGTTTTTTAATGATATCCGGTAATTGCATATCGCCTTGCCCTTGTCCAGGTTTTGGTTTTCCAGCGCCAGGCATTGACATAGCCATTTGCATGCTGTTGAGCGCGTCGGCTAACATATCTGCCAATTTATTTGCCGCTGAAACGGCAAATTGTTGGTGGGATGTTCCTTTTGGAACATTTGCATCAGCCAATGTTTCTATAGCTTTATCGACATTGTATTGCACGTTGCCAATTTCTTTAGTCACTTCTTCAGCAATTTTAGGATTACGCAACGACATCGCAAACAAACTATCATCCACATGTTTGAATTGCTGCTTCAAATCTTGTTGTTTTTTTAAGTTTTTATTGAACGATGGCGAACCTCTTTTTAACCCTTTAAATTGTTTCATCACGTCTTCTTGTGAAAACGAATACGCTAGTAAATTGTCCAAAATCTGACGCAACATAGCAATGTCTTCTTCCATTTGTTCTTCTTCACTTTGTTGCATGCCTTCCATCATATCTTGACTCATTTGCTGCATTTTTTTGGCAGCACTTTTTTGCTTTGGCTTGGCTTTGTCTTTTTGCTGTTTTTGCAATTGATCGGAAGCATTTTTCATGTCCTCATCAATACTCTTTTCTTTTGGAGCTGTTTCTGGTAAATCAACTGGCGCTTTGAGCTCTTTGTTTTCTTTTGAAAGTTCTTTTAATTCTTCTTGAATTTTATCAAATTCTTTATTGATTTCTTCTTGTTTGTCGGCATTGTTTTCTTTTTCATTCTCAGAAAGCTTGTCTTGCTTTTCGGCTAACTTTTCTAGTTTATCGGCAATTTGTTCTGCTTTTTTCTCCACATAATACTTCTTAGTCAGCTCAACCAATTGCTCTAAAGTCTTCGATTGGTTCTTGCTGTTTTGTTTGAATTTTTCCATTTTTTCAAACAATTCTTCCTTGCTAATTTTATCGTTGAGTTCTTTCAATTCATCCAAGAGCTTTTTGTTCTTTTCAAAATCTTTGTCAACTTTTTCCAAACGTTCTTTTAGCAATTCTTTCAGTTCGTCTTTTTTATCGGTTTTTACCTTGTCGAGATTTTCTTTCATTTTCTCGGCAAACTCCTTCATCATTTCGTCTTGCTTTTTCTGACGTTCTAGAAAATCATTGACTTTTTGTTGTTCTTTAAACTCAAGTGTTTCTTTTTCTTTACCCATTTTCTGCAGCTTATCCATTTCGTTTTGCTGCTTTTCTTGCGATTTAAGGGATTTCTCCAACGAATTAATATTATCGTTTTGTTGTTGCATTAATTCGTCTTCTTTCTCAACATCTGTCGATTCTCTGTGAGAGAAAATGGCCGACTTAGAACTCTTATACCCATGAGGCGCATCGTTATCAAAAACCTCAAAATAGTATTCATAATTCACACCATCTTGAATTGGTAAGTTGCTCGGAAAAGCAAATACAAAACGGTCGTAGATTTCTTTTTTTACGCCTATCGTTCCGCGTTTGGCTTCGTTTGGTTTGTCTTTTGGATAATACACAATTTGAAGTCGTGACAATCCATAATCATCAGAAACCTGACCCAAAACAATGTTCTTAGCCACTTTCAAAGTATCGGGAGCATTGTTAACATTGATAGTTGGAAATTGATCTTTAACAACTGAAATGTTATAATTCAACTTCTCGTAATTCTGAATTTTATTATTAGACGTAACAATTTGATAATCGGTATTTTGACTAATGTTTTTAGATAATAGAAACTGATTGTCTTGTTTAGAGAAAGCGTATTTTGAATTCGCATCCAACCAATCTACTTTTTGAGTAGCAAGCGTATTCATTCGCCATGTAACTCTGGTTCCTTCTGGAATAATAGCATTTCCTGTTCCTTTAACTACTTCACTTTTTTTGTTCAAATAGCCTGGGAAATTTAAAACCATTTCAAAATTAGCAATCGACGGAACGGTAACAACGGCCAATTCATAATCGTTTGAAGAAACTTGATTGGCTTCCAAGTGAAATTCAATATTTTCTTTTGGTTTCGGAATAACAAATTGGAATTCTCCCGCCTTATTGCTTTCCATAAAATAACTTTCGTCACCAATGTAAATCATGGCATTTTCGGGAACCACTTTCCCAACTGTTTTGACTTTCAAAAGAAAATCTTGGTTTTGCTCGGTTTGTAAGTTTTGATTAATGATTTGAAATTCAAACGGAGCTGGTGGCAAAAACTGTTGTTTGTAATTCACCACACGATTTAAACTTTGTGATAAAATATCACTCTTTCCAGAAACCAAGAAAAACAAAAAGAATAAAATTGGGATAATCGCCAATGGTAAATATTTGGTGTTCTTTTTAAAATTAATAGCGTTGCCAAAAGGAATGGGTTGTAACGAATTGGCTTTTTGATCAATCGAAGCCAACAATAATTCAGATTTATTTTTATCTTGTGACAACTGAAGAAAATTGGTCAACTTATCGCCTACTTCACTAAAATGATTTCCAATTATTTTTGACGCATCATCAAAATTGATTCCTTTTTGAAGTTTGAATAATTTAAAAATCGGAAACAAAATAAATCGCAACAACAGAAAAACCTCTACAGCAATAAATAACCAAAAAAGCACCGTTCGCGCCATCGGTTTTAACCAAAGGAAGTATTCTACGAAAAGAGTAAAAATAAAATACAACAAACCAAGCCCAACGAAGAAAATGGTTCCACGTAGCAATTCATTGGTGTAATACTTTTTAATAAACTGTTCTAGCTTATTGTAAATCACATTCGATTTTTCCAAAATTGTTAATCTTTTGTTTATAACCGATAAAAATACAAATTTATAGTTAGGATAAAAGTTAAATCTTTACTAATGCTTTAAGTACTCTTAAATCAGGACTCCACTTATTGGCCAACGAACCTCCTGGCCCCTTCGCTAAAAATGTTCACTGAACATTTTTCTAACGCTCGGTCCTTACTTATCTTTGCCAAAATTTTCAACCATGTCAAAACAAGTTCGTGTGCGATTTGCACCTAGTCCGACTGGACCTTTACATATTGGTGGCGTAAGAACCGCTTTATTCAATTACCTCTTTGCAAAAAAAAACAACGGTGTTTTTTACTTGCGAATTGAAGACACCGACCAAAATCGTTTTGTTCCAGGAGCAGAAGAATACATTATGGAAGCCTTGAATTGGTTGGGAATTGCTCCTGATGAAACGGTTGGAAAAAACGAAAAATTTGGACCGTATCGTCAAAGCGAAAGAAAACATTTGTACAAACAATACGCCGATCAGCTTATTAATTCGGGTTGGGCATATTATGCTTTTGACACTTCGGAAACATTAGATGCCTTAAGAAAACAATACGAAGCTGAAGGAAAAACCTTCATTTACAATTGGAGTAATCGTGAAAAATTAGCTACTTCATTGGTGATTTCTTCTGAAGAAGTTGCAAAAAGAATCGCTGCTGGTGAAGATTATGTCATCCGATTTAAAACACCTGTTGATCAAACTTTGAATTTACACGATATTATTCGAGGTGATATTCAGTTTGCCACCAATTTGTTAGACGATAAAGTATTATTCAAAAGTGATGGCATGCCAACCTATCATTTAGCCAATATTGTTGATGATCATTTGATGGAAACCTCACATGTAATTCGTGGTGAAGAATGGTTGCCATCGATGCCATTACACTGTTTATTGTACCAAGCTTTTGGCTGGGAAGCACCACAATTTGCTCATTTACCTTTGATTTTAAAACCTATCGGAAACGGAAAATTATCCAAGCGTGATGGCGATAAAATGGGCTTTCCTGTTTTTCCATTAGAGTGGAAAACCGAAGAAGGCATTTCATCAGGATATAGAGAAAAAGGATTTTTTCCGGAAGCTGTCATTAACTTTTTGGCGCTTTTGGGTTGGAATGACGGAACAGAACAAGAGTTGTTTTCACTAGCTGAATTGGTTGAAAAATTCGATTTAAACCGCGTGCATAAAGCAGGAGCTAAATTTGATCCTGAAAAAAACAAATGGTTCAATCATCAGTATTTGCAAAAACAAAGCGATGAAGATTTAGCAAAAGACTTCGCTCCTATTTTATATGAAAAAGGAATTGACGTTGATTATACATCATTAGTACGAATTGTTTCTTTGATAAAAGAACGCGCCAATTTTGTTTCTGATTTTTGGGAAATGAGCGACTACTTTTTTGTGCCGCCAACCTCTTACGATGAAAAATCGGCAAAAAACTGGAAAGAAGAAACCCCAGATTTGATTCGACAATTGATTGCTGTTTTGAATCCGATTGAAGATTTCACTTCGATAAACATCGAAACCATTGTAAAAGATTGGATGACACAAAACGAAATTGGTATGGGAAAAATAATGCAACCATTTCGATTGAGTTTGGTAGGTGCTTTAAAAGGACCTCATCTTTTTGACATTGTAGAATTGATTGGAAAAGAAGCAACCATAAACCGTTTGGAAAGAGCAATAGCTACTTTATAAAAAAGAAAAGGCCCGAGTAAATCGGGCCTTTTTTATAAATTAAACAATATCTGACCGCTTATTGTACCCATATTGCCTTTGAAATTCCGATTGCCATTTAATGCCATCAAGCCATCTTGGCTATCCAAACTTTTCAACATATTGGTGAATCCATATTGATAAAAAATGATGGCGCGAAGACGACGATTTCCTGCTGAAATTCCTCCATAAATGTTTCCGTTAAATTGGTTGACTTCCAAAATTTGATTGGCTCGTAAAGCAGTTCCTGAAATGATGTAGTTTTCTTCTCTCGAATCAATTTTCATATCGCCATTGATTTGCAAAACAGGTCCGAAATCAATAGAAACGTGATCTTTCACTACATTATAACTCAACAGTAATCGAACTTGAGCACCTGATAAACTATAATTTACATCAGCTCCTTGATTTGTTTGAATCTTAAAATTGTTCTCAAAAAATTGCATTCCGTAAATCATACTCCAATTGTTGTAGTAGTTACCACGAACCGATAATCCTGCATTCCAACCCATTCCTGATTTAGTCTTAAAATTGGATGTAGTGAGTGTGGATTGAGAAAGACCGATAGTAATTCCGATTCGGTTTCCGTCTCTTTGTTGGTATTGCGCAAAAGAAGTTAGTGTGAAAAGAGTAAAACTTACACTAAAAAAAAGATTCTTCATCATTACTTTTTTAATTTGTAACAAACATACATTTTTATCGTATAACAACGGTATTAACAATTTAAATTTTACATTAATGGACATTATTCTTATTGTTTTCGTCGTCTTCGGACTAATCCTTCTTTTCTCTTCGTTCTTCACTGTTAAGCAACAAACAGCGGTTGTCATTGAACGTTTCGGAAAATTTACAAGCATCAGAAATTCTGGTTTACAACTTAAAATTCCTATCATTGATAGAATTGCTGGAAGAGTAAATCTTAGAATTCAACAATTGGATGTAATTATTGAAACCAAAACAAAAGATAACGTGTTTATCAAAATGAAAGTTTCGGTACAATTTAATGTCATTCAAGATAAAGTGTATGAGGCTTTTTATAAATTAGAATATCCACACGATCAAATTACAGCTTATGTTTTTGATGTGGTTCGTGCTGAAGTTCCAAAATTAATTTTGGATGATGTTTTCGAACGTAAAGACGATATTGCCATTGCGGTAAAACGCGAATTGAACGAAGCGATGTCAACTTATGGATATGATATCATCAATACATTAGTAACCGATATCGATCCGGACTTACAAGTTAAAAATGCGATGAACCGAATTAATGCTGCTGACAGAGAAAAAACAGCTGCAGAATTTGAATCGGAAGCACAACGTATCCGAATTGTAGCCAAAGCCAAAGCTGAAGCAGAAAGCAAAAAATTACAAGGTCAAGGTATTGCCGACCAACGTAGAGAAATTGCTCGTGGATTGGTAGAAAGTGTAGAAGTATTGAATTCGGTTGGAATCAATTCGCAAGAAGCTTCTGCATTAATTGTAGTAACACAACATTACGATACATTACAAGCGATTGGTGCTGATACGAATTCGAATTTGATTTTGTTGCCAAATTCACCTCAAGCCGGAAGCGATATGTTGAACAACATGGTAGCGAGTTTTACAGCTAGTAACCAAATTGGTGAAACGATGAAAAACCAACCCAAACGACCTAAGAAAAAAATTGATCATACGTCGACCGATTTTAATCCGTCGGATACATCAAATCCAGAAGACCAAGTATAATTTTCAATATTATTCAAAAGAGTTAACGCGAGTTAGCTCTTTTTTTATTGGTTGTAACCGAAAAAGCAAAATTAGCTACTGTAAAACACGTTCTTTTTTAAAAGGACAAATCCTATTCGGAAAAACAAAAAACAGCTGTAAACCTATCTATGAAAGCCGTTTTTAATAGTCATTGTAAATGTTTCATCTTACTTTGATAGCAAAAATCAATAATAAGAAAAGCCAACATTTCTGTCGGCTTTCATATAAAAAATCTATTTGAAATTTATTCTTTGCTTTCGACTTTTGCCCAAGTATCTCTTAAGCCAACTGTTTTGTTAAAAACCAATTTTTGAGCCGAACTTTCTTTATCAACACAAAAATAACCCAAACGTTGAAACTGAAAATGATCTAAGTTTTTGGCCGATTGCAAACCTGGTTCTACATAACCTGTAATAACTTCTAATGAATTTGGATTGATGAATTCTTTGAAGTCGATTTCTTTATTTCCGTCCGGACTTTCATGCGAAAACAAACGGTCGTAAATACGAACTTCAGCCGAAACCGCATGCTTAATCGAAACCCAATGAATGGTTCCTTTTACTTTTCGTTGCGATGCTTCGCTGCCACTTCCACTTCTTGAATCTTCATCATACGTACAATGAATTTCGGTGATGTTGCCTTCGGCATCTTTAATAACACTCTCGCCTTTAATGATGTAGGCATTTTTCAAACGCACTTCTGTTCCTAATGTCAAGCGGAAAAATTTCTTGTTAGCTTCTTCTTGAAAGTCTTCTCTTTCGATGTACAATTCTTTTGAAAAAGGCACTTCTCTATACGTCATTGTTTCTTCTTCAGGATTGTTCTCTGCTTCCAACCCTTCTTCTTTTCCTTCTGGATAATTGGTAATTACCAATTTCACTGGATTCAAAACCGCCATGACACGAGGCGCTACTTTATTCAAATCTTCACGAACACAGAATTCCAACAGTGATACATCAATCAAATTCGTACGCTTTGCAATTCCGATTGTATTGGCAAAATTCCGAATAGCAGTTGGTGTATAGCCTCGTCGACGCATTCCAGAAATGGTGCTCATACGTGGATCATCCCAACCAGTTACATGATTTTCCTCCACCAATTGCAACAGTTTTCGTTTAGAAACTACAGTGTGAGAAAGGTTTCTACGAGCAAATTCTCTTTGCTTCGGACGTACTTTATTGCTGTCGTACACTTGATCCAAAAACCAATCGTACAATTCTCTGTGAGGTAAAAATTCGAGTGTACAAAACGAGTGCGAAATTTGTTCTAAATAATCGCTTTCGCCATGCGCCCAATCGTACATTGGATAAATACACCAATCGTTTCCTGTTCGGTGATGGTGCGAATGCAAAATTCGGTACATAATGGGGTCACGCATCAACATGTTCTTGGCATTCATACTTATTTTGGCGCGAAGAATATGTGTTCCGTTTGGAAATTCTCCCTTTTTCATGCGTTCGAATAAATCTAAATTCTCTTCTATCGAACGGTTTCTGTAAGGCGAATCGGTTCCTGGTGTAGTTGGTGTTCCTTTTTGAATTGCCATGTCTTCAGACGATTGGCTATCTACGTAGGCTTTTCCTTTTTTAATGAACTCAACAGCCCAATCGTATAATTGTTGGAAATAATCGGAAGCATAACATTCATGCGACCAAGCATACCCCAACCATTCAATATCTCTTTTGATTGCGTCAACGTATTCTTGTTCTTCTTTTGCCGGATTTGTATCGTCAAAACGCAAATTTACTGGCGCTTTGTAATCAATTCCCAATCCAAAATTCAAACAAATAGCACTTGCATGACCTACGTGTAAATAACCGTTTGGTTCTGGTGGAAAACGAAAACGCAATTTGTCTGCTGACAATCCGTTTTTCAAATCTTCTTCTATGATTTGCTCGATAAAATTTAAAGACTTCTCTTCTGTTGACATATTATTTTTGTAATTTTAGCAAAGATAAA
>JAZKGN010000088.1:0-18641 GCA_040385945.1 Bacteroidota bacterium
CCAAATTAAGCAACATTGGTTATTACAAAGAGTTATTCAAGTTTGTGTATGGAACAGAAGAAGTTACTGAAAATAAAATTCAATTGTCATTAGCACAATTCATTCGAAGTATACAATCATTTGACTCAAAATACGATATTGGTAGAGCGCAAGTGGCAAATGACGGACAGGCTTTTCCAAATTTTACTGCACAAGAAAATAATGGTAAAAATTTATTTTTAACGCCACCTGTTTTTGACGCAACAGGAAATCGAACTTCTGGTGGTTTGGGTTGTGGAGGTTGTCATGCGGCTCCCGAATTTGACATCAATCCAGTAAGTCGAAATAACGGAATTATTGGTTCACTTGCTGGAGGATTGGATATTACCAACACTCGAGCACCTTCGTTACGTGACTTGGTAAAATTAGACGGAACACCCAACGGACCAATGATGCATACTGGTGTAATAACCACTTTACAAGCTGCAATTGGTCATTATGGAACGATAAACCTAGCGCCAGGAAATACCAATCTAGATCCGAGATTACGCCCTAATGGCTTTGGACAACAATTGCATTTAACAGCTCCAGAAGTAAATTCGGTGATTGCTTTTTTGCGAACATTGTCAGGTAGTAATGTGTATGTAGATAGTAAATGGGCTACTCCTTTTCCGAATTAATAGAAATAATATAAAAATAAAAAAGCTCCAATTTGGAGCTTTTTTAAATCTATTCTTTTAAGAAGTTACTACTTGAAGTTCCTTTATCGGAATTGACTTTTATAAAATAACTACCTGTTTTTAAATTTGAAACATCTATTGCATTTGATGGTTCTGTAATAATCAAAACCAATTGACCTAAAGTGTTGTAAATAGACAACGATTTAATTTCAATAGTTTGTGATGACTGAATGTTTAAAATATCTTTTGCTGGATTTGGTGCCAATGTGAAATAATTGCTGAACACAAAATCGGAATTGCCTAAAGTTTGTATGGTAGTTGTGGATGTATTGGTTACAATTGGAAAATTATAATCGAAATAAATACTGGCAGCATTTGAAAATGTATTGCCAACGACTAAAGTTGATTTGGTTTTGATTTTAAATGAAACATAACCATCATTGTTTGCATCATCAAAAGGAAGATTAATGTTTTCGAAGATAAATTCTACCTTATTGGGATATGAAATTCGTGTTACAAATGAATGACTGCCATTAATTGGAACTAATGAGTTGATATCAAATTTTGTGAGATCAATCACATCTTTTACCACAATATTTTCCGCCGCAAATGTTCCTGTGTTTTCAAAACGAATTATATAATGCACATACTGTCCGATCATGTTAGTTCCAACAATAGTGCCTTCTATGCACCTTTTGTCATTTGGATCTAAGGAACCTACAACAATTTGCTTTAAACTACTTTTATTATCAATTGGTATTTCATCTCCTAAAATAGGATTAATTGTTGCCTCAAAATCCAATTGATCGCCAATATTAACAGGTGGAGTTTCCATAGGTGAATTAACATTAAAAATCAATTCAATTACCCTTACTTCAAATGGAAGTAAATTTGCGTAATTCCAAGATATTGTATTGGTGCTTTGATTTGATGTCATTGGATTTACAGTAACTAAATCCAAAACAGCATCGTTAAACGTAAGGTTTATGGTTCCGTTTAGTGGCACATTCCCTTTGTTTTTAAATATTAATTTATAAGTTGCATTAAATCCTGGACGCGCTGGAGTCAGGGGCAATAAAGTTATTTCAGCATCCTGGTGGACTCCATTTGGCGTGATGCAAAAATTACCGGTTACCGGCGATGCCTGAGTTGGAAAACTAACAGTTTTATTTGTTGGAAAAATTGAGAAATAGGAAGGGTTTTCAATAATAGGTGTTATAGTATAATTGCCTCCTCCCATAGGGATACTATAGTTTCCTGATGCATTAGCTATACTAACGCCAACTAGTGGGCTTCCTGATACAGAAAATTTTAAGTTTGGATAAGGGATATCTGTAGCATCACAGCCATTGCTGTTCAAATCGATTTTTTCACTTCCATGGATAATATATACGGCACCTCCGGGTTTAAAACTACAGTACGAATTAGTTGTACAAGTTGAACTTAAGTTATTGTTGTTGATTAATGTTTGAATAGCAGTTATCTCGGCTTCGTCTGCACAAATGTATTGTAGATTAGGGTTGTTGTTAAAAATAATATTGGATTGAGTTACGCCATTTTTAATAAACAAACTGTGCAAATTATTATAACTGCAATCAAAAGAATTTAATGACGTTAGATCCCTTATATCCAAGGTGAGTAATGAATTATGATTACAAAAAAGATTATCCAATAAAGGTTTGTCTTCAAGGATTAATGTTTGAAGTTGGTTGGATTGACAATCCAAATAATGCAAGTTATTAAGGCCTGTTAAATCTAATGAGGTAATCAGATTTCCACTGCAAATAAAATTATATAAATTGGTGGAAGCACCAACATCTAAACTGGTTAATTGATTATAATTACAAAGGAAATAGGTTAAATTAGTCAAACCAGACACATTTAAAGACGTAAGATTGTTACTACCCACACTTAGATTTACTAATGTGGATAATCCCGAAAAATCCAATTGCCCTAAATTATTATATTGACAATGGATCGTAGTGATACTTTGTGAATTGCTGAAAATAAGGCTTGTCAAAATGTTATCATTAATAATAATATTTTGCAAATTTGTCATTCCCGTTACATTCAAAGTGGCTAATTGGTTAGAACTGAGCCATAATTCAGTTACATTGATCTGGCCGCTACAATTGTAGGACGTGATTAAATTGTGTTCAAGCTTCACCACATGTAAGCTGGTTATTGTAGACAAATCGACGACAGTTAACTGATTGTAATCACCGTCTATTTTAAAAAGTTGCGGAACATTACTGAAATTTAGCGTGGCAACTAAATTATTAGAAAAGTCAACTTCGTATAAGTTGGGCATGTTTGCCAGATTCAATACGGTAACTTTATTGTAATAGCATCTAAATTTAACCATGTTGGTAAAAAAGGCAATTCCTGTCAAATCCGCAATTTTGTCCGAATCTAACGTCCCATAATTATTATTTACATACAAATTAACCACCTGCTGCGCTTCGCTAACTTCAATTTCACCGTTGTTGTTGCTGTCAATTTTAATGTATTGTGTTCCATTGTTGGCAATATAATTATTTGGACTTGCAGATAATAATTTAGCTTTAAAATTAGCGTCCGGTATTGAGATGATTTGTGCATTCAAGGAAACTCCAAAACAAAAGAATAGTAAAAAGTATATTTTTTTCATTTTCAAATAATTGATTTCCAAATATAAATAAAAAAGCCCTACAAATGTAAGGCTTTCATATATTTAGATTGGTTTTGGAATTACCCCATTATCTCTTTTACTTTTTTACCAATTTCGGCAGGAGAATCAACCACGTGAATTCCGTTTTCTCTCATGATGCGTTTTTTAGCTTCGGCTGTATCATCAGCTCCACCAACAATCGCACCAGCGTGACCCATTGTTCTTCCTTTTGGAGCGGTAACTCCAGCAATGAAACCAACTACTGGTTTACGGTTTCCGTCGGCTTTGATCCATTTCGCAGCATCAGCTTCCAATTGACCACCAATTTCACCAATCATTACGATACAATGTGTTTCCGGATCGTTCATTAATAATTCAACAGCTTCTTTGGTTGTGGTTCCTATAATTGGATCACCACCAATTCCGATAGCTGTTGTGATTCCCATTCCTTGTTTTACCACTTGATCAGCAGCTTCGTACGTCAAGGTTCCCGATTTAGATACGATTCCAACATTTCCTTTCTTGAATACAAATCCAGGCATGATACCTACTTTTGCTTCACCTGGTGTAATTACACCTGGACAGTTTGGTCCAATTAATCGACAGTTTCTATCTTTTATATAAGCATACGCTTTAATCATGTCTGCTACTGGAATTCCTTCAGTAATAGTAATGATTACTTTTATTCCTGCATCGGCAGCTTCCATAATAGCATCTGCAGCAAAAGCGGGTGGAACAAAAATAATAGTAGTATCGGCTCCAGCTTTTTCTACAGCATCTTTAACGGTGTTGAAAACAGGTTTACCTAAATGTGTTGAACCACCTTTTCCAGGCGTTACACCACCAACTAAGTTTGTACCGTATTCAATCATTTGCTCGGCGTGAAATGTTCCTTCGCTACCTGTAAAACCTTGAACTATTATTTTGGAATCTTTATTAACTAAAACGCTCATGTTATATGTGTTATTTTGTTTTCTATTTTATGGTGCAAAAGTATAAAATAGTAATTAGTAATTAGTGATTAGTGATTAGTTTTTTTATGAGAATTGACTCATTTGAAATCCGCGGTACAATTTGTCATCTTTTATTTCCCAAATCACAAAAAAGTGTGCCAAAAGCATTTCTTCACTTGGATTTTCAATGGTTTTTACAAAGTGAGAATAGCGTGTTGCAACGGTGTTTCCTTCTTCGATAATGTGACTAATTTTCATTTTAGAACGTGTATACGCTTTGTACAAATCGTCTGTAAGTGCTAAAATATCATCGTGATTCATTTGGATAAAACCCTTACTGCTGTTCCAATCGATGGTCACTTCAGGATGAAGTAATCGGTTGACAGCATCTCTATCTAAAAGTACGTCTGGTTTGTAAAATTCGAGTACAATATCTTTTGGTTTCATTTTTTGATTGTATTTAATATTTCGGGTATGCGTTTAATGTAGGCCAATTGTTTTAATTTTTCTCTTGATTCTTCAACTGGAGTTCCGAAATAGCTCTTTCCTCCTTCTATTGATTTGGTAACGCCAGTTTGGCCTAAAACTACAGCTTTACTTCCGATAGTGATTCCGCTAGTCGTTCCAACTTGTCCCCAAAGCGTGACTTCGTCTTCGATAATGACACAACCTGCGATTCCGGTTTGGGAAGCAATAAGACATTTTTTTCCAATTACTGTATCGTGACCAACATGGACTTGGTTGTCTAATTTTGTTCCTTCACCAATAGTAGTATCGCCAGTAACTCCTTTATCAATGGTGCACAACGCTCCTATTCCGACATTATTTTCTATGACAACTCGTCCACCAGAAAGCAACTGATCAAATCCTTCGGGACGTTTTTTATAATAAAAAGCATCAGCTCCTAAAATACTTCCAGCGTGAATAATTACATTATCGCCAATCACGGTATTGTCATAAATGGAAACATTGGAATGAATCAAACAATTTTTTCCAATAGTAACATTGTGTCCGATAAAGCAATTGGGTTGAATCATCGTATTCTCTCCTATTTTAGCAGAAGGTGAAATCGACACATTTGAAAATTGAAATGGTCTGAAGTGTTTGGTTAAGGTATTGAAATCACGAAAAGGATCGTCTGAAATCAACAAGGCTTTTCCAACAGGACAATCCACTTCTTTATTAATCAATACAATGGTCGCCGCCGATTGAAGGGCTTTGTCATAATATTTTGGATGATCCACAAATACAATATCGCCAGGTTCTACGACATGAATTTCGTTCATACCTAGAACTGGAAAATCATCGTTACCAATATAATGGCAATCGATGATTTTAGCTATTTGTTGTAATGTTTGTGTTTTTGGGAACTTCATTTTTTGAATTAATTATTCCTTAACGCGCTCCATATAACTTCCAGAAGCGGTATCAATTTTAATTTTATCACCTTCATTGATAAACAACGGTACATTTACTGAAGCTCCAGTTTCAACCTTTGCAGGTTTTGTGGCGTTGGTAGCAGTATTTCCTTTTACACCTGGCTCAGCATAAGTCACTTCTAAAATTACAGAAGCGGGCATATCTACAGATAAAGGCAATTCTGTTTCGGCATTGATAATTACTTTTACTGTTGTTCCTTCTTTAAGTAAATCGGGAGCATCAAGTATTGCCTTATTCAATTGAATTTGCTCGTAACTCTCTACGTGCATAAAATTGTATTGATCGCCTTCAGCATATAAATATTGATACTCGTGCGTTTCAACACGAACTTCATCAATTTTGTGACCTGCAGAAAAAGTGTTGTCTAACACTTTACCGTTAGTTAAACTTCGCAATTTTGTTCTAACGAATGCTGGACCTTTTCCTGGTTTCACATGAAGAAATTCAATAATTTTATAGATGTCGTGGTTGTATTTTATGCATAAACCGTTTCTGATATCTGATGTACTTGCCATTTTAATGTGTATTTGTGAATTTGTTTGTTTTTTTAATTTCCTCCTGAATACCCTTTCATGATTCCGCGTGACGAATTTCTGATAAAGTCTAATATTTCATCACGCTCGTTTGAAGCTGCCATTTCGGCTTCGATAATACCAACAGCTTGTGATGTATTGTAATTCTTTTGGTATAATATTCGGTAGATTTCTTGAATCTCTCTGATTTTTTCTGTGGTGAATCCGCGACGACGCAAACCAACCGAATTGATTCCGACATACGATAACGGTTCTTTTGCCGCTTTTGTAAACGGAGGTACATCTTTACGCACCAACGATCCACCAGAAATCATAGCGTGATCGCCAATATGAATGAACTGATGAACGGCTGCCAAACCTCCAATAATGGCATAATCACCCACAATTACGTGTCCGGCCAACGCCACACCATTTACAATAATAGCATTATCACCAATATGACAATCGTGTGCAATGTGTGCGGTTGCCATGATAAGACAATTTTTTCCGATTTTGGTTTGTCCCGACGCTACGGTACCTCTATTGATGGTAACACATTCACGAACGGTAGAATTATCGCCAATAATAGCCAGTGAATCTTCACCACCAAATTTTAAATCTTGAGGAACAGCAGAAATCACAGCACCTGGAAAAATATTACAATTTTTACCAATACGAGCGCCTTCCATGATGGTTACGTTAGAACCAATCCAAGTTCCTTCACCAATTTCTACATTGTTGTGAACGGTTGTAAAAGGGTCGATTACTACATTTCTTGCGATTTTTGCGCCCGGATGAACGTATGCTAAAGGTTGGTTCATATGTTATTGTTTTTTTGCTATTTGCGCCATTAATTCGGCTTCGGCAACTAATTTTCCATTGGCAAACGCATAGGCTTGCATGTGGCAAATACCACGACGAATAGGAGAAATTAAGTCGCATTTGAATACTAAAGTATCACCAGGTAAGACTTTATGTTTGAATTTAACATTATCTATTTTCATAAAATACGTCAAATAATTTTCAGGATCTGGAACAGAACTTAGAATTAAAATTCCCCCAGTTTGTGCCATCGCTTCTACAATAATAACTCCAGGCATTACTGGTGCACCAGGAAAATGTCCAACAAAGAAACTTTCGTTCATCGTTACATTTTTCAAACCAACCACGTGACTATCCGACATTTCGATAATTCGGTCGATGAATAAAAACGGTGGCCTGTGTGGTAACATTGCCATGATTTTGGTAATGTCCATCAATGGTTCTTTATGTAAATCGTAAGTTGGAACCTGATTTCGTTGCTCTATTTTGATGATTTTAGACATTTTTTTAGCAAACTGAGTGTTCACAAAATGTCCAGGTTTGTTAGCGATGACTTTTCCTTTTAGTCGCACACCAATCAAAGCTAAGTCACCAATCACATCTAATAATTTGTGTCGCGCAGCTTCGTTTGGATAATGCAAAGTTAGGTTGTCTAAAATACCGTTTGGTTTTACCGCGATGTTGTCTTTTCCAAAAGCTACTTTTAAATTCTCCATTGTTGATTTAGAAATCTCTTTGTCAACATAGACAATGGCGTTATTTAAATCGCCACCTTTTATTAATCCTTCGTCCAATAACGTTTCTAATTCGTGTAAAAAGCTGAAAGTTCTTGAATTGGAAATTTCCGATTTGAAGTCGGAGATACTTTTCATCGTAGCGTTTTGCGTTCCTAAAACTTTGGTTCCGAAATCGACCATAGCTGTTACTTGATAATCATCGGCAGGCATTACTAAAATTTCGCTTCCAGACGTTTCATCAACAAACGAAATTACCTCTTTAACAACATAATAATTGCGTTCTGCCTCTTGTTCTTCAACACCCGCTTTTTCAATAGCTTCTACAAAAAACTTAGAAGAACCGTCCATAATTGGTGGCTCTGATTCGTTGAGTTCGATAATTACGTTATCGATGTCACAGCCAACAAATGCTGCCAAAACATGCTCTGACGTTTGAATTTTAACACCTAATTTTTCAAGATTTGTACCTCTTTGTGTATTGATTACATAATTGGCATCCGCTTCAATTATCGGACTACCTTCAAGATCAACACGAACAAAGGTATACCCATTATTAATTGGTGCTGGCTTGAACGTCATTTGTACTTCTTTACCTGTATGAAGTCCGACACCGTTTAATGAAATTTCGTTTTTGATGGTCTTTTGTTTAACCATAATAATTAATTAATTTAAAGTATTTCTATTCTGTTTTTTTCTTTATTTCTTCGATATCGGCTACAATTTTAGGTAAATTTCTAAAATATACATACGATTTATTCCAATCGCCGTAATTAAATGAAGGTGAACCTTGTAACGTCTCTCCGTCTTTTACATTTTTACCAACACCCGATTGTGCTTGAATACGCACGTTGTCACCAATAACAATATGTCCGGCAAATCCAACCTGACCGCCAATCATACAGTTTTTACCAATTTTTGTCGAACCAGCAATCCCTGTTTGAGCAGCAATGACAGTATTTTCGCCAATTTCTACGTTATGAGCAATTTGTATTTGATTGTCGAGTTTAACTCCTTTTCGGATAATTGTCGAACCTAAAGTTGCTCTGTCAATAGTTGTACAGGCTCCAATTTCGACATTGTCTTCGAGAATGACATTACCAATTTGTGGGACTTTGTTATACGAACCGTCTTCGGATGGAGCAAATCCAAATCCGTCAGAACCAATAATAGTTCCGGAATGAATGGTGCAATTTTTTCCAATTTCGGTTTCCGAATAAATACGAACACCTGCAAAAAAAACGCAGTTATCGCCTATCGTTACATTGTCACCAATAAAAGTATTTGGGTATATTTTGACGTTGTTGCCAATTTTTACATTTTTTCCAACATAACAAAAACTTCCTAGGTATAAGTTTTCACCATATTCAACATTTTCGGAAATAACAGAAGGTTGTTCGATTCCCGATTTCATTAATTTCACCTGATTGTAATATTCCAACAGTTTTGAAAACGATTTATAAGCATCTTCCACTTTGATTAAAGTCGTTGTAATAGCTTGCTCTGGCTCAAAGGTTTTGTTTACAATAGTGATACTGGCTTGGGTAGAATAGATAAAATTTTGGTACTTTGGATTGGCCAAAAAAGTCAGTGAACCTGCAGTTCCTTCTTCAATTTTTGCTAATTTAAAGACTTCAGCATTTGGATTACCAACTACTTCGCCTTCGAGAATACCTGCAATTTGTTCGGCTGTAAATTTCATCTTATCAGATTATGTTTCCCATTGGAAAAATTCCGTACTATGGGAGAAACGTGCAATTTGTTATTCTTTTTTTACCAGAATAGTAGTTTGCTTGCTACATCTGGACAAAAATATAAAATTTAATTAAATACTTAGGTATCCAAGAGTACTTTTGGATAACATATAAAATATTTTGTTACTGGTTTTGATAATGCTTTTAAATACGATTGGTCGGAAGCTTCGGCTACATCTTCAATCGTTTTGTCTTTTTTGAGTATTAAAATCGGTTCGTCGGATTTGCTATAAGCTTGGTTTTTTAACTTTCCTTTGAAGATGAAATAACGCATTTCATTTTCGGTTAACGAGTGTAAGGTATTGAATTTTTCTTTCAATTCTAACAATCTCTCTTTGTTTGGTTTATCTTCAGTTATTTGAATTTTTAATAAATCTCTTTCGAGTATCATTTTACACAAAGAGCTCAATACAAAATCAGATGTAAACTGCCATTCTTTAATCGCACTCATGATATCATAATCGTCTAAATAGGCAAAAGTTTGCAGCGTTGTTGCATCAAAATCTGCCATAGTTACTTTATTTTTCAAAAAATACAATAAGGGTTGACTGCAATGTAAAGGCACTTCTTTTTGCACTAATTCTTTAGCACGCTTTAATATTTTTGTTAGGATAATCTCAGCAACGACACTTGTTTTGTGTAGATAGGTTTGCCAATACATCAATCTTCGGGCGACTAAAAATTTTTCTACAGAATAAATTCCTTTTTCTTCAATAACCAACAAATCATCCTGAACATTCATCATTTGAATCAGTCGGTCGCTGTTGATATTTCCTTCTGCAACACCACTGTAAAAGCTGTCTCGTTTTAAATAATCCATTCGGTCCATATCCAATTGACTGGAGATGAGTTGGTACATGAATTTTTTAGGATATTCGCCTTTAAAAATCTGAATTGCTAATGCTAATTGTCCGTCAAACTCTTTGTTCAATTGATTCATGAAAAGCAACGATATTTCTTCGTGATGAACGTCTTCAACAATGCTGTGCTCCATCGCATGACTGTACGGACCGTGACCAATGTCATGAAGCAAAATGGCAATTAATAAACCGTTTTCCTCCTCTTTGGTAATTTCAACACCTTTAAATTGTAATGTTTGAATGGCTTTTTGCATGATGTGCATGCAACCTAATGCGTGATGAAAACGTGTGTGATGTGCTCCGGGATAAACCAAATACGACATTCCCATTTGTGAAATTCGACGCAAGCGTTGAAAATAGGGATGCTGAATTAAATCGTAAATTAAAGAATTTGGAATGGTAATAAACCCATAAATTGGGTCGTTGAATATCTTGAGTTTATTGATGGGATTCACTATTGCTTGCAATTTAACTTCGTTCAATTCGGCCAAAATGGCCTCGGGTGTTGCAACAAATATACGCAAATAAATAGTTATTTTTAAGGTTGTAATTTATCGATTATGGCATCTTGAATTATCTTTTGGATGTCTTCACGGATGTTTTCTTTGGACAACGTATTGGGCGCATTTGAATCGGGAAACGTACGATTGGAAAGAAATACATATACAATTTCTGTTTCTGGGTCAGCCCAAGCCATCGTTCCTGTAAAACCAGTATGACCAAAACTAGATCGTGATACACAACCACAAGTTGGTCCTTCCTTTCCTATTTGTGGTTTGTCAAATCCCAAACCTCTTCGGTTGCCTTCTACACAAAAATGACAGGTGTTGAACATATCAAAGGTTTCTGTTGAAAAATAGCTTTTATCACCATATTTTCCTTTTTGTAAAAAGAGTTGCATCATTTTAGCGATATCCATAGCGTTGGAAAAAATGCCAGCATGACCAGCAATGCCGCCTTCCATAGCCGCTTCCATATCGTGTACATAACCTTGAATTGTAGTGTGGCGGAAATAGGTATCGATTTCAGTTGGAGGAATTTTTGTCATATCAAATTTTCGCAACGGATTGTACATCGTATTGCTCATTCCCAATGGCTTGAAGAAATTTTCGGTGCTTAAAATATCAAGTGATTTCCCAGTTGCAGCTTCTAGATATTTTTTCAGAATGATAAAGGTAAAATCGCTGTATTTGTATTCTTTTTTGTCAATCAATTTGCTATCGATGATTTGTTTCATAATCGAATCTTGATAGTCGTTTCGGATGAATAAATTCTCTGTTACTTGTTTTGAGAAATCAGGAGAATACGTTTGTTTATAGTACTTTTCCAACGGATTTTTCAAACTGTCTAAAGTCGATTTGTAAAACGGAATCCACGCTTGCAATTGTCCGTAGTGCGATAACAATTCTTTAAAAGAGATGTCTTGCTTGTTGGAATTTTTAAATTGTGGCAACATATCGCCCAATTTAGAATATAAATTCACTTCACCTTTATCAAACAATTGCATCACATTGGGTAAAGTTGAAACCATTTTGGTCACCGAAGCGACATCATAAATATCGGAGTTTTTGACTTTTGTCAGTTTATCGTAAGTGTTATAACCAAAAGATTTTTGATAGATAACTTTTCCTTTTCGAGCAACTAAAATTTGGATTCCAGGTGTCATTTTTCCATCGATGGCTTTGTTCGCAATGGTTTCAATTTGCGCTAGCTTTTCCGAACTCATGCCTACATTTTCTGGAGTGGTAAATCCGAGTACGTTTACTTTTTCTGTAATCAATCCGTCATTCACCTTAAAAGTATCGTTGATAGAAACGGGCAATTTTCCTTTTCCATCCACAGCTCCAAAAAGAATTTCTGCCGAAACTTCTTGTGCAATATCACTATTTTGATACGATACAACAACACCTTCAATATCTTCAAAACTTGCAATTGGCATGAGAGAATACGCTTTGGTAAACACATCCAAAATTACTGTATTGTTTTTTGCAATTTGTTGCAACCAAACCAATTCAGTGTCTAAAAAATCGTGTTTTTTCCACGCTTTGTCCGATTTATGAAAGCCAACAATAACGATGTCATAGTTTTTCAACTGTACATTTAGACTGTCAATATTATCGGAAGTAACTTCAGTAACTTGAGTGTATTTATTGAGTGTACTTGAGAAAGACGTATTGGTATCGTCGCCCAATTTGACATAGGCGATTTTTTTAGTTAAATCTTTTATAGGAATAATTTGCTTGTCATTTTTTAGTACAGTAATCGCATTTTCAAACAATTGGTATTGCAATGAATTGTTTTCGACTGGATTGATGTCTGATGTCAAATTCTCCATTACAATAGGTTTGTAGTGATTCAAACCTGATTTGAATTTGTAATGTAAAATCTTTTTAACCGATTGTGCCAAACGGTCTTCGGTAATAATATTGTGATTGTAAGCATCGGTGATTTTTTCAACAGCAACAGGAACATTTTCGGCAAAAAGCAGAATGTCATTCCCAGCTAAAAACGCTTCCAAATCGATATCGCCAGGTTTTTTGAAATTGCTCGCACCTTTCATATTCAAGGCATCGGTAAATATCAAACCGTTGAATTTCAATTCGTTTTGAAGTAAATCGGTTACGACATTATAAGATAAAGAAGTGGGATAATTTTCGCGTGCTTCCAAACTCGGAACGTTTAAATGCGCTACCATCACCGATTCTAAACCTTCATCAAACATGCGTTTGTAAGGATACAATTCGACGTTTTCAATGCGCTCTCTCGAAAAACTTACTGTAGGAAGCGTATGATGTGAATCGGTTGACGTATCACCGTGACCTGGAAAATGTTTTCCTGTAGAAAAAACACCTTGATTTTGCACTCCAGTCATTAAAGCGATGGCGTCTTCGGTGACATTTTTTTTGTCTTCTCCAAAAGAACGATGACCAATAATCGGGTTTTTTGGATTGGTATTGATATCTAAAACAGGTGCAAAGTTAAAATGAATTCCCATTCGCTTGCTTTCTTTACCCATCTGTTCTCCTACTCTTTCAATCAGTTTGATATCTCTTATAGCTCCCAAAGTGGAATTCCACGGAAATTTGTAAGTCGAATCCAAACGCATGTTCAAACCCCACTCGGCATCAATCCCAATAAATAATGGAAGTTTAGAGTTGGCTTGAAAACGATTTGTTAATTTCGCTTGACGCATCGGTCCACCTTGAAAAAAAATCAAACCTCCTATTTTATACTCTTTTATTAATTTATCCAAGCTATTCACATGCACCGAATCTTTGTTGGAATATGCTGCCACCATGAACAACTGCCCTATTCTTTCGTTCAAAGGCATTTGATTGTAAACACTGTCTACCCATTTGTCTTCGGTGATACTTCCTTTAAAGAAGGTTTTTCTTTGATGCGGAATATAGTCATCGACGATATCTGATGTTGATGGTTTTTGTATGGCAACAGGCGTTTTATTGCCTTTTGTTGACGAGCAATTAACTACAAATGATACGAGTATAAGTAAGGCGAAAAGTTGAACTACTTTTTTCATTAATTGATTTTAAAAGAAACGACTGTGCCAGCTTTCATTGGCTGGAACTTCCCAGTTTTCATTCCATTCTTCAATAGTATTAACGAGATTATTAAAAACTATTGTGTTTTCGGAAACGGCTTTTTCTTTGGCTAATTTTTTAAATTCTAACAAGGTTTTGTAGGTGATAAATTCGCCTTGTTTGAAAGCGACATTCATTTTATCTAGCAAGTCAACGCTGTATTTTTGTTCTAAATTCTGAATAAAAGCAACTGAAGCATCTATAGAACAACCTGTATTGGCTTGCACTTCTTGATTGGCTGCAATGATGACAAAACGATTGTACTTGATTGTAAACGAAGCTTCTAAAGAAGCACCATGCGCAGCCCAATTGGTTAGAAAATCGGTGAGATCGTTTTCTATTTCGGTAATTTCTTCATCTGAAAACTTTCTACTGGATTGATAAATCCAAATACGAGATTCTAGAGGTAATTCTTCAAATGGAACAAACATGATATGGGGGAAATTGAAATTAGTAAAATAGTATACAATTATAAATCTTGCGCATTGGCGATTAATTCGGCGATATCCAGTACTTTAACATCGGATTCTCTTTCTTTACCTTTTACACCATCGGTCATCATTGTATTACAAAACGGACAACCAGCGGCAATAATATCGGGTTTTGTTTCTAAAGCGTCTTCGGTTCTTTCGATATTGACTTCTTTATTTCCAGGTTCGGCATCTTTAAACATTTGTGCACCACCAGCACCACAGCATAATCCGTTGGCACGAGAACGTTTCATTTCTACTAATTCGGCATCCAATTTCTGGATTAAATCTCTTGGTGCTTCGTAGATGTTATTGGCTCTTCCCAAATAACACGGATCGTGAAAAGTGATTCGTTTTCCTTTGAATTGACCACCTTCGATGGTTAATCGTCCATCATCCAACAATGATTTTAAGAATTGCGTGTGATGAACCACTTCAAATTTTCCGCCCAATTCGGGATATTCATTTTTAATTGTATTGAAACAATGTGGACAGGCGGTTACGATTTTTTTTACTTCATATGCGTTCATGACTTCAATGTTCATCATGGCTTGCATTTGAAATAAAAACTCATTTCCGGCTCTTTTTGCAGGATCTCCGGTACAACTTTCTTCGGTTCCGAGAACAGCAAAAGGAACATTAGCGCGATTCAATAATCGCACAAATGCCTTGGTGATTTTTTTTGCTCTATCGTCAAAACTGCCTGAACAACCTACCCAAAATAATACTTCGGGTTGTTTTCCTTGAGCCATCATCTCTGCCATTGTAGGCACAATTAAAACTTCTGACATATTTAAAAGTGTATTTGTTAATGTGGTTATTTGCGGATTTGGTTATTCAATTACACAAATAACCAAATCCACAAATAATCAAATATTATTCATGTTGTCCATCGTCAAAAACTTCGATGGTAACGTCTTTTTCAATTAAATCTGTGAATTTCCCTCTGTAACGAGTAGCTTTCACTAAGTGATTGTCAATCCAGTGGTAATTGCCACCACGAGGTTTTCCCATTACCATTCCGTGGTATTTAAATCCGTGTTTTTTCAACCAGATTTCGGTGTATTCTCTATGTGCTTCTGTACGTGAAGTAAAAAAGAAAATAATATGACCTTCATCATACCATCGGTTTAGTGTTGCTAATGCATCTGGATATACTTCAGCGGTAAGCATTCGTTCTGGCTCTTCATTCGGAATGTCATCACATACTGTTCCGTCAATGTCAATTAGGTAATTTTTTACTCCTTCTGGTAAAATTGGACTCAGATGTTGTCCGTTTTGCGTAACCGTTTGTAAGGTTTTGTCAATGTCTTCCGCTCTCATTTTTATTTGTTTTATATTTCAAATTCATTTCACAGTTTCCCAAGCCTCACAAAGGGAAAATAGCTATTAAATTTTGGTTTTATTTATTATTCGTCTTTCCAGTTCAATCGGTCCATTTGATTAAATTGCCATGGAGCTCCATTGTTTTCAATGTTGGACATCATTGCGTTTAACGATTGTGGTGCCGCACTTTGTTCCATTACTAAAAAACGACGCATGTCCATAATAATTGATAACGGACTAATATTTACTGGACATTCTTCCACACAAGCATTACACGATGTACACGCCCAAAGTTCTTCTGGAGTGATATAATCGTTTAATAATGAAATGTTATCTGGTATAAAAACGCCTTTGTTTTTATCGATATTTCGTCCGACTTCTTCCAAACGATCACGTGTGTCCATCATGATTTTACGTGGCGATAGTTTTTTACCTGTTTGGTTGGCAGGACAAGCTGAAGTACATCTTCCACATTCGGTGCATGTATAAGCGTTGAGCAATTGTACCCAATTCAAATCCTGTACATCACTGGCTCCGAATTTACTTGGTGTAGCATTTTCATCAACAGGTTGTGTAGCAAATGGATCGGCGTTGGGATCCATCATTAGTTTTACTTCTTTGGTCACACTTTCTAGGTTGTCGAATTGACCTTTCGGATTCAAATCGGCATAAAACGTATTTGGAAAAGCCAATAAAATATGCAAGTGTTTCGAGAAATATAAGTAGTTCAAGAAAACCAATATGATGGAAATGTGCAACCACCAAAACGTGCGTTCGAGCATCGCAACTGCGTGATTATCCATTCCGTCAAACAAAGGTGAAATGTATTGTGAAACTGGAAATGAGCCTGCTTGAATGTAATGTCCGAAACCTCCAGCAACATTTTGCAAATGATAGTCGGAAGCATTCATTAATAAGAACAACGACATTAAAACCACTTCAAAATACAAGATGTAATTGGCATCATTTTTAGGACTTCCTTTCAAATCAGAATGAATGAATCGTTTTAATTGTATGATATTTCGACGCGTCCAAAATGCAATAACAGCCACTAAAACCAATAGAGCTAAGATTTCAAACGAGCCAATTAAGAAATCATAAAAAACACCTAACGAAGCGAAAACGCGGTGTGTTCCGAAAAGTCCGTCTATAACAATTTCTAATAATTCGATATTGATGATGACAAATCCGACATACACTATAATATGCAAAAATGCTGCAATAGGACGTTTGACCATTTTGGATTGACCTAACGCAATCATCGCCATGTTTTTCCATCGTGCAGAGGCATTGTCAGAGCGATTGACGTCTTGTCCTAATTTTATATTTCGGATTAGCTTTTTTACATTCATTGCAAAATAACCAAATCCAATAGTGATTAAAATAGCAAAAAAGATAGCATCTAAGTAACTCATAATAGTCATTTTACTTCTTAATAGTATCGTTTACAGGTGCGATATAGGGTTTGTTTTTCTTTCCGAAAAGCGAAACATTCACATAGCGAGTTGGATTTAATCGCAAATCTTGCAGCAACAATTCTAACTCTTTCGATGTTTTTGATAAGTTGGTGTAAAAGGATTCGTCTTTCAACAATTTACCCATAGTTCCTTTTCCAGATTCTAAATCGACCATGATTTTATCAACTGTTGCCAATGTTTGTTGTAGGTTTTTGACTGTTTTTCCTAAATTGGCTTTGTTTAATGAATCGGAGATTTGAGAAAAATCGGAAGACACCTTATTAAAATTGGTTACAATGCCACCAATTTGTTTTTTATTATCATCTAAAATAGTGTTTATAGTTCCGGAAGCTTTATTGAAATCTTCCATAATTTGACTTAACGAAGCAATACTGTTTTTTAAATCTTCTTTCGATTTTTTATCCAAAATATCGTTCACACTTTCTAACATTACGTTAGCATTATCAAGCAGTTTGGTGATTTTGTCTTTTAATGGTTCCAACTGATCCGCCAAAGCATCGGTCAAACCTAATTTACTAGAGGGTTTTAAATAATCGCCTTCAACTGCTAAAACCGGATTTGTAGTGTCTGGAATAATAGCCAATTGTTTTCCGCCTAATGCACTTGGTGCATATATTTCGGCGATGCTCGATTTTGATATTGGAAAATCGGTGTTGATTTGCATTTCGACTAAAATCATTCCGGTTTTGTTATTCAATTCGATACTATTTACCTTCCCAATGTTTAGTCCGTTTATAGTAACAGGCGCTGAAATTACTAAGCCTTCAACGTTTTTATATTCAACGTATAAGGTTTTGTAGTCGGTAAATAAATCCTTTCCTTTTAAAAAACTATATCCCCAAATGAATAACGATATAGCTGCAATAACTAAAATGGCGGTTTTAATCTCTCTTGATAATTTCAAAATGTAATTTTTTACAAAAATAATATATTATTTGATAGCTTCTTGAATTGAAATGCTTTTACCGTCTCTAAAAGCTATTAAATAAGCCGATTCGTAGCCTTTGGCTTTTGCTTCTTGTAATAGTTTTTTGGCTTCTTCATAACTCGATGTTTGTCCGTACATGTATTTATACAAATTTTCAGTGCTTACATATGAGATGTTTTTTAAGCCTTTAAAATTACTTGGCGTAGTGTCTATTTTTTTAGCACTTGCAGAAAGTTGTACTTTAAAAATTGTTCCGTTTACTACTGCTTTTGGATCTGGTTTATTTTCTGGAACTTCTTTTTTAACAGAATCTGGTTTATCAATTACCGGTTTTTGAATGATTCTTTGCGAAGGTTTTTCCACATTTGGTTCATCACTTCCTGCACCAAAAAACTCTTTTTTGTAGCTTACAATAGCTTCGGCAATGGCTTGTGCGGTTTCGAGTTGACCTTCTTC
>JAZKGN010000089.1:0-12373 GCA_040385945.1 Bacteroidota bacterium
ACTGGTTTACGGTAGATTATAACGAACAAGATACAATGAAACAATTTAAAGCCCACTTTTCGTTGAAACGATAATTGGTTTTAAGTAATAAATAAAAAAGGATTCTCAATTGAGAATCCTTTTTTTGTAAGTTGAAAAGAGGTTTCGTTCACACTATTTGTATGGTGCTTTCAAAATATGTAACTTTAGATTTTATTTTAACTATCCTATGAATAGAACAAAGCACATTTTAAGCTTATTTATAGCGTCACTTTTTTTTACAAGTTGCCAACAATCTGAAAATTTTCAAGTCCTACAAGAGAAGGCAAAATTGCCTAAAGAGCTTAAAGAAAACTCCGGAATTGTTTTAGGAGATGCTTCTCATTTTTGGACTATAAACGATAGTGGCAATGCAAATGAAGTATATCAAATAGACACTAATGGTACAATCACCAACACAATAGAAATAACCAATCTCGAAAATAATGATTGGGAAGACATCACCAAAGATGATGAAGGGGCTCTTTATATAGGCGATTTTGGCAATAATGACAATACTCGAAACGATTTGGGAATTTATAAAATTGCTAAAACCGATTTGACTAAAACAGCAGTAACTTCAGTTCAAAAAACAACATTTGTGTATCCTGAACAAGAATCATTTCCACCAAAAAAAAAGAACTTGCTTTATGATTGTGAAGCTTTTTTTGAATTGGATGGGCATTTTTATTTGTTTACAAAAAACAGAAGCAAAGGCTTTGACGGCACTACACTTTTGTATAAAATTCCGAACAGAGAAGGGCATTTTAATGCCCAACTTTTAGGTTCTTACAAAACTTGTGATGACTACGCAACTTGCTCAATAACTAGCGCTGCTATTAGTCCGAATAAAAAACAAATTGTTCTACTAAGTCATAGCAAACTATGGCTAATTGAAAATTTTAAAGACGATGATTTTTTAAACGGAACGATAACCGAATTACCTCTGAATCACAACTCACAAAAGGAAGGCATCTGTTTTAAGGATAACGATAAACTTATAATCACCGACGAACGCGTGAAAAAGAAAGATGGTAAATTGTATGAAGTTTCGTTGCAACAATTAAAAACCAAACCCTAATCCGAAAGCAATTCGAATGCCATCAGAAGAATTAAAAACACCCAAATTGGCATTCAGAATATCAACACCATTGATAAAAAATCCGCCTCCATACGAAGTGTTCCATTTTTTAGAAGTTTCTTCTTCCAACCAAATTCTACCGTAATCAAATCCGCCATAGAATCCGAGTTTTATCGGAATAATTCGCGTTTTCATACTGCTAAAACTGTAGCGTACATCGGTATTTTGATACAACGATTGATTTCCAGTAAAACGTTGGTTTCTAAATCCTCTTAAACCATCGATTCCACCAATAGAAGCTGCTTGATAAAATTCGAAATCATTACCTATATTAATGTGACTTTTTAGTTTTGTTGCTAGAACTAATTTACCCGAAGGATTCAGTTTATGAGTAATACTTAGTTCGGGAATGATATAACCAAAGCTACGATTCGCATCAATATTCGATTTATAACCGATGCTAATGGCTGTTTTCATGCCTAATGTCGGATAAGCACTATTGTCATAATTTTCAAAATTAAAAGCAACATTGGCTCCGATATAGTTTACTTCATCAAAAATATAAGTGGGTAATTGACCATTGTTTTCGATAAATCTGTTTTCTGTTTGATGCACTTCTATGCTTTCATATCCAACACCAAAATTGACACTGCTGCCCGAGTTACTTCGCCATTTTAAACTCGGCATAAAAGTAAACGAACGCACTTTAATTCGGTTGTAATCCAAACCTAATTCGTCATCAAAATTTTGAGTTTCATTTCCGTAGCCAAAAAAGTTTTGGGAAAAATTCGGACTCTGTAATCCAGTGATTACTTCGAGATTGAGGCTTTTAAAAATTTTTGCGACTTCAACTCTATAGGTTAATTCGTAACCATTTGTTGCAAAATAATAAGCGGCTTTGATTTGTTGCTGACTGGAAAACGGGTTTCTCTCAAAACCAAATCGTGTATATACGTTATTGACACCAAGTTTTAAGCCATCATCGGGATTGGCACCAATTATAGGAATGATTTGATAGGTGTTGTTTTTAATTTTTTTGTAATCGTACACATTGATATCGTAATCGTCTTGTAGTCGAACACTTGCTTTTTTGGCATTGGACAGATTATTTGGTTTCGATTTGTAATCGTAAATGATACTATTGCGTCCGTTTTCAACAGTAAAATCATCATTGTTTTGACCTCCAATTAAACGAATTTTGATCTTTTTACTTTTTCCTGTTACTTCAAAAGTGTCATCGTCATCCAAACCATAAATCCAAATTTCACACGTCAGTTTTGGGTCGTAGGTTTTAGAATGAAATGCTGGAGAAAGTCCGTCTTTTTTCTTTCTAAACGCAGAAACAGTAACGTTTCCTTTTTCTTCGCAAACAATTTTAAACAAGTCGTCTTTAATAGTTCCGTTAATTATGGCGTTTTTATTGACTACTTTAAAATAACGATTGGCAATTTTTTGTAGATTTTCTCTTCTGTTTTTGAGCATCTTTTTGATTTCGATTACCGATGCATCATTGACTTCTTTAGGAACATTATCAAATGCTTTTTCAATTACATCATCAGTAATGTTGTTTTGAATAAATCGCACTTGTTCGTCCCAATCTTCTTTAGTTGCTTGTTTGATAAAAGCAATATCCAACGGAAAAGGCTCGATATTAAATCCCTTTACATCTTTCAAATCATCATCGTATTTGCGAAGTAATTTGGCTACAGGAAGTAATCGAATCGCAGCACCCAATACAAATCCGTCCGACATTCTCGAAAAAGGTTGGTCTCTATCTCTTGGCAAAGGTTTGTAAATTGTTTTTCCGTTTTCTTTAAATTCGAGCCATCGCCATTGGTCTTGATGTCGGTCCCAATCACCAATCATCATATCAAATAATCGCGCTTTAATAAAGGATTTTTCGTCTACGGTTTTACTTTCGTCCGATTGTATTTCCAACAGCAAATCTTGTGTGCTGATGATATTCCCGGTAAAATTTTTATCCTTGAGTGGTAGATTTCCATCGGAAGCTTGTTCTTCAAAAAGATACAATTCACCACCAAATTCGCTGTTGAATTCTTTTAAAGCTTTTTGTTTCGGAATGTAATACAATTTCGAATTCAAGCGATGCAATCCAATAGCATCCGATAAGGTGCCCACCACAAAAGGAGCATAAGGATACGAACCTGTAAAAACATCTTTCACCAAGTTTTCAGAAGCAGTATTTTCAAATTGTTTTTGCACATATTGGTCTTTGAACATGGCAGCCTGAATGTATTGCGAGGCGTTTTTTTTCATGGCTCGCATTACAAATTGTTTCCCATCTTTATTGACCAATCGCAAGGCTCTCGATTGTGTGCCACCACCTTTTCTAACAGGTGTTAAGCCACCATGTAAAGTGTCTAAATCGACCACTTTTGCAGTAACCGGAATGCTATAATACTTGCGAAATCGGTTGCCCCATAAAAAGGTGTAAAAACTACTTTTTGAGGTTTCTTTTTCGGAATAAATAGCCGATTGTACCGAATCTTGAACTATTTTTTGGAATTCGTGTTGTACGTTTTGAATGTTTGCATCGAATAGTTTGGTTTCGAATTCAATTACATTGGTTTTTGCATTTATGAATTTCACTTTTGATGCACCGTTTTCATAAACAGTTACAACTGCGAATCCGTTTTCACTGTGAGAATATTTTCCGCCACCCGTATTTTTTGTTGGTGTTTTTTTAGAACCGCTTCCGCTGATAATTTGAGGAATATTTTGTTCAATTAGGAATTGCAAATTGTGTTCGTGTCCGGATACAAAAACTACTTTTTCGTTATGTTGTGCAGCAGCAACCAAACTTTTTTTCAATTCATTGTAATGCACATTTTGCAAATCGGCATTACTAACTCCAGTTGTTTTACGAAGAATATTTTTCAATGTTCCTAAAAAAGGTATCGGTTGTAAATGACTTTTAAAATCGTATCGTCCGCCATGAGCACCATTGCTAAACATAGGATGATGAATGGCTACAATAGTTGTTTTTCCTCGTGCTTTTTTTATTTCATCTCTAAATTCATCCAAAAATCGGGTTCGGGTTTTTATGTCACAATCTTCATTAATCGTAGGATGATTGTTCCAATTGGTAATGTACCATTGCGAATCGACAATAATTAAAGTAATATCATCATTGATATTTATGGATTCAATTGGACATCCATTTTTAGGCAAAAACGACTTCTTTCCCAACTTTTTTTCGATGTATTCTTGTTGTCTTCGTACACCTTCCACACCATCATTGTACCAATCGTGATTACCTGGAATAAAGATGGTTTTACCTTTAAAGTTGGCTACAGCTTCTATTTGCGTATCCAGTCGGTGTTCGGCAAGTGGTCGTTCTGGAGCTTCTTTTTTTGGCATTCCTTTCGGATAAATATTATCGCCTAAAAAAAGTACCGTTGCATTTTTATTTGACTGGTCAATATACTTTTTTAAGTTTTTTAGCGTAATTACTGTACTGTCTTTTTCGGCATTGCCTGCATCGCCAATAAGATAGAACGAATGTGAAATTTTGGATGTGTCTGAAACAACTTCTTTTTCATTAGAAGTGTTTTGAGCTATTTGCAATTTTGTATTCGCACAGGAATAAATAAGAAAGAGCAAAATAAAAAATGCTATTTTTTTAAGATAGGTATAGTTACAAAACAATTTCATAATTTAGTACTTTAAATCAATGCATATGAACCTGATAAATCAAGCTGCGCAATTTGTATCACAATTATTTGAGGAAGAATTAGCACCTGTTTTTGTTTATCATAATTTCAATCATACCAAAGCTGTTGTTGAAGCTGTAGAAAAAATAGCAAAACAAGAACAAATCTCTGACGAAGATACAGAAAAATTATTATTAGCGGCTTGGTTTCACGATACAGGTTATGTAAAATGTTGTGATAATCATGAAGCGGTAAGTGGCACTATAGCGACTGCATTTTTAAAAGAAAGGGATTACAGCGAGGAAGCAATTTCAGAAGTCGTTGCCTTAATTGATACGACCCGATTTAATGATGTTCCGAAGACCACAATAGAAAAAATAATGCGCGATGCCGATTATTCCCATTTAGCAAAAACAGATTACTTTGCTACGTCTGAATTGCTTCGGGAAGAATTGCATCTGACACTCAAAAAAGAGTTTACCGATTTGGAATGGGCAAAGGAGAATTTGCAATTTCTGACACAACATCATCAATTTTACAGCGATTATGCCATTCAGCATTGGCAACCTCAAAAAGAGAAAAACATTCAAAAGATTTTAACACAAATTACCAAATCCGAAGCAACGATGAATGAAGATCCAGTAAAAACCAAAAAGAAAAAAGACAAGGAAGATAAGCCTGAGAGAAGCATTGACACCATGTTTAAAATCACACTTACCAATCACATTCGATTGAGTGAAATAGCCGATAGTAAAGCCAATATTTTATTATCTGTCAACGCTATTATTATCTCTATTGCGTTGTCGACTATAGTTCCGAAGTTGGATAATCCTGCCAATACACATTTAATTATGCCGACTTTTATCATGGTTATTTTTAGTGTTGTTTCGATAATTTTCGCCATACTTTCGACCAAACCAAAAGTGACTTCGGGTAAGTTTACGCGTCAGGATATTGAAGATAAGAAAGTGAATTTATTGTTCTTCGGTAACTTTTTTAAAATGCCGTATGAAGAGTACCAATGGGCAGTAAACGAACTTTTGAAAGACAGGGAATATTTATACAACTCCATGACCAAAGACTTGTATTATTTGGGATTGGTGTTAGAACGCAAGTACCGATTGTTGCGCATTACGTATAATGTTTTTATGATTGGCATTATCGTTTCAGTAATCGCTTTTGTGGTCGCTTTTAGGTCGACTTCGGTGTAGTTTTTTGATGTGCCACTTTAACGCGAATGCCTTTTAAACCCGAAACGCCTTGAAGATCTTCTATTTCAAATTGCTCTATTGAGGGCTCTAATATTTCTTTAAACTGCAAATATTTAATATAGTCTAGGTATTCTTTTTTCTCATTGGTATGCGAGTACACAATGGTGATTTTTTCCTTTTCGGTAATGCGATCTTTAGATCCTTTTATAAACGCTTTGTCAATTCGTTTTTTGACCACTTCGTAGCGAGCATTGTAGGTTCCGTCTACGTCGAAGCGCTTTTCATCCATACGGAAACGAATAGAAATCGGCGAGCTGAAAACTAAAATTAACGATGTTACTTCGAGATGATAGGGCAGTGATGCTTTCAATTCGTGGTGCTCTAATTCCATTTCACAAATGGTTTGCAACTGCCAAAGACGCAAATTACTGAGATATATTTTATCAAAAGTTTTGTTCGGATCAATAGAAGCACCTATGTAAAGATTATGCTCGACACCATCCGTTTTAAAACGTTCGTAATAATGCGGAAAAATTTGTTGTGCTTCTAGCTGTTTAGCATCCAAAATAGAAGCCATTTTTTTATTGATTTTACTCAGCGTATTATCAAATTTTTTACGTGCTTCATAGAACAAACCTGTTTTCTCATCAATTTTTTTAAAATACTTTTTGATCAATTCTTTAGATTCTTCTGATGCGGTATCAGTATGAATAAACGGATGAATTTCGGTTTCTATATAACGCTGAATAATCTGTTCTGTGTCGGCTTTTAAAGGTAATTCCAATTGATCTTTAAACGAATGCAATTCGAATTTTCGCTGCTCTAAAATAATCAAATTAGCATTCGAGCCTAAGTTTTCAATGATGGTAATCAACGACTCCAACTGTTTTTGCAAATCCAATTTCACGGTTAAATTTCGATGTTCAGAAGATCCTTTGATGTCGACTTCGCCAAATAGCGGATAAACTTCTTTAAAAACGATTTCTTTAAAAACATAGTCTTTAGACTGAGTTGCAGTTCGGATGAATTCTTGGGCTTCTCTTCTAAATTTCCAATACACACTCGGATGAATGGAAGTATATTCTTTTTGTATGATTGCTTCAATCTGATTTTGCATGTCCAATCGAAAACGGCTCATAGTATCGATAAGATACGGCATTATCAAGTCGAGTTTGTTGGCATTGATACTATTTAACGCTCTCGGATTTTCGGATGACAATTCAAAAACACCCAGTAGTTCTTCACCTTTAACCACTGGAGCCATAATACAACTTTGAATGTTTTGACTTTTCAAATGATTGCCAAAGGTTTCATTTCCTTTTTTTGCAGCAAATTGATCAACGTTAGAAATAATGAAAACTTGGTGTTCACTAACCACGCAATTGATGAAACAATCATAGAGTTTCTTGCCACAATCGGCTTCCTTTTCATCATTTAAAATGAGACTTTGGATGTTTTTTTTGTTGATGGGAAGTATGAATTTTTGGTCTTCTGGATCGTAAACGGTCAGTCCAATTTTTAAATCGGGGATTTTGAATATCGAACGAAAAATGGACTGAAAATCTTCTGACAAATCATCGTCTTTGGTATCGGTTGATTTTAATAAATTGGTTTTTAAATTGGATACCGAACTTTCAATGGTAGCATCAAATAGCTGTACAATCCCAAAACCTTTCAAAATCCAACTTCCTTTCGGAAATTTCTCTTTCCAAAGGTCATAATTTTCAAAATTATCGATTAGGTTGTCGATGTCTTGCTGTGTTAATTGTATGGCTTTTTCGGTCGGAATGATTTCAATAAAATCGGCATTATACAAAATGCGATAATGTTTCATAATGCCACTACTATCGGGAATATCATAAAATAAGGGTGTGCTAAAATCGATGTTTTGTTTGTAATGTGCATTCAATATCAAACAACAGTTCATGATGTAGAACAATTGATCTTCGTAATCTCGAATGTACATATCAAAATCGAGTCCGGCGTCATCAAGAATCTTTTTAAAACGTTCGGTATAATTAAAAGTAATATTGTGAAAAGGAATGGCAACTGCTTTAATTTCGTTATAAGTAAGCGCAGTCGGAAACAAATCGGCTAAAAGATTTTTGATCAACTCTTCGTGTTCTTCAATCAGCGATAAATCTTGAATACCTGTTCTAAATTCTGGTAATCGTTCTACTTCTTTGAGTAAGGCTTTGGCATAATTCACCCTATAATCTACATTTGAAGCTGCAATTTTTTCTAACGTTTCAATCAGTTTGTGAAATGAAATTTGAGCAATAAACGGTGTTTCAATCTGTTCTAACTTTCTATTCATTTGGGTTTTTCTGTTCAGACATTTTCACGTTAAAGATAATCAATATTTGAAAACAGATGATAGCTTTATTTTTTTGGAAGTATTTTTTGATTGACAATTATTTCTATAAAAATACATTTCATCTAAAGGTAAAGGTAAAGGTAATTTTGAAGAAAGGAAAGGTAGTAATTCGAGCTATTTTGACATTGATTGAAAAACGAAAGCTAATTATAATGTACGATTGTTTTGTATTGGCATTAAAAAGCCATAACTTTCGGAGAATTCCCAGTTTATCTGAAATTACTTCCTAACAAATAAGTGAAGTCCATTTAGATACCATCCTATTTATGATAGGTCTGAATTAAACAGTCCTGACTAATCACCCCGACCGTATGTAGTGCATTCTTCTTCTATTTCTTGCAAGAAATGTAATTGTATTATACTGTCCGACGTCATACAAAATTTGTGGTTTGTATTACGGAATAATTAAAAATCCCGCTAAATCAGCACTATAAAGCAACTTATTTTTACCATACGTTGGTATTGCATGTTCACTTTGTACTTAGTGTAAATCCAAAATTGTTTAAAAAAGTTATGCAAGAGCCCAATTATATTATCGCCATCGGAGCATCAGCTGGAGGTTTAGAAGAGATCAATACTTTTTTTGAACATACACCGCTAGACGGCGCAGCTTACGTAATAGTACAGCATCTTTCAAGTGTTTTCAAGAGCCGAATGGCCGAGCTGCTAGCCAAACATAGTAAGCTTGCTATTAAAGAGGCTACACATGGAATGTCACTTTGTACCAATGTAGTGTATCTTATTCCGAACAATAAGTTCATGATTATTGAGGATAACAAATTGTTACTGAAGGATAAAGATAAAATGGGACCACATTTAACTATCAATACATTCTTTACTTCACTTGCCGCTTATAATGGTAAAAAAGCAATTGGTGTTATTCTTTCTGGATTGGGTTCTGACGGAAGCGAGGGCATCAAAGCAATAAAAGAAGCTGGCGGAATGACCATTGCCAGAAATCCAGAAACGTCACAATTCAGCAGTATGCCAGCACACGCTATTGCTACTGATATGGTTGATTTTATACTGGAACCCGAGTTTATGCCAAGTACAATTGAGTCGTATATTAATCACAATGAAACGATATCGTATGATGCTAAAAAGGAAGAGAAAACCATGTCGTTGATTCTTGATTACATCAAAGAGAAATTACCTTTTGACTTTTCCGATTATAAGATGACAACCATACTTAGAAGAACAAAAAGAAGAGCTGTATCTTTACATATTTACGACTTAGAAAAATACCTCGAAGTACTGAAAAATTCGCCACAGGAAGTCCAAGCATTATCAAAAGATTTTCTTATTAGTGTCACTTCTTTTTTCAGAGATACAGAAGCGTATGAAGCGATTAGAAAAAATATATTTCCACAATTACTACAAAACTTAGCGCCTTATGAAGAAATTAAAATTTGGGTTGCAGGTTGTGCTACAGGTGAAGAAGCCTATTCTTTGGCTATTGAACTAAAAGAGCAACTAAAAGGAAAGTTTGCCGATAGTGTTGTAAAAATATTTGCTACCGATATTGATGCCGCTGCTTTAACCTATGCTGGAAAAGGAGTTTATCAAGAAGACCGAATGAAAAATGTAAGCGAAGCACATTTGAAAAAGTATTTTGATAAAAAGGGAAACAGCTACGTTGTTAGGCCAGAAATACGCAAGATGCTAATATTCGCACAACACGATCTTGTCAAAAATCCACCGTATTGCAACATGCACGTAATTAGCTGTCGCAATGTGCTTATTTATATGGCGCCCGCTTTACAGAAAAAAGTGTATGCTATGTTGCTTTTTGGACTTAAAACTAATGGTTATTTGTTTTTGGGATCGAGTGAAAATCCATTGACAATAATTGACAATTTAGAAATAGTCGATAAAAAACACCGTATTTATAAAAGTTTGAAAAACAAACGCACGGTAACTTTTGAAACATTTGCCTTGCCTGAAATGCTCGATGTAGCTCAGAAGGCTTCCACAAATAGAGAAAACAAAGTGAAATACACCAACAATTCCTTAACAGATAATGTCAATTCCGCTTTGGCAAATACAATGGATTATCTTGCTGTTTGCGTCAATCAGGAAAATAAGGTCATAAAATCGTACGGAAATACTTCAAAATACCTAATTCAGCAAAATTTCAATACGAATTTGGTCGAACTGCTTCCAAAGTCGCTTGCTGTTGCCTATAACACATTGAGCAAAGAGGTCTTAAAGACCGATGAAATAGCCAATGTAAAAGGCATTCTAATTAAGCAAAACGATACTATGATGGAAGTCAGTCTTTCTGTTAGTCCAGTATTACTCGACGGTGGAATCAAAGGACTGATAGCTGTTTTTAATGACACCAATAGTCTAATTGCGGACAAAGACAGTTATCCTGTTTTCAATGAAAAGGAATACCATAACAAGTACACCGAAACTTTGGAAGAAGAATTAAAAGAGGTCAAAGAAAAACTATTAGCGGCGTATGACAAATTAGACGCTTCAAACGAAAACATGCAGTCTTTTAATGAAGAATTGATTTCGGCAAACGAAGAAATGCAAAGTACGAATGAAGAAATGCAATCAGTCAATGAAGAGTTGCACACCATAAATGCCGACTATCAGTTAAAAAATAAAGAGTTGCTGGAAATCAATGACGATTTGAATAATTATTTCCGCAGTAATGTTAATGGTCAGCTTTTTATCGATAACGAAATGCGATTGATGAAATTTTCTCCAGGAGCAGTCAAACATATCAATTTGTTGGACACCGATATTGGAAGACCCATCAACCATATTTCTACCAATATCAAATTTGATACAATTATTGCCGATACGAAAATGGTTCTAGAGAAAGGGGTTTTAATCACCAAAGAGATTGAAGCCGCCAACGGAAAATGGTATCAGGTTATGGTAATGCCTTATGTACAATCTAGTCATAAAAACAACGGTGCCATCATCACATTCAACGATATCTCCGAACTGAAAAAAACACAAGCCGAATTAAAAAAGAAAAACCAAAGTCTGACGCGCATAAATGAAGACCTCGATCATTTTATTCACGCTGCTTCGCACGATTTACTCGCGCCATTAAGCAATATAGAAAGTAGCATCACCGTATTGAATGAAGAAATGCCTGTTAAGGATATATTTTTATCTGAATTTTTGATTGTCATTAATAATTCGATTAAGACATTCCGATCATTGGTGACCGACATTGCGATTATCGCTAAAGTAGAAGGTGATATGATTGTAACAGAAGCGGTAAATTTGAATGAAACCATCGATAATATTGAATGGAGTCTCAAGGATAAAATTGCAGCGTCGAATTGTAAAATAATTAGAAAATTCGATGTTCCTTACATTCAGTTTTCTAAGAAAAACATGAGAAGCATTTTGTACAATCTGATTTCGAATGCTTTAAAATTCCGCAGCAAAAAAACACCTGTAATTACTATTAGTACATTTATTGAAGGAGATTATTGTGTCTTAACAGTGCAGGACAATGGAAATGGTATACCAGAAAATGGACTTGACAAAATTTTTGAAATGTACGGAAGATTGCATCAGGATATTGAAGGTAGTGGCATTGGACTTTATCTAGCAAAAAAAATAGTCAACGCTTCAGGAGGCAGTATTTTAGTGGAAAGCGAACTTGGTAAAGGAACAAAGTTTACCATTCATCTTTCTAATGAGGTAAATGAAATTGTATAGTCATACTCTTGCAACGTGTTTTAATAACGTAATTATATAAATAAAAAGCGGACAATTTCAACAAAGAAATTGTCCGCTTTTATTTGTGGAGCAGAGAGGTGTTTGTTCGAACTATTTTGATAACGATTTGGAACTTTTACAGAGATAGTTTAGGAAAATTTAGTTTCGTAAATCTTGTATTAACCCCCAATATCTTTACATTTTATATCTGACTATTGTTAGGTTTTAATAAAAAATTTAAAAAAAAATGTTAATTCTGAAACGATTGTTTCAAAATTAATTATATCTTTGTCCCAGAAATTTAAATACCATGGCACGC
>JAZKGN010000090.1:0-39606 GCA_040385945.1 Bacteroidota bacterium
ATAAAATTCTGAATACCATCATCGATAAATTCAAAGGAGGACCAGTTGGATTGTCGACTTTGGCAACTGCTGTTTCCGAGAGTGGCGAAACCATCGAAGAAGTGTACGAACCGTTCTTAATTCAAGAAGGATTTATCATTCGAACACCACGTGGTAGAGAAGTCACCGAAAAAGCATACAAACATTTAGGCAAAATAAAACTAAACACACAAGGAGGGTTGTTTTAATTTTGATCAACAATAAAGAAAAATACACACAAATAATAAAAGCCGAATCCAAAAGACTCGGCTTTTTGTCTTGTGGTATTTCGAAAGCTGGTTTTCTTAATGAAGAAGCTCCTCGTTTAGAGTCGTGGTTGAATAATCAAATGAATGGTCAAATGACCTACATGGAAAACCATTTCGACAAGCGATTGAATCCTACTTTACTTGTGGATGATGCTAAAAGTGTGATTTCGTTATTGCTCAATTACTTTCCATCAGAACAACAAAACACCGAAAGTTATAAGATTTCAAAATACGCTTACGGACAGGATTATCATTTTGTCATCAAAGAGAAATTAAACCAACTGTTGCATTTTATTCAAACCGAAATTGGCGAAGTTTCCGGAAGGGCTTTTGTCGATTCGGCTCCTGTTCTTGACAAAGCCTGGGCTGCAAAAAGTGGGTTGGGCTGGATTGGAAAAAACAGCAATTTACTCACTCAGCAAATCGGTTCGTTTTACTTTATTGCCGAATTAATAGTCGATTTGGATTTGGAATATGATCATGCTACAACCGATCACTGCGGCACTTGTACTGCTTGCATCGATGCGTGTCCGACCGAAGCCATTGTGGCTCCTTATGTTGTCGATGGCAGCAAATGCATTTCGTATTTCACGATTGAATTGAAAGACAATTTGCCACAAGAAATGAAAGGCAAATTCGATGATTGGGCATTTGGTTGCGATGTGTGTCAAGATGTTTGTCCGTGGAATAAATTTTCAAAACCACATAACGAACCCTTGTTCAATGCCAATCCAGAATTATTATCGTTCTCTAAAAAAGAGTGGAAGGAAATTACCGAAGATACCTTCAAAAAAGTATTCAAAAACTCAGCTGTAAAACGAACCAAGTTCGAAGGATTAAAACGAAATATCGATTTCTTAAAATAATAAAAGAGCAACATAACATAGTCATACTGCTCTTTTAAGAAAATAATTATGAAATTACAATTTTTGAGCTTTCAGTATTCTTCTTTCCATTCCTTGAGTTATCTCTATAAAATACAAACCGCTGCTTAATCTTTCTCCGAAATGTATAATTTCTTGAGGATTTGAAAGAAATTCTTGAATTATTCTTCCGTTTGTATCTATGATTCTTACAGAGACGTTTTCGTCGCTGCTCGCTTTAATTTGCAATCCAAAGTTATCCAAAGTTGGATTTGGAGCTAAGGCAACTGACAGATTATCAAAATCAGCCATATCGAAATCTTTTGTTGCGGAACAATTTGGAACCAGATTTATACTTGTTGTACTTCCAGGCACCGTTACACCGTTAATTCTACTTTCAAAATTGTATTGACATATCGGGGCAGTTCCAGAAAAAGTGGCGCCCACAATAGATTTTGAATCGTATTTCACCGATAAAACATATTGAACTCCTGGAGTTGCATTGGAGAGGCAAACTTTCCCAAGACCTAAAGATACCTGAGTTCCACTAGCAACATTGGAACAAGTTGCATTGTATAATGTAATTTGATTACTCTGTTGGATAGCAAAAAGGGCAAGGCTACTGCATGCTTTTGTTTCAACAATGTCGATACAAAAACTAGCAGAAGGAGCCGTTATAGTTGTAAAATAAAAGAACTGACCTGGAGTAACATTGGCTACTTTGCTCTGTTTTGTGGTGTAACATAACTGTCCAATTAATTGACTGCTTGAATTGTTTCTAAAATCGGTGCACGTTACAGCTGTATGGAAAATGCCCGCGACATTGCATGATGTAGGTTGATTATTAACAACTGCTAAGGTGCCATTAGAAGTACAACCACTACTATTTTTGACGGTGACATTATAACTTCCTGAAGACAAACCAGAGAATGAAGTGCCGCTTTGGTAATTACTATTATTGATGCTGTAAGTTAATCCAGTGCCAATCGGAGCAGTTATAGTTATAGTTCCGGTTGTTGTCATACAAGTTGGTTGTGTTATGGCAATGGTTGGCGCTGCAGGAGTTGCAGGCACAGTATTTACAGTCGCTACTGTTATTGCAGAAACGCAACCATTACTATTTTTCACTGTAACATTGTAATTGGCATTAGGTGTCAAACCAGAGAAGCTAGGGCTACTTTGATAAGTACCGTTATTAACGCTGTAGGTTAGTCCAGAACCTGTTGGTGCAGTTACGGTAATAGTTCCTGATGGAGTAGCACAAGTTGGTTGTGTAATAGAAACCGAAGAAGCTGTAGGAGTGCTTGGTTGGGCATTAATTCCAGCTATTGTTATCGCAGAAACACAGCCACTACTATTTTTCACCGTCACATTATAATTAGTATTTGCTACCAAACCAGGAAAACTAGTGCTGCTCTGATAAGGACCATTATTGATGTTATAAGTAAGTCCAGAACCTGTTGGAGCCGTAACCGTAATTGTCGCAGTAGCAACAGTACATGTTGGCTGTGTAATAGAAACTGTAGGTGCTGCCGGAGTAGCTGGTTGTGCATTGATAACAGCTAATGTGGCAGAAGAAATACAACCACTACCATTTTTTACCGTTACATTGTAATTATTAGGCACAAGATTAGCAAAAATGGTACTACTTTGATAAGTTGAATTATTAATACTGTATGTCAATCCAGTTCCTAGCGGAGCAGTTATAGTAATAGTTCCTGTTGCAACACTGCATGTAGGTTGAGTTTTACTCACTGTTGGTGCAGCCAATTGTTCGCAAACTACTGGAACAGAAACAGTGGCTTGATCACAATTGTTCGGATTGGTGATTTGACAAATCTGATACGTCAATATATACGAACCCGAAGGCGTTCCTGGTGCAACTACAACATTATTTCCTGATAAAGAAACACCACCATTGGTTGTAGCCACTTGCGAAATAGTTATTTGACTCGGATTAACAGGTTGACCGTTCAAAGTGTCATTTATCAAAACATTTGTAAATGCAGTACCTCCATTAGTGCTACTAACAGCAGAACCAGTATCATTTACCGCATCTATAATTGGAGCTATAACAGTAATTGTAACTGTAGCCTGATCGCAATTGTTTGGATTGGTAATTTGGCAGATTTGATACGTTAAGGTATAAGTGCCAGCCGGTGTTCCCGCAGCTACATTAACATTAGTGCCCGACAATGTAATGCCAGGATTTGATGAAATTACAAGTGTTGTATTTACTTGCGCTGTATTAACAGGTTGACCATTCAAAGTATCATTGGCTAAAATAGCAGTAAAGGTTCCGCCAGTATGCCCATTTATTAGAGGTGTTGTGTCATTAACCGCATCTATGAATGGAGCTGTAACGGTTACAGTAACCGTAGCTTGATCACAATTGTTTGGATTGGTGATTTGACAAATTTGATATACTAATGAGTAAGAGCCAGAAGGAGTTCCCGCGGCTACATTTACATTGGTTCCTGATAAAGAAATACCACTATGTGTAGAAGATACAAAAGTTGTATTTACTTGAGATGGAATAACGGGTTGTCCGTTTAATGTGTCATTTGCTAATACATTGGTCAAAGCAGTCCCTCCAGTAAATCCGTTGGTTGGATTGCCACTATCATTAACCGCATCTATTACTGGAGCCGTCACAATTACAGTAACTGTTGCTTGGTCACAATTTGTTGGATTGGTGATTTGACAAATTTGATAAATCAATGAGTAAGACCCAGCCGGCGTACCAGACGCCACATTTACAGTGGTGCCTGATAAAGTAATGCCTGCATTAGTTGAGGATACAAGCGTTGTATTTACTTGGGCCGGATTTACGGGTTGACCATTTAAAGTGTCATTAGCCAAAATAGTAGTAAAGGTGCCGCCAGTATACCCATTTATTGGACCGGCAGTATCATTAACTGCATCAATAACAGGAGCAGTAACAATCACAGAAACTGTAGCTTGATCACAATTGGAAGGATGAGCTATTTCACAAATTTGGTAGATTAAGTTATAAGATCCAGCTGGAGTTCCAGCCGCCACATTTACAGAAGTGCCTGTTAAAGTAATACCAGGATTTGTCGACGAAACAAACGTGGTGTTTACTTGAGAAGCTACAACTGGTTGACCGTTTATGGTGTCATTTATTAATACGTTAGCGAAAGCTGTTCCACCGGTGTATCCATTTGTTGAATTACCAGTATCATCATTAGCTATGATGACATTAACTGGAGTTGGGGTTGAAGTCGATGTATTGTTGCCCAGATTTGGATCGGGTTGATTGCCAGTAATCGTTGCCGTATTGGCATAATTTCCAGTGGCTCTAACGGTGGCAGTAATGGTCAGCGTTGCATTAGCTCCGGAGTTTAAATTGCCAATTGCCCATATTCCAATAGCACTGTTATAAGCACCAGTCGAAGCAGTTGCACTTACAAACGTATAGCCACTTGGCAAAACATCATTGACAACGACTCCAGTAGCATCTCTCGGACCTCCGTTTGTTGCAACTATTGTGAAAGTTATATTCGAACCAATTGTTGGTGTCGCATTACTAGAAGTTTTAAGAATGCTCAAATCGGAAACATTACAATTTAAAGATCCAGAACCACCGTCATTACTATCGGCGGTATTTACGAAAGCACCATATACATTTACATTGCTAATGACACTTGCTAACGAGCCTACACTGATTTTAATTTCGTCAAAAGGTAATGTTGCTTTAAATCCAACATTATAAAAACCTGGACCGCTTCCTAAAATAGGAACTAGCAGTGATAAATTTAGTAATTGACCACCAGTTTTTACTTCCTGAGGGTTTCCATTATTATAAGTTGAAATAGTTAAGGTTTGGAGTAAATCGGTTTCTATTAAGTTGTTGATGTCTTTAATGGTAAAGCCAGCAAAAGTTCCAGATGGATAGGTAAACAATTGATCGGCAACTGCGATCGAACCAAACGCAATAACACCAGCAGTAATTTTAATATTAGCAAAATCACTAATGCTAGCTGTTAAGACATTATTTGCATTATTAACAACACAGGCAGCGCAGACAGCACCAGTAATTCCGGATTTTGTGCCATCAATAGTAACAGGAAATGTTGGATTGGTTAGCGCATACGATTGATTACACACTATAGTTGTCGGACAAAATCTTTGCAGTATTGCATTATATACTTTTACAGTTCCCAAAGTAACGTCTGCTAAATTGGTGAATTTTATTTGAATTTCATCAAATGGCAATGTCGATACAAAACCAACAGTTTGTCTGCCTATACCGTTCAGTATAATGGTATTTACAGAAATTAATGCGCCGTTACCTATTTTCGTTTCTTGTTCATTTCCATTTAAAAAGGTAGTAACTCGAATGGCATCAAAAACGTTTACATTTAATAAGGCGATACTTTCGATATCAAATCCGGCAAAAGTCCCAGCAGGATAATCGGTGATTTGATCTTTTACAGAAATTTTGGCACTCATTCCAACAGTTGCTGTTAAGTCAACATTGGCACTGTTACTAGGATTAGTATCAATTAAATTTTCGGTATTGCTAACAGAACAAAGAACACATACTAAACCATCAACGCCGGTTCTAACACCGTTAATGAAAACCGGATAGGCTGGTGCGTTAATAGCGGTTTGCGTATTACAAGGCAAAGCTGGGCCAACGCAGAATTTTTCAAAAACAGCATTGTACACTTTGGTTACACCCAAATTAACACCCAAAGTTTGGTTAAGTGAGATTTGCACTTCATCGAAAGAAGTGTTGGAAGCAAATCCCAATTTGTAACGACCACTAGCATTGAGAAGTACGCCATTAACCAATAAATTAGAACCAGAAAATTGTTCTTTAAAAACACCATCTAAGTACGTTTTGATTTGCACATTGCTCAATGCCGAGATGCTAACTAGATTTATGTTTTCAATCTCGAAACCAGCATAAGTACCAATAGGATAATCGGTGACTTCATCTTTTACAGCCAAAGTTGCTGAACCAAGAACTCCTGCAATCAAAATGATGCTGGCATTATCAGTTGAGCTAGAAGAAATGGCACCTTCTGGATTGGTAATACTTCCTAGGCTAATGCTTGTTAATCCGGTATGATTGCTTTCAATTCCGGCAGGAAATGTAGGAAGGTTAAAAGCTGTTGGAGTGTTGCAAACCAAATCGGGTCCGGCGCAATAACTTCTAATAACAGGATAGTAAATGTTAGTTGTGGTGGCAACTCCAGCTAAACTATTAATAGTTATTTCAATAGCGTCAAAAGAGAGGTTGGTGTTAAATCCCAAAATAAAATTCCCAGGACTTCCTATCACACTTAAATTTAGCAGCGAAATTCCGGTTGTTGTTTCTCTTGCATTTCCGCCAAGATAGGTTTTGATGGAAATGCTATTCAATAAATCTACAGAAATCAATCCCGTACTTGGAGCAATTCTATAACCAGCAAACGTCCCCGAAGCAAAAATATCGTTCGAGTCTGTTGCTCTTAATCTATGAGTGACGCCCAAACCTAACAGAGTCGATGCAGTCGCATAATTATTCATATTGGAATCGACTAATCTCGAAGCATTGGAAATGCCGCATCCCAAAACGCAAACTCCAGATGTTGAAGAACTAGTTGTCAAATTATCAAATGTGCCTGCTATTAATGGAATAGGATTTTCTGAGTTGCATGCTACAGTTCCATTAGATAAGGGAGACAATTTGATTGGGTCAATTTTACTATTGTTTGCGTAAGAATTGATACAACAAACAATACTAAAAAACGATAACAGAAAAAAAGTAATTCGTGATTTCATAATACTTAGTTTTAAAATTTATTTATATAGTTAAGTATGGATTTGAGGCGAATGAAATTTCATTACAACACCTATCAAGTGTTGAATAATGTTATATAAAGTTCTTAAAAATTCAATAAAACGACCTCGATTTGAAGGGTAGTATGTGGGTAGTTTTTGTAAGTAATTGTGTATTTTATCGAATAATTTCACCTTTCGTCAAAATCATTTTTTTTGTAAGTTTTATTGTAAAAAATAGCATAAAAAAAACCTCTAACAAATCGTTAGAAGTTCTAAAAAATGGGGCTCTTTTTACAGGTCAGTTTTGAGACAGCCAGAGTGTTTTTCTGTCTTTTACATGGAGTAAATGATAGATGTTTTTAATGTGGTATTTTACGGTGTTTTCAGAAATAAATAATTTAGTAGCTATTTGTTTGTTAGAAAAACCAAATGCCATTAAATTGACTATTTCTTGTTGACGCTCATTTAAGGCTATAGCTTGTTGCTTAAACTCTTCTTGTGAGAGTTTTGAAATTTCATCTGAATTGGGTTCCGTCGCATGTTGGTTGAGTTCAACACATAAATCAATATTTTTTTTCCAAATCAGTAGCGTCAATAAACTTAATACTGCAATTATAAACAAAAGTAAATTTATAATTAAGGGAGCGTTATTCTCGTCCTCTTTTTCAATTGTAGCCATGTTACTTTCACCTTGAGTTAGGTTTTTTTTGTTTTGGATATTGAACAAGAATAGATAAGGGCTGTTTTTATGTTCCAACAACATAGTGTGGCTATAGTTTTTTCCAAACGCAATTGTTTTTAAGTTGCTTGCTATAACATTGGCAGAAGAAGACGAAGAAACAATGCATACAACAAGTAATAAAGTTGAAACTTTGTTTTTGAAAAGACTTCTATGTTTGGTAGCTAAAATCATTTACATGAAACGTTTGCATTCAATTAATTTTCAAGTCGATAAACTTTTTCATTTTCATTTTATTTTGAAATAAATCAAGACGAATAATTCGTTTACTTTCTCGAAACTCTCCAATAATCTCTTTCAAACTTGAGCCTAAAAACAATACGCTGTGGGCATTGTTGATTGTCTTAAATAGAATTGTAATATCTTTTGGTTCGGTTACGATTAAAAAGAAAACATCGTATACCGAATAATTATAATTGTCAACGGCTTTAGGATTAGTGCAAACATCAATGTGAAAATTTTTGAGGTATTGTTTTAAAATGAATTCAGAAAACTCATCTGTAGTGTCGTAAACAAAAATTCGTTTGTTTTTCATTAGTTTCAATTCCATAGTTTATAGTATTACTGTCAGATGTAAATCAAAATATAGTATACAAAACCCATCCCAGTTAGTTGTGTGAATAGCAGCTTGACTTTAACGGAGCTAACGTTTTTCTTATTTGGTTACAACCGAATTCAAAAACAGGCTATTGTCTTACTTTCAATTAAATTTTGGTGTAGGTTCTATTAAAATTTTGAGCTAAAGGGCTTTTTTCTAAATTGATTATACATTTATTAAAAAATTCGCAATAGTAAAATCGTATTATTTTTACTATTTTTAAAAGTAATTAAACACTATTTATATTTAAAAAACACATTATTAAAAACATTAGTGTTAAAAAAATTACTATTTTTAAATTTGGTTATATCAAAATTAATTCATTAATATCGCAAAATGCGATTTTTTACGTAAAGAAAAACTTATAAAAACACAAAACTATAACTAGCTTATTATCAATTAAATTCGATAAAATAATGGACGAATTCTTACATTTTTAAAACATACAACTATTGCATTAAACCCCAAACGAATGTCAGAACACAAAATTTTTAAAAATTCTAAAAAATCAAATGGGATCATACTTATGGTAATCCTATTTGTATCGTGTTCGTTATTGATATTTATCAACTGTTTTACAATAAAAATCTTATCTGGGAGTAGGGCCTATGTTAATGGAGAATCACACTATTCGAAAGGACAAAAAGATGCGGTCAGACACTTAATTACCTATTTGTATACAGATGATATTGAGCAATGGGAACTCTATAAAATTGAATTAAGTGTTCCGCAAGGAGATGGTTCAGCACGAATCGCTTTGATTAATCACGAGAGTGACACTGTTGTTAAAAGAGGTTTTAGAGCAGGCAGAAATCATGAAGATGATTTGGATGATTTGATATGGGTTTTCAAAAATTTTAAATCCATTCCTTTTATCAGTAAAGCTATTGAAGAATGGGAACAAGGAGATGCATTAATCCGACAAATCGATTTCATTGCATTACAAATTCACAAAAAAATCAGTCAAGGAAATTTAACTCCGGCAGCAAGGAGTTTTTACCTGTCCCGATTGAGTGACGTCAGTGATAAACTTACTGTAGTGGAAAGAGATTTTTCGAATACTTTGGGAGAAGGAACCCGAGAAATTAGAGATTATTTGATATTGGCCAACATTGTTTTTGTCTTGATTATTTTCGGTAGTGTCAGTTTTTATTATACTACGATGATTAAAAGATTGCTGAACTCAAAACACGAAATTGACAATGCAAACAAACATTTGCATTCCATAATCTTAGATTTAGAAAAAACAAAAACCGATTTGTACACCGAAATAATGCAACAAAAGAAAATAATCGGAACCATAAGTCATGATATTGGAAGTCCATTAAAATACATTGTATTAATCGGAAATTATTTGTTTGAAGAAACTAAAAAAGACAAAGATTCTACCTTGCACAAGTACAGCAGTTCGATGTTAAAATCATCGTCTCAACTGTATGAATTCACAAAAATATTAATTGAGTATTCCAATATTTACATTGAAGACAAAGGTCACGAGCAAACCAATTATTCCTTTTATGATTTGGTCAAGAAAAAAATTGAATTGTTCAAGGAAATCGCCACTAATAGCAATTCCAAAATCATCAATAAGGTTGATAAAAATTCATTTTCACACATTAACGAAAGGATAATATCGGTAATTGTCCATAATTTAATCGACAATGCAGTGAAAAACACTACCGATGGTAAAATTGAAATCGGCACCACACCCGACAGCAAAAAAATGATCTTTTGGGTAAAGGATAACGGAGTAGGAATGGATGAGGACTTAATAGCCTATTACACCAATCTCTTTAAAAACAAAGAATCGGAAAAATTGATTTTGAATAACTTTGGTCTCGGATTGCATTTTGTATTGGAATTGTTAATCATTATAAAAGGAAACATTGTTTTTTCAAGCGAAGTAAACAAAGGCACTACAGTAACTGTTGAAATTAAATATTAAAATATAATCCATAAAAACTATGTCAGTAAAAATTCTAATTGTCGATGATCACCTAGTGGTACGAACAGGAGTTTCTATCATTCTTGAAGAAAGTTTCAAGCAGATAAAACTATACACTACTGAAGATTATCCAGATACCATTGCGTTTTTGGCACATAATGATGTCGATTTGATTATTCTCGACATCAACATTCCAGGAGGTAAAAACAAAGAGATGATAAGTGAAATAAAAGCACTAAAACCCGAGGTGAAAATATTGATTTTTTCTGTTTATGAAGAAGCTACACACGCGTATCAATACATTATGGCTGGTGCCAACGGCTATTTGAACAAACTAAGTGACAAAGAAAAAATAATTCTGGCTGTAGATACGGTACTTAAAACAGGCAATTATTTTTCATCCGAGATTGTTTCAACTATAATCAATGCTTCCATCAACAAAGAGTCGATAAATCCTTTGGATAAATTATCCAAACGCGAAATGGAAATCTGTGAATTGTTAATTGAAGGCAACGGAAATCTCGAAATAGCTAACAAACTAAACATCCAGATGACAACGGTAAGTACGCATAAAAATAAAATATTCAGTAAGCTTAATGTTAAAAATTTAGTCGAATTAATTGCTATTTTTAACAAATCAATTTGATTGTTTACTATGGGTAAAAAGACATTGCGAAGTATCGTTATTTTTCTGTTCACCACTTTTGGTTTCGCCCAACCATATACTGACATTGCGAGTTTTACCTACCAACATTTCGCTTCTCATTACAAAGACAATCCAGAGCTAAAAAATCAAACCGACAACTATTTACTCAACGTTCTTTATCCAAAGCAATTTAAAAATGGCAACGTTTTTTTATTCCGAATTAATGCTGAGATGCTGCATTCTTCTATAAATATAGAAGGAAACAATAGTTCCGATGTGTCAAGTATTGCTATGCCAATCGGATTTCAATGGGTTTCAAAAAACAAAAAGTGGAAAACACTTTTAATGGGAATTCCGAAACTCGCTTCTAATTTTGAAAGTGCTTTAACAACAAACGATTTTCAATATGGCGGATTGCTTTTAGAAAATTATGTGCCAAACCAAAACCTAAAACTTAAATTCGGATTGTATTACAACAGAGAAGCTTTTGGCAATTTCTTCGTTCCGCTTTTAGGTGTCGATTGGAAAGCTTCCGAACGCATTTATCTATACGGAATCTTGCCATCCAATTACAAAATAGAATACAATCTCATAAAAAATAAAGTGTATACGGGTTTGGATTTTAAATGGCTCACTCGAAGTTTTAACCTTTCCGATGCTAATCCAGATAATTACATGCGTTTTGAAGAAGTGTTCTTAAAAGGTTTCGTCGAATGTTTTCTCTATAAAAATATTTTGGTATCTGCAGCAGCGGGTTATTCCTTTGGGAAAAGTCCGTTGCAATACACAACAGCCACCGATGAAGTAAATGACAACAGCATTATTTATGCTCCATTAAAAAAGTATCCTGTTTTTAATATCGGTATTTTCTATCGCATTCGAAATGATGCTGGCAAGTAACTTATTTTTCTTCAAAAGAAAATCCATAAAAGTTTCCTTTTTACGTTGATACTTTTACCTTTGTAGGTCAGAATAAAAAGACCATAATGAACGATTCAAGTAAACGAAGAGCCGCACTTTTATATCACGCCAAACCAACTCCTGGCAAAATTCAAGTGGTGCCAACAAAAAAATATGCCACCCAACGTGATTTATCTTTAGCATATTCTCCCGGAGTAGCTGAGCCTTGTTTGGAAATTGCAAAAGACGTCAACAATGTATACAAATATACTTCCAAAGGAAACTTAGTCGCCGTTATTACCAACGGAACCGCAGTCTTAGGACTTGGCGACATTGGTCCCGAAGCGTCTAAACCTGTGATGGAAGGAAAAGCGTTGTTGTTTAAAATCTTCGCCAACATTGATGTTTTTGATATCGAAATTGATACCAAAGATGTGGATGCTTTTATTGAAACGGTAAAAAATATCGCGCCTACTTTTGGCGGAATCAACCTTGAAGACATCAAAGCACCCGAATCGTTTGAAATTGAAAGACGATTGATTGAAGAATTGAACATTCCGGTGATGCACGACGACCAACACGGAACTGCAATTATTTCGTCGGCTGCTTTGTTAAATGCATTGGAATTGGCTGATAAAAAAGCAGAAGAAGTAAAACTGGTTGTTTCTGGCGCGGGTTCTGCAGCTTTGGCATGTGCCGATTTGTATGTTTTATTAGGAGTTAACCCCAAAAACATCATCATGTTTAACAGCAAAGGTGTGTTGACCAAAAACAATCCGTCTTTATCGGCAATGCAACAAAAATATGCCAAAGATATTGAAGACATCAGTTTAGAAGAAGCCTTAAAAGGTGCTGATGTGTTTTTAGGATTGTCTTCAGGCGATATTCTTACGCCTCAAATGCTACTCGGAATGGCACCCAATCCTATCGTTTTTGCCATGGCAAATCCCGATCCGGAAATAAATTACGATTTAGCGATTGCGACTCGTAAAGATATTATTATGGCTACAGGTCGTTCCGATCATCCAAATCAAGTAAATAATGTGCTTGGTTTTCCGTATATTTTTAGAGGTGCTCTCGATGTTCGTGCTACAAAAATTAACGAAGCGATGAAAATGGCAGCCGTTCGTGCATTGGCAGCTTTAGCCAAAGAAAATGTACCTGAACAAGTGAATATTGCCTATGGCGAAACCAAATTAAATTTTGGTAGGGATTATATTATTCCGAAACCATTCGACCCAAGATTAATCACCATGGTCGCGCCAGCTGTAGCAAAAGCAGCTATCGAGTCAGGTGTTGCGTTGAATCCGATTACCGATTGGGATAAATACGAAGAGGAATTGTTGGAACGAATGGGTTCAGATAATAAAACCTTGCGTTTGCTTACCAACCGAGCTAAAACAGATCCGAAGCGAATTGTTTTTGCAGAAGCAGATCAACTTGATGTATTGAAAGCAGCCCAAATTGTGTATGAAGAAGGTATTGGTTTTCCTATTTTATTGGGAAGAGAAGAAGATATTTTAGAATTAAAAGAAGAAATTGGCTTTGATGCCGATGTGCCTATCATTGATCCTAAAACCAAAAAAGAAGACAAACGCCGATTGGAATATGCCGACATGTATTGGAAATCAAGACAGCGAAGAGGGATATCGTTGCTTGATGCTCAAAAATGGATGCGCGAACGGAATTACTTCGCAGCTATGATGGTCAATCAAGGTGATGCCGATGCGATGGTTTCGGGTTATTCTAGAAGTTACCCAACGGTAGTAAAACCGTTGATGCAATTAATAGGAAAAGCACCAGGCATTTCATTAATTGCCACGACCAATATGATGATGACCAATCGCGGACCGATGTTTTTGTCGGACACGGCGATCAATCCAAATCCGACTGCAGACGACTTGGCGAAAATTGCTTTAATGACCGAAAAAACAGTCCGAATGTTCGGAATGGAACCTGTTATTGCCATGGTTTCGTTTTCTAATTTTGGATCATCCACGCATGAAAGTGCCAACAAAGTAAGAGAAGCCGTTGCTTATTTACATAAAAACTACCCGCATTTGGTAGTTGATGGTGAAATCCAATCTGATTTTGCTTTGAATCCAGAATTGCTAAAAAACAAATTTCCGTTTTCTAAATTGGCAGGTAAAAAAGTGAACACGTTGATTTTTCCAAACTTAGAATCGGCAAACATTACTTATAAATTATTGAAAGAATTGTACAAAGTAGATTCCATCGGACCTATCATGCTCGGAATGGACAAACCAGTACACATCTTCCAATTGGGAGCCAGTGTCGAAGAAATGGTAAACATGTCAGCAGTAGCTGTCGTGGATGCTCAAGAAAAACAAAAGAAATTAAACGCCATTAAGGTCAATTAAGCAAATTATAAATATGAAAATGTGTCAGTTCAACTTTTTTACTATATTTGAATCAACTTTAGAATAGCTATGATAACTCATATTCAAGGGAAATTAGTTGAAAAAACACCTACCGATGTTGTAATTGATTGTGGCGGAGTAGGTTATCATATTAATATCTCACTCCATACCTATTCTTTGTTACCCGCATCCGAGCAATTAAAGTTGTTTACACACCTATTAATTCGCGAAGATGCGCACAGTTTGTACGGATTTGTTGAAAAATCAGAAAGAGAGCTATTTAAATTGCTGCTTTCTGTTTCTGGCATTGGAGCTAGCATTGCAAGAACAATGTTATCGTCATTAGATCCAAAACAAATTATTCAAGCTATAGCTGTTGCTGATGTGGTTACAATTCAGTCAATTAAAGGAATTGGAGCCAAAACAGCGCAACGCGTTATTTTAGATTTAAAGGACAAAGTGTTAAAAATTTATGATTTAGACGAAATTTCACTTTCTCAAAACAATACAAATAGGGATGAGGCGTTATCTGCTTTGGAAGTTTTAGGTTTTGTTAGAAAAGCTTCTGAAAAAGTGGTTGATAAAGTGATCAGTCAAAACCCAGAAGCAACGGTTGAAATAATTATTAAACAAGCATTAAAAAATTTATAGTTTTTGAAAACACTCTACCATAAATACATACAAGCAGTAATAAAATTCAGTTTAATTTTATTTTTGTTTCTTACAAGTACCCTTTCTTTTTCGCAAGTTGATGAAACCGATTCACTGCAAACGGGTAGTGCTTTAGGTACTATTCGTCTCGGAAATCCACCAAGTATTATCGATGCCTATACCTATGATCCGGTAACGGACAGGTATGTGTTTTCAAGTACTTTTGATGGCTACAACATCAATTATCCTATCATTCTTACTCCAAAAGAATACGATGATTTGGTGCTTCGCGAAAAAATGAAAAAGTATTTCAGAGAAAAAGGCGATGCTATTGAAGGTAAAAAAGAAGGAGCTGAAGAAAAGAAAAGGGATTTATTACCACGATATTACGTTAATTCAGGTTTTTTTCAAACCGTTTTTGGAGGTAATACTATCGATGTAAAACCGACAGGTTCGGTCGAAATGGACTTAGGAGTTCGGTATACAAAACAAGACAATCCGTCTTTTTCACCTCGAAACAAATCGACAACTACTTTCGATTTTGATCAAAGAATAAGCATGAGTTTGCAAGGTAAAGTAGGAACGCGATTGAATGTAAATGCCAACTACGATACCGAATCTACTTTCTCGTTTCAAAATCTTATAAAATTAGAATACGCACCAACCGAAGATGATATTATTCAAAAAATTGAAATCGGAAATGTAAGCATGCCATTGAGTAATTCGTTAATTACGGGAGCGCAGAGTTTATTTGGAATAAAAGCCCAATTGCAATTCGGAAAAACAACGGTTACTGGAGTGTTTTCGGAACAAAAATCACAAACAAAAAGCGTTACAGCACAAGGTGGTGGAACGGTTCAAGATTTTGAAATTTTTGGTTTAGATTATGATGCTGACAGGCACTTTTTCCTATCACAGTATTTCAGAAATAAATACGACAGAACCTTACGAAACTATCCTTTTATTGATAGTAGGGTGCAAATTACACGTATTGAAGTTTGGGTTACTAACCGTCAAAACCGAGTAAGTACAACCAATAATAACTTAAGGAATATTATTGCTATTCAGGATTTAGGGGAAGCGCAGTTGTTTGGATTTCAAAATGATGATATTGTTGCTATTCAGAATCCGCCAGCAAACTTTTTTACAACGATTCTGCCACCACCAAACTCTTCTAGTGATTTGCCTTCGGATAATACAAATAACCTATACGATCCAGGTTTGATAAATCCAAGTAGTCCACCTAATCCAAACTACCCAGGTTTATTAAATCCAAATATTAGAGAAATTGTAACTTCAAATATTGGTTTCAATAATACAACCCCTGTAAGTGAAGGCACGGATTATTCTAAACTAGAAAATGCACGAAAATTAAGCAGCAACGAATTTACGTATCACCCACAATTGGGTTATATTTCCTTACAACAACGATTAGCTAATGATGAAGTATTGGCTGTTGCGTATCAATATACAATAGGAGATATAGTGTATCAGGTTGGAGAATTCGGAACCGATGGTGCAGAAGCAACTGTTGTAACTCCGGGTGGAATTCCAGAAACTCAAACCTTGATATTAAAAACGTTAAAAAGTAACCTTACAAGTGTTGAAAAACCAATATGGAATTTAATGATGAAAAACATCTACCAAATTCCGGGAGGTTATCAATTAGAGCAAGAAGATTTTAGATTTAATATTTTATATACCGATCCATCGCCATTAAATTACATCACACAAGCGCCAGGACTTACACCATTACCAGCAGATGTATTGGAAACGCCTTTGTTAAAAGTGTTTAATGTAGATAGATTGAATTACAATAACGATCCACAAGATGGCGGTGATGGTTTCTTTGATTTCATGCCAGGTTTAACCGTTGATCAACAAAACGGGCGATTGATATTCACTACAGTGGAACCATTTGGAAGTCACCTATTTGAAAAATTACGTTCGAATCCTTCAGAAACCTACGATCCTGCAATTGGTCCTTACAATGAAAATCAAACCAAGTATGTGTTTAGAAACATGTATACGTCTACACAGGCTGGGGCTTTACAAGACAGTGATAAAAATAAATTTCAGTTAAGAGGTAAATTCAAATCGGCTGGAGGAGAAGGTATTCCGTTGGGTGCTTTTAACGTACCAAGAGGTTCGGTTAGAGTAACAGCTGGCGGAAGAGTTTTAGTTGAAGGTGTTGATTATAGTGTAAATTATCAAGCAGGTAGAGTACAAATATTAGACCCGTCATTAGCTGCATCCAATACGCCAATTGAAGTTTCGGTAGAAAACAATTCGGTTTTTGGTCAACAAACCCGACGCTTTTTTGGAGTGAATGTTGAGCACAAATTCAACGAAAAATTCCTTGTTGGAGCTACATTTTTACGATTAACAGAACGACCATTTACGCAAAAATCAAACTACGGACAAGAATCGGTAAACAATACCATTTATGGTATGAATACTAATTTTTCTACCGAAGTTCCGTTGCTAACCCGATTGGTAAATAAACTTCCAAACATGGATACCGATGTGCCTTCTAACGTATCGTTTAGAGGAGAAATCGCTTTCTTAAAACCTGATTCTCCAAAAGCAGATAAATTTGATGGTGAGTCTACTATTTATATCGACGATTTTGAAGGTTCGCAAACCAATCTTGACATGCGTTCGCCACAATCTTGGACGCTGTCTTCAACGCCAGAAGTGCCTACATTTGGTAGTCCGCCTGCATATTCTGATTTTGGCGGGTCTTCTTCTGGTTTATCGTATGGATTTAAAAGAGCAAAATTATCTTGGTATACAATAGATCCAATATTTTACACACAAACACCAGGCGGAATTGACCAGGATGATTTGTCATTAAATAGAACCCGACGTATTTTTAGTGAAGAGTTGTACCCACTTGTAGATGTGCCGCAAGGACAATCACAAGTAATTAACACACTCGATTTAACGTATTATCCTGGCGAACGTGGTCCGTACAATTACAGCGACATAGCAGGAGGAACCAATCAATTGCCAAATCCACAGTCCAATTTTGGAGGAATTACGCGTCCGATTAACTCCACCAATTTTGAGCAAAGTAACGTTGAGTACATCCAGTTTTGGATGTTGAATCCGTATAACGAAGACCTTGATCCAAACCCAGTAGAGACACAAAATTCTAATACTGGATTTATACATTTCAACTTAGGTGAAATATCAGAAGATATTCTAAAAGATGGTAGAAAATTATATGAAAATGGGTTGCCAATTCCAGGTTCAACACAACCTTCTGTGCCAACAATCTGGGGACAAGTTCCAGCGTCACAATCTTTAATTTATGCCTTTGACAACGATCCGACCAACAGAGCCATTCAAGATATTGGTTTCGATGGTATCAACGATGGTGATGAAGGCGCTACTTTTCCCGCATTTGCAGGACAACCCGATCCGTCTGCCGATAACTACCAATACTTTTTGCAAGCAAGTGGTAATGACGTAGTAAATCGTTACCGCAATTATAATAACGTTCAAGGAAATTCACCAACCGATGTGACCGATGACAACAGAGGTTCTACCACTGTGCCAGATGTAGAAGACATCAATAGAGACAATACCATGAATACGATTAACGCGTATTATGAGTATAGAATTAGTATCAATCCAGCTGCATTGAGAACCGTTGGACAGAATTATGTAACCGATATTAAAGTGTCAGATGTCACTTTGCCAAACGGTGACATTGCAAAAGCAAGATGGGTACAATTTAAAATTCCGATTACACAGTATATCAATACTGTGGGTAGCATAACCGACTTTAGATCGATACGTTTCATGAGAATGTTCATGAACGGATTTAGTGACAGAATTACCACGCGTTTCGGGTCGTTAGATTTAGTTCGTGGAGAATGGAGACGATACGAAAATTCATTAGAATATCCTGTTGATAATCCTTCCGATGACGGAACTAATTTTGAAGTTCAAGTGGTGAACATTCAAGAAAATGAAACCCGATCGCCAATAAACTATGTTACGCCTCCTGGTGTAGAAAGAGAGCAAGTATACAATAGTAATTCGCTTATCAATCAAAACGAGCAATCGTTGTCGTTACGTGTTTCTGCCGATGCTAGTGACCCTAGTGGTGGATTACAACCAGGCGATTCACGTGCCGTTTTCAAAAATGTAAGTGTCGACATGCGTCAGTTTAAAAAATTGAAAATGTTTTTACACGCTGAAGCATTAGTAGGAGATGTTAGTCCATTAGTAAATGATGAAATGGTTGGTTTTATCCGATTTGGTAATGACTTTACATCCAATTATTATCAGGTAGAAATTCCGTTAAAGGTAACCCAACACGGAGCCGTTTCGGCGGAAGATATATGGCCAGAAAGCAACCGTATCGATTTGTCATTGGACTTGTTGACGCAGTTGAAAATTCAGGCATTTAGTACTGCATCCAACGATCCGGATGGAGGTTATTATAGAATTGAAGACGAACTAGATCCTTCTTTGGCAGACAAACCAAATAAACTGCGTTTGGGTATAAAAGGAAATCCAAACTTCGGTTTGATTAGAACCTTAATGGTAGGTATAAAAAACAAATACGATCCAGACGACGATGCAGGTGCTCGAGATATTCGTGGAGAAGTATGGTTCAACGAATTGCGTATCGCCGATATGGATAACAAAGGTGGTATGGCAACCGTATTGAATTTAGATGCAAATATGGCCGATTTTGCTACCGTTTCAGCAACAGGTAAATACAGTACAGCTGGTTTCGGAACATTAGAGCAAGGACCAAATGAGAGAAGTAGAGAAGATATTTTTCAATACAATGTGGTAACCAATCTTAGTTTAGGAAAATTACTTCCAAAAAAATGGGGCATTAATTTGCCATTTAACTATTCTGTTGGTGAAGAAACCATTACACCAGAATACGATCCATATAATTTAGATATTAGACTCGATCAATTGATTGACAATACTGCTGATGAAGCGGAAAGAAGAAATCTGAAAAACCGTGCTGTCGATTATACAAAAAGAAGAAGTATCAATTTTATTGGTGTCAAAAAAGATAGAGGTCCAGAGCAAAAACAACACTTTTATGACGTAGAAAATTTAACGCTTTCTCATTCGTATAACGAAGTGAATCGTCACAACTATGAAATTGAAAGCTTCAAAGATCAACTGGTAAATTCGGGTGTTGATTATACCTATGGTTTCCAATCCAAGCCAATTGAACCTTTCAAAAAATCAAAAAAATTCAGTAAAAGCAGCTATTGGAAATTATTAAGCGATTTCAATTTTAATTATTTGCCTTCTAATATTTCGTTTAGCACCACTATTAACAGACAGTACAACAAACAACAATTCCGTTTGGTTGATGTTGAAGGTATCGGTTTAGAAACCTTATACAGAAGAAACTTCTTGTTCAATTATCAGTATGGTTTTAATTACAATTTAACCAAGTCGTTGAAACTTAATTTTACAGCGAGTTCGAGTAACATCGTTAGAAATTATCTAAATGAATTCAATGAACCCGATAATAGTTATACTGTTTTTACCGATTATTTTAATCCAGGTTCTGCCAATCAGCACAACCAACAGTTAACTGTAAATTACGAGCTTCCTATAAGTAAATTGCCGTTTTTAAGTTTTGTAAAATCGACGTATACTTATACTGGAGATTACAATTGGCAAAAATCGTCATTGGCATTGTCTAGTTATTTTGATGAAGATACTCAAACTACGTATGATTTAGGAAATACCATTCAAAATTCAGGTTCACACCGTTTGAACACTGCATTTAGCATGGATACTTTTTACAAGTACATTGGATTGACCAAAAAAGGAAATAAGTCAGAAACGAAAACAATAACTGCTCCACCAAAACCAGGAGAAAAAATTACAGCGGTAAAACCAAATGCTCAAAAAGAAAGAAGCGTATTTTTAGACGGATTAATAGGTGTAGTAACAAGTATTAAAAACATACAAATTGATTACGTTCAAAATCAAGGTACTGTTTTACCAGGATTTACTCCAGGTATTGGTTTCTTCGGAACGGCAAAACCATCACTCGGATTTGCTTTCGGAAATCAAGACGATGTTCGTTTTGAAGCTGCTAAAAATGGTTGGTTAACTTATTATCCACAATTCAATCAAAGCTTTACACAAGTAACTAGCAAAACGTTGAATTTTACAGCAAACATCGATTTGTTTCCAGATTTCAAAATCGATTTGAACGGAAACAGAACGTATGCAAGCAATTTCTCAGAGCAATTTGATGTCAATGAACTTACTGGACAATACAATTCGAGATCGCCTTATACTACTGGAAATTATGCTATTTCGACCATTATGTTGAAAACTGCTTTCAAAGCGAGCGATGAATATACGTCTTCTGCATTCGATGATTTTAGAGGAAACCGAATTATTATCGCGCAACGATTAGCCGAAAATCACTACGGACCAGCAGGTTATACTTTAGATGCTGATGGTTATCCGCAAGGATTTGGAAAAAACAGTCAAGCCGTTTTAATTCCGTCATTTTTAGCAGCATACACTGGTTTTATAAGTACACCAAAAGGCGAATCGGCTAAGAAAATATCGTTCGGTGCGTTTAGAGATATTCCGCTTCCAAACTGGAATATTAAATACAATGGATTGATGCGTTACCAATATTTCAAAGATAAGTTCAAGCGTTTTTCTCTTCAACATGCTTATAAAGCGTCGTACACAATTAATTCGTTCCGTTCTAATTTTGAATACGATCAACATCCAACTGGAGTTGACGCTGGAAACAATTTTAATAATCCATTATTGATTGGAAATATAAACCTTGTTGAACAATTCAGCCCGTTGATGAGAGTTGATTTTGAATTGAAAAGCTCGTTGAAATTCTTAGCAGAAATGAAGAAAGACAGAGCACTTTCGATGAGTTTCGATAATAATTTACTTACCGAAGTTAAAGGAATTGAGTATATTGTTGGAGTTGGGTACCGATTTAAAGACGTTATCTTCTCTTCTCGATTGGCAGATACACCAACAGGAGTTATCAAAGGCGATATCAATTTGAAGGTTGATTTCTCATATAGAAGTAACAAAACAATTGTTCGTTATCTCGATTATGACAACAACCAATTGGGAGGTGGACAAGATTTATGGACAGGAAAATTAACAGCCGATTATGCGTTTAGTAAAAACCTAACGGTAATTTTCTTCTACGATCATTCGTTCTCTCAATCGGTTATATCAACGTCTTTCCCATTGACAAATATTCGAGCCGGATTTACGATGCGATACAACTTCGGAAATTAATCATTGTTGATAAAAATCATTTGATATAATTAAGAATAAGTGCTACTTTTGAACACGAACAAATAACCTAACAAAATGAATATTCCAGCAAATTTAAAATATACAAAAGACCACGAATGGGTTGCCATTGATGGCGATGTTGCTACAGTAGGAATTACCGACTTTGCTCAAAAAGAATTGGGTGATATCGTTTATGTAGAAGTAGAAACGTTAGATCAAACGCTAGAAAGAGACGAAGTTTTCGGAACCGTAGAAGCGGTAAAAACTGTATCTGATTTATTTTTACCATTATCAGGTGAAATCATCGAATTTAATGAAGACTTAGAAAGAACTCCAGAAAACGTGAATACGGATCCGTATGGCGCTGGTTGGATGATTAAAATAAAAGTAGCCGACTTGTCGCAAGTGGCCGACTTATTAGACGATAAAGCTTACAGCAGTTTAATTGGTGCGTAACAAAAAAATCCTACTTCTTTTTGCCTTACTTTGGACGGTGCTCATTACCATCTTAAGTTTGATAACAGTAGGCAATATCGGAGGAAAAATAGCATTACCTCATAAAGACAAAATGATTCATTTTGTCTTTTATTTTGTCTTCGTGTTGCTGTGGTTTCATGTTAAAAAATCGGGTAACAATTATAAGAAAACAAGTGTAGTTGTTTTTTTGATAGCTATAGGTTACGGACTACTAATGGAACTCTTTCAAAGTGTTTTTACAACCACTCGAAAAGCCGATATTTTTGATGTCATCGCCAATTCATCAGGAGCTCTAGCTGGCTTATTTTTTATTAGTTATCGATTTTTAAATAAAACATAATTATAAATCTCACTTTGGTGGGATTTTTTTTATTTTTACCTAAATATTTTCATTTCAAATGAACATCAAAAACTATCTCGATTCTACCTACTTAAAAACACCTCAACAAGCCTTGCTTTCTGATGCAGAAAATACCAAGGTGGTGAAAGGTTTTATTCAAGAAGCGATTGATGAAAAGTTCAAACTGATTATGATTCGGCCCAACATGGTTTCCATAGCCAAAGAAATGATTGTAAAAGCCAAATCAAAATTGACTATCGGAACGGTAATTTCATTTCCGTCTGGAACCAATTCACTCGAAGAAAAAATAACCGAAGCCAAACAAGCTATTGCCGATGGTGCCGACGATTTGGATTTTGTTATTAATTACGAAGCGTTCAAAGTAGGAAATACTGATTTGGTTAAAAACGAAGTATTAACGTTAACCCAATTGGGAATAGACCATCACAAAATCGTAAAATGGATCATCGAAGTCGCGGCTTTAAACGACAAACAAATTATTCAAATTACGACATTGATAAAAAATGTAGTGATGACACATTTTAAAGAAGCCAATTATTGCTCCGTTTTTGTAAAATCGTCAACAGGCTTTTATGTTACAGAAAATGGTTTGCCCAACGGTGCTACAATTCCAACCATTATCATGATGCTCGAAAATGCGTCGCCTCTTCCAGTAAAAGCGGCTGGTGGCGTACGAACTTATGAGGAAGCCGTCGAAATGATTCGCCTTGGCGTAAAAAGAATCGGAACGTCATCAGCAAAATCCATTGCCTCGGGTGCTGATGCCACAAGTGATTACTAATTTTATTTTATAAAAATGTATAAAAAAATTGCAATTGTATTTTTCGTTTTTTCGACTTTTCAATCGATGGCTCAAGCTAAATATAGTGAGCAGTTTCCGATTTTTCCCAATTGTGAAGGCAAGCAATCTGTTGAACTTGCTTCTTGTTTTTACAACGAAGTACAAACGTTTGTCTTTCAAAATTTTCAAGTCCCAGATAAATTAAAAGATAGCAAAACTATTGTAAAAGTACTTTTCGAAGTAGATGAAAAAGGGAGTTTTAAAGTGCAATATGTCGACGCAATCGACGAACAATTCATCACCGAAAGCAAACGCGTTTTTGGTAAATTTCCAAAAATTAGCCCAGCTACCTATAACGGAAAACCAACCTATTCCAAATACACCATCCGAATTGCTATTCCACTGCAAGATCCTTCACAAATTAAAATGGAAAGTGAAGTGATAAGTGGCGCACAAACGGCTCAAGGTAGCACCAGTCTGAAATTGGATAAAAACAACGAACTGACCGAATACGACAGTATTGTATATAAGAAATTCAAAAATCCACAATTCGAAAGTCATCTTAATATTCCGCTTTCTCATAGTTACTATTCTCAATTTGATCCAGCAATGAATCAGGTTGGCACGAACAATCACACGGCTTCAAAACCGTACACTTTTGCCGAAGTAAACAAATACTACAATTTATCGGAGGCAAATGCCAAACTGATGAAAAACAAAACCTCTTGGTGGGGAAGAAAATTGTTCAACGAAAATACCGTTGCCATTCAAGGCGAAGACTATTGGTTTACGATGAATCCGATATTTGATTTACAACTCGGAAAAAGCAGTCCAAGTGTTTCCGATTATACCTATGTAAACACACGTGGTTTGCAAATTAGAGGTGGAATAGGAACGCAAATTAATTTCACAACGACCATTTTTGAAAGTCAAGGAAGGTTTGCTGATTATTTCAATCGCTATGCCAACTCGATTAAACCTGCAGGTGGAAATCCAGCGATTATTCCGGGTGTCGGAATTGCAAAAGAATTCAAAACCGATGCCTACGATTTTCCATTGGCTGAAGCCAATTTGACCTTTGCTCCGAGTAAAGTTTTCGATTTGCAATTGGGTTATGGCAGAAATTTTATTGGCGATGGGTATCGCTCGTTAGTAATGGGCGATGGTACCAGTCCGTATCCCTATTTTAAAATCAACACCAAATTCTGGAAAATTAAATACACCAACGTATACACTTGGCTCAAAGATGTTCGAGATGATGTGACACTCAACCAAACTTACGCCACCAAGTATGCTGCTAGTCATTATTTGAGTTGGAACGCTTCCAAACGATTGAATATTGGTTTTTTTGAGTCGGTAATTTGGACGAATCAAAACGACCGAGGCTTCGATTTTAATTTTGTAAATCCGATTATTTTTTACAGAACGGTTGAGTTTTCTTCGTCTTCCCGTAGCGGAAATGCTTTATTAGGTTTGACATCCAAATACAAATGGAACAACAAAATCAATTTATACGGACAATTTTTACTCGACGAATTTTCGTTAAGTGATATAAAAGGTGGAAACAAAAGCTGGAAAAATAAATTTGGTTACCAATTGGGCGTAAAATATTACAATGCGTTTACCATCAAAAATTTATTAGTGCAAGCCGAATACAATCATGTGCGACCTTATGTATATGCCCACAGCAACGTGTTGACCAATTACGGACACAACAATCAAAGTTTAGGGCACCAATGGGGAGGAAATTTCAGAGAGTTTGTCGGAATTGCACGCTACCACAACGGACGTTATTTTGCCGATGCTAAAATTACAGTCGGACAACGTGGCTTGGATTTTAGTGACTCCGGACCCAATTCCAATTACGGAAGTAATATTTACCGAAATTACGACGACGATCGCTTTGCCGATGTTGGCGTTGCTGTAGGTCAAGGAAATAAAACCAACATTTTTATCGCCGATGTACAAGCGGGTTATTTGCTAAATCCGGTCAACAACATGAAATTGTTTGGAAGTTTGATTTACCGAAATTTTAATCCTTCTGTTGACACTGCACTCCATTTTAAAGAAAGCACCACGTGGTTTTCAGTAGGTTTACGATGTGATATTTTTAATTGGTATTTTGATTATTAGAATCGAAATGTTTTGTAGACTGCGTCTTTTCCGCGTAGGCGGAAATCCAAGACAAGCAATACTATAAAAATCACGACGTAAATTCAACAACCTACTACTACAAATGAAAAAAATACTCATTCTATTATTATTTAGTGTAGCAACTAGTTCTTTCGCACAAACTAAATACGATGATTGGGAAGTCGCAAAAAAGAAAGCCGAATCATCAAATAAAAATATTCTAATTATCCTCACTGGAGCCGAATGGTGCAAACCTTGTGTGAAGATGGAGAAAAACGTTATGCAAGCTAATGAATTCATTGCGTATTCAAATGACAATCTTATACTTTTAGAAATTAATTTACCAAGACATTGGGACTATGATTCTAAAGTCGTTAAAGACTACGAGTATTTTAAAAACAACTACCAAACGAATGCCTTGCCCTCTCTAATTTTAGTCGATATGGAAGGGAAAGAAATCATGAAAATAACGAGTGGACTAACGTCGTTAGAAAAAGTAATGAAACAATTACGACTACACAAATAAGATATTCAACGTAAATCCAATCTAAGAAGTCTAAGAAGTCAAATCAAGTCTAAGAAGTCTAAAAAAAAACCCGCCAAACATCTTGTCTAATCCTTTTTGATAAACTACTTTTGCACAAGTTTTCATAAACACCATAGGATTGAGTACTTCAGCTACATTTACACTAAAATCTATCTTCTTGGATTTCAAAGAAATAACCAAAGCAGGTTTGGCTATTAGTGTACTTTTTTCTTCTATTGCAGGGTATTTATTGGGTTTTGATAGTGCACATCCTTTTAGTTGGATGACCTTATTGATGCTTTCCGTTGGAGGATATTGCATGGTGGGCGCATCAAACGCCTACAATCAAGTTATCGAAAAAGATTTGGATGCGTTGATGGACAGAACCAAAAACCGTCCTGTACCAGCAGGAAGAATGTCTTCGTCAACCGCTTTAATCGTAGCGAGTTTGCTAACTATCATCGGATTGGTATTGCTGTATTTCATCAATCCAAAAACAGCGATGTTTGGCGCGATTTCTATTTTTCTTTATGTGAGTATTTACACACCTTTAAAAACCAAAACACCATTGTCGGTATTTGTGGGAGCTTTTCCAGGTGCTATCCCGTTTATGTTGGGTTGGGTTGCGGCAACAGGCAATTTTGGTATTGAAGCAGGAACGTTGTTTTTAATTCAGTTTTTCTGGCAATTTCCTCACTTTTGGGCTATTGGTTGGTTTTTATACGAAGACTATGAAAAGGCCGGTTTCTTTATGTTGCCAACAGGTAAAAAAGACAAATCGACTGCCATGCAAATTATTTTATATACCGTTTGGTTGATTGTGGCTTCGTTGCTTCCAAGTTTAGGATATACAGGGCAATTATTTATTTCACCAATTGCTGCAATTGTTGTATTTTTGTTGGGACTTTGGATGTTGTATTACGCTGTAAAATTATACCAAAGCCGAACAGCAAAAGCTGCAAAATCTTTAATGTTAACTAGCGTTTTTTATATAACTTTGCTGCAAATTATTTACATAGCAGATAAATTTTTACGATAATTATGACAATGACCGCCGAAGAACATAAAGCACGATCCAATCGCTCCTACAAATTGTTGTTGCTTTTTGGAATGATAAGCATGACGATGATGTTCGCCGGATTGACAAGTGCTTTTATTGTAAGTAGCAAACGTGCCGATTGGGCAAAAGATTTTCAGATTCCTTCTGCTTTTTTTATGAGTTTGGCAGCAATTATTGGTTGTAGTGTTACATTTCATTTGGCAAAAAAAGCGATTCAAAAAGACAACCGACAAAACACGACAGTGTTTTTGTTAACCACATTATTTTTAGCAATTGCGTTTGTGTTTTTTCAATTTCAAGGGTTCAACCAAATGGTGGCTCAAGGAAATTATTTAACAGGTCCGCAAAGTAATATCACCGCTACATTTTTGTATCTGGTGGTCATCGCTCACCTTGCTCACCTTGCTGGCGGAATTATTTCACTATTAATTATAATTTATAATCATTTTAAACAAAAGTACAATTCAAGTCAATTCCTTGGTATTGAGCTCGGTGCAATGTATTGGCACTTCCTTGATTTCTTGTGGATTTATTTGTTTTTATTTTTATATTTCTTTAAATAAGAAAAAAATGTAAATTTGGGAACTTTTTAACTATTACTTTTTATGGGATCGACAGTTACAAATGGAACTACTGAAGGAACTTGGAATGGCGGAAATGAGCCGTTAGGAGCAAGTTATGGAAAATTAATGATGTGGTTTTTCATCGTTTCAGATGCTTTGACCTTTTCTGGATTTTTAGCAGCCTACGGTTTTTCTAGATTTAAATTCATTGAAACTTGGCCTTTAGCCGACGAAGTGTTTACTCACTTTCCGTTTATGCATGGTGTTGCGGCACCAATGTATTATGTTGCCTTGATGACTTTTATTTTGATTTTTTCTTCTGTAACTATGGTTTTGGCTGTAGATGCAGGACATCAAATGAAACAAGGGAAAGTGGCATTTTATATGTTCTTAACCATTATTGGAGGTTTGATATTCGTGGGTTCACAAGCTTGGGAATGGAAAAATTTTATCAAAGGTGAATATGGTGCCATTGAAACCAAAGGAGGAAGTATCCTTCAATTTGTTGATGCTACAGGGAAGCGTATGAAATTAGAAGATTTTGCCGCGACCTTACCTGAAGACCGGACACAGTTAAAAAGAAGCAACGCGACTTGGTTTAGTAGCGAAAGCGCTTTGCCAACGTATTCTGTTGCCGAAGTACAAGAAGGATTCAAACAGCATCCAGATATGTTGGTGAGAACAGAAGTTGTTTTTACTGCAGAAACGGCTCCACATTCAGTTGGTGCGCATCCTACTTTAAACGATTACAAATTTCACTCAAAAAATAAAACCATTTTAACCCGAGCAGAATCGGATAAAATGATGGCAAACGCACACTTAGTTGTAGAAGGAGCGAACTTAACCAGAAACGAATACGGAAGTAAGTTATTTGCTGACTTCTTCTTCTTCATTACAGGATTCCACGGTTTCCACGTATTTTCTGGAGTGATTATCAATATTATTATTTTCATAAACATCTTAATTGGTACTTATGAAAAAAGAAGATCATACGAAATGGTAGAAAAAGTTGGACTTTATTGGCACTTTGTCGATTTGGTTTGGGTTTTCGTATTTACATTCTTCTATTTAGTTTAATTTTATAGACATACAATATCATGGCACACGCACACGTATCGAACACAGGTAGAATTTGGAAAGTTTTTTGGTTTCTTTCTGCAGTAACAATTGTTGAGGTTTTCTTAGGAATCATAAAGCCTGAGTCATTACACATGAACAATTTTATTGGGATGAATTTGTTAAACTGGATATTCATCATCTTAACTTTAGTTAAAGCATACGGAATCGTTTGGGCTTTCATGCACATGGAGGGCGAAACAACCGTTTTAAGAAGAGCTGTTGTTTGGACAGTAATCTTCTTGGTTTTATACCTGGTTTTTATATTACTAACAGAAGCACATTATATATTTGGTGTATTTAAAAATTCTACCATTAAATGGAATTTTTAACAGTATATTAATTCAAAAAAAGTCCCGATAACATCGGGACTTTTTTTATTTTTGCATTTCATAATCATACACTTCTAATGAAAAAGAATTTTGTCCTTTTCTTCCTTTTTATTTTCCCCATTGTTGCCTATTTGTTTTTTGCTTCTGGAGTGAATGGTTTTACAAAATTGCCAATCATTACTAAAACGGTTCCCGAATTTAATAATTGGAAAACAGTAGCTAACGATACCATTACACTAACAAATAAAATTACCATACTCGGATTTACAGGAACAGACATCAATGCCAAAAAAGGGAACTTCTTTAATCTGAATCAAAAAATTTACGAAAAATACAGCGAGTTCAAAGATTTTCAAGTGGTATTCATCGCGCCAATTGGCACCGAAAAACAAACAGAAGAATTTAAAGCAAAAATCGATAAAATCTCTAACCTTTCCCGTTGGCATTATGTTTTTGCTTCTCCTGAAGAAATTACAAAGTTTTACGATCAACTTCAATTAAAAGCAAAACTCGATACAAATCTGGGAACATCTAACGTATTCATAATTGATAAAGCTAGAAATGTTAGAGGAAGAAAAGGTAAGGTAAAAAAAGGCGATGCCGAATACAGAGAAGGCTACAGCACTACATTGGTTTCTGAATTACACAACGAAATGACCGATGATGTAAAGATTATTCTCGCCGAATATCGCTTGGCTTTAAAACAAAACAATGCCTTTAAAAAAATAGAAGCCAAATGAAAAGTAAATCATACATAGGTATCTCTTTTATTATTTTGATTTTCGGAATTTATGCCGTTCCAAAAATTATTGACAGATTAAGCGGAAATGATTTAGTTGAAATTGGTCCGGTTCCCAAATTTGAACTCACCAATCAAAACAATAAAAAAATCTCCAATAAAGATTATGAAGGCAAAGTATATGTGTTAGAGTTTTTCTTTTCTACATGTCCTTCTATTTGCCCAATTATGAATAGAAATATGGTGTCGATACAAAATGAGTTTTTTGGAAATCCCAACTTCGGAATTGTATCGATAACGATCAATCCCGAAAATGACACACCAGAAGTACTAAAAAAACACGCTAAAGAATTAGGCGCGACATCCGCTAATTGGCATTTTTTAACGGGTGATAAAAAATACATTTACGAAATTTCGAATACTGGATTTAATATTTTTGCAGGTGAAAATAGCAAAGTTGCTGGCGGATTTGAACACTCTGGACTTTTTGCTCTTATCGATAAAAATGGAAAAATAAGATGTCGTAAAGACGACAACGGAAATCCGATCATGTATTATGATGGTTTAGAAAAAGAAGGCGTAAATGCCATAAAAGAGGATATAAAATTATTATTAAAAGAGTAATGGAAAAAACATTAGATAAAAAATTCAATAAGGCAATCATTGTTGTCTCTATTTTAATTCCGACTGTTGTTGCTGTATTGTTCAGTGTAAAACTAAAAGATTTAGGAGTACATGCCGAACCGATGCCTTATTTACCACCAATTTATGCTACTATTAATGGCATAACCGCTATTTTATTGGTAGCAGCTGTACTAGCGATTAAAAACGGAAAACGATTGTTACACGAACGATTAATGACTACAGCAATTGCTTGCTCTGTGGTGTTTTTGGTTATGTATGTTGCCTATCATATGACAACAGAGCGTACAAATTATGGCGGTGAAGGAGCGTTAAAATATATCTATTTCTTTATTCTAGCTACACATATTCTTTTGTCTATTGCGATTATTCCAATGGTGTTAATTACCTATGTACGCGCTTTAGCCGAACGTTTTGATGCCCACAAAAAAATAGCAAAAATTACGTTTCCATTGTGGTTGTATGTAGCGGTTACAGGAGTTGTAGTTTATTTGATGATAGCACCGTATTATGTTAAGTAAAGATAAAAGAAGCAAAAAGCAAGAACCAAGAGTTAGGTCGAGGAAATTTATTTCTTTAATCTTGCTTCTTGCTTTTTGCTTCTTTTCTCTTACAACAAATGCACAATGTGCCATGTGTCGTGCCGCTCTCGAAAGCGAAGGTAACACAGTAAAAGCCGAAGCTGTAAACGACGGAATTGTCTATCTGATGGCTATTCCGTATATTTTGGTTGGGATTGCTGGGTTTTTTGTTTACAGAATGTTCGCAAAAAAGAAAAACAAATAGGTTACCGAACACTGCAAACTGATCACTGAACACTGCTTTAATCCATTCCGTCAATTTTCACATTCATTTTTCCGCTTGCCGTGATAAAAGCAATGATGGCATTGTCGATGATTTCTACTTTTTCAAATTCAAAATCGTTCATCGTACCATTGATAAAAACGCCTTTCATGGGTGAATAATTATTCAAATAAGGAAGTAAATTTTTCTTGCCTTCGTCTAAATTCTCTTTTATAGAATACCGACAATTTTCTTGAATTTTCTTTAAAATAGTGCCTTGCAAAAGCCAATTTGCCGTTCTGGTTAGAATGCCTTTCGAGTTCAAAACATAATCCATTTGATCAAAATAAATTTCTTTTGTAATGGGATTGTAGTTCGGAATTCCATTCAGGTAAATCGTTCCGTCTATACTTCCAATCATGTCCAACGCCACAATCATTTTGCCGTCTTTTGCCCAAATGTCGACTTTTTGCACGGTTATTTTTCGGCTACCTGAAGCAAATTCTTTTCCTTGAAAATTTTTGGTAATGATTCTCGATGCGCTTTCAAAAGTAGAAACGGCGGCAATACTCGCCGTTGATTTATCAGGGACTTTTGTCACCGATTTAAATGAAATAACATCTCGGTTAAAATTGTTTTTTGGCTGTTGCCCAACCATCGTTTGCATGGTACATTTCAAACCTAAATCCATTGCAATTTTGCTTTTCTGCAAATTAGCATCGGTGACATAGACTTCAATTGGCATCATTTTAAACCAAGCTTCATACTCTTCGCTGGTTAAAAAAGGTGTGCTCATGGTTTCTAAAACATCCAAAACATAAGGTTTAAAATCGCACGATTTTTCGATGGCATCGTCAATTTTTTTAGCCACTTTCGACTTAAAAATAGAAAGTGTCGGATTGATAATATAGGTAATAGGCACTTTTTTGCCGGCAACTAAAATGGTCGGACTTTCGCTCCATTCAAAATCTTCAATTACCGAGTTGGTGTTCATTTTCCAGTTTGATAATTTCACGCTACTTATCAAGGTTATGGTTCCGTTTAAGTCAATTTCACGTGTATCATTCAATCCCATAAAGTCAGTTCCGTATTTGAATTTCGACCATACTTTTAAAGGTAATATCGATTCGATTTTTCCGTCTTTTTCGATGAGTTTTATGGTGCCTGTTTTCCAGATTTTCATTTCTGTTTTATCATCTTCCAAATTGGTATCTTCATAAATCAATCCGTTCAACGATTTGTTCAGTTGATTTTCGATTTCTTTCAGCGTGATTTCCATTGGCATACTTACAAAAGAAGTGGTTGTTTTATAAGCTAAAGGTGCATTTAAAGAAGGTTCCGGTTTTAAAGATGCAATCTTTTGAGAACTAGAACATCCAAAAAGAAACGTGAACAGTAACGAATAAGTTAAAAAGCGGAAAAGAGTTTTCAGTAATGGAGCTTTCATTGGAATTGCCTTTTATGGTATTTTTTCGGTGTGAATGTAACAAAAAAATAAAAGTAACGTCTGATAACAAAATGTTAATTTAAGGATTTCAATTAAATTGCCTTAAATTTGTACGTTAGAATAATTTCATTTTTGAATTTCCCCTTTCATGAAGAAAATAACTATTTTATTATTACTGCTTTTTAGTATAATTCCCGTTGCAACGAGCTTGGCTCAAACGAAGAATTGGACTTTAGAAGAATGTGTTAATCATGCCATTAAAAACAATATTTCGATCAAACAATCGGAACTCGATATCAAATCGACCGATGTAGATAAGAAAGCTGCGATAGGAAATTTTATGCCTACGTTAAACGGAAGTGCTTCTCATTCGTGGAATATTGGTTTGAATCAAAACATTACAACTGGTTTATTAGAAAATCAAACCACACAGTTTACTTCTGCTGGTTTGAATTCGAGTGTGGATATTTATAACGGATTACAAAACGTGAACCGTTTGCGAAGAGCCAACTTGTCAAAAGTTTCGTCTCAATACCAATTGAATAAAATGAAAGATGATATTTCGTTGAATGTTGCGAATGCCTTTTTACAAATTTTATTCAATAAAGAAAGTATTAAAGTCCAAAAAGAACAATTGGCATTTGACGAAAAACAATTCACACGAACAGAAGAATTAGTGAATGTTGGAACCATTCCCAAAGGCGATTTGTTGGATGTGAAAGCAACGATAGCTTCAGACAAACAACGACTCATTGCAGCTGAAAACGCTTTGTTTTTATCGAAATTGAGTTTGGCACAATTGTTACAATTAGACGACTTTCAAAATTTTGATATTGTCGAAACAACATATGATGTGAAAGAAAGTCCGGTTTCATTTCAAAAGCCAGAAGACATTTTAGCAAAAGCCAAACAAGAACGCATCGAATTAAAAATTGCAAAAACTAATCTTGAAATCGCCGAAAGAGATGTGAAAATTGCAAAAGGAGCGTATCAACCTAATTTAAGTGGATTTTATAGTTTCAGCACCAGAGCAAGTTATTCGGATAGAGTGACTGGTTTTGAATTGGATGCTTCGAATCCGACATCTGTAATTGGGCAAGTACAAGGTTCAGGAACGAATGTTATTCAACCTAATTTTACACCTGTTTTAGGAAAACCAAATCCAGTGTTTGATCAATTTAGTGATAACAAAGGACATTCGTACGGATTGCAACTCAACATTCCAATCTTTAATGGATTTGCAGCAAGAAACAATGTAATCCGTTCTAAAATTGCATTAGACCGTTCTCAAATTTCTATGAAACAAGCCGAATTGGATTTAGAGCGCAATGTATACACAGCAATTACCGAAGCAAAGGGTGCTTTGAATAGTTACGAATCGGCAGTTACAGCACTCGAAGCTCGTAAAGGCGCGATGGATTATGCCAAAGAACGATTTGCTGTTGGCATCATGAATGCCTTCGAATTCAATCAAGCGCAAACCTTATTTATCAACGCGCAATCAGAAGTTTTAAGAACAAAATACGATTATATTTTTAAAATTAAAATCGTCGAATTTTATTTCGGAATCCCAATCACAACACAAAATTAATACTACCATGTCAAAGAAGAGAATTTATATTTTATTAGGATCAGTAGCTGGTTTAATTGTACTTTTAATTGTCTTGTCGAAAGCAGGCGTTATCGGAAACAAAGATACAGGCGTTGAAATTGAAACTGCTAAAGCAGATGAAATTACCATAATTGAAACAGTTTCAGCTACGGGAAAAATCCAACCTGAAATTGAAGTTAAAATTTCATCAGAAGTATCAGGAGAAATTATTGCTTTGCCTGTAAAAGAAGGGCAAGTCGTGAAAAAAGGCGAATTATTAGTGAAAATAAATCCCGATTTATACACCTCTGGTTATAACAGAACGGTTTCTAATTTGTCGGTATCCAAATCGGGCTTAAGTCAGGCTGATGCCTCTTTTAAAGAAGCGAAAGCCAATTATGAAAGAAGCAAAACCTTGTATGATAAAGGTATTATTTCAAGATCTGATTGGGACAAAGCGGTTGCATCTTACGAAGTAGCTCAAGCCAACAAACAATCATCGTATTACAATGTGCAAAGTGCCAATGCAACAGTAAAAGAAGCGCAAGATAACCTTGGACGAACTACGATTTATGCACCAGCAGACGGAACCATTTCGATGTTGAATGTCGAATTGGGAGAGCGTGTTTTAGGTACGCAACAAATGACGGGAACCGAAATTTTGCGCGTTGCCAATTTGAATAATATGGAAGTGGAAGTCGATGTGAATGAAAATGATATTGTGAAAATTAACGTTGGTGATTCTGCCAATGTAGAGGTAGATGCTTATTTGAAAAAAGAATTTAAAGGAATTGTGACGAGCATTTCCAACTCGGCAAGTTCGGCAATTACAGCAGATCAAGTGACTAACTTTAAAGTGAAGGTTAGAATTTTGAAAGAATCGTATATGGATTTATTAGAAGGTAAGCCAGCAACGTATTCGCCATTCCGACCAGGAATGACGGCTACTGTTGATATCATTACGACTCGAAAAGAAAACATAATCGGAATTCCAATTAGCGCTATTGTGATGAAATCCGATACGTCAGCAACAAAAAAATACGAGGTAAAAGACGAGCCAGAAACGGATGACGATAAAAAAGTAGTTGCCAAAACCGACAAAAAATTTGAATGTGTTTTTGTCAAAGAAGGCAATAAAGCAAAAATCAGAATTGTAAAAACAGGCATTCAAGACGACAGTAATATTGAAGTGACTTCGGGATTGAAGAAAGGAGACATCATCATAGTTGGGCCTTACAGTACAGTTTCAAAAGACTTGAATTCGGGAGATAAAGTTGTAGTGATCGATTCGAAAGCAAAAGAAAAAGAGAAGAAAAAGTAAGTCGCATTAATTCATAAATTCACACTTTGTCTTACATTTTAAATATAGAAACGGCAACAAAAAATTGTTCGGTTGCCTTGTCAAAAGACGGTAAAACCATTCTTTGTAAGGAAATCGCAGAGCAAGGTTATTCGCATGCCGAAAAACTACATGTTTTTATTGAGGCTATTTTGAAGGAGGCCAACATTTCTTTTTTTGAAGTAAAAGCCATTGCAGTTAGCAAAGGTCCAGGTTCTTATACTGGCTTGCGAATTGGTGTTTCGGCGGCAAAAGGATTGTGTTATGCACTTTCGATTCCGTTAATTGCTGTAGATACTTTAACCATTTTGGCGAACCAAGTAAACGTAGAAAACGGACTCATTATTCCGATGATTGATGCGCGAAGAATGGAAGTGTACAGTGCTGTTTTTAATTCAAATAAAGAAAAAATCAGAGATGTTCAAGCCGAAATCTTAACCGAAGAAAGTTTTGTTGATTACACCGAAACCATTCATTTTATTGGAGATAGTAATGAAAAAGCAAAAACGGTTTTAACGAAAAGCAATTTTGTTTTTCACGATGAAATCATTTTTCCATCAGCTTCAGCTATGTCACTTTTATCTCATGAGAAATTCCAAAATAAGGACTTCGAAGATGTTGCCTATTTTGAACCTTACTACTTAAAGGATTTCATGATAAAAACCAAACAATCTATTTAGCGTTTTCGCGGGCATAAGGTTGGATTTCAATTTTAGCCGCATCGAATGCCAATTTACATTGCTCTAAAATATCAGAAGTCACAATCCCAAGATCTTCATTTTTTGCCCAAGGTCGAATGGCTAAATGAATAGCAGTATCTGTCAAATCTCTAACAACAACAACGGGTTCTGGCATTTTCAACACTTTCGGATGCGATTGCATCACTTTCAAAATAATGTCTTTTGCTTCTTTGACATTGGTGTCATACGACAACGAAAAAATCAAATCGGCTCGACGTTTTCCTTGCATCGAATGATTGGTAATAACACCGTTGGATAAAATCCCATTCGGAATAAATATCGTTTGGTTGTTAGCAGCGATGAGTTTGGTGACAAATATTTGAATTTCTTTTACGGTTCCGGTCACATTTTGTGCTTCTATAGTGTCGCCAACACGAAACGGTTTAAAAAGAATGATTAACATTCCGCCCGCAAAATTCGATAGCGATCCTTGTAAAGACAATCCAACCGCCAAACCTGCGGCACCAAGAATGGCTACAAATGATGACGTTTCTATTCCTAATTTTGAAATAAACGTTACAAATAGTAGGATGCGCAAAATCCACAGTAAAATATCGGCGGCAAATTTTGATAAAGTAGGATCAATTTCACGGTTCGTCATTATTCTTCGCACGACTCTGTTGATGACGCGAATAATGTACAATCCTATAAATAAGATAACTAAGGCGGTGATGAGTTTGGGAGAATAATCGAGAATTATTTTCAAAAGACGTTCAAGATAGTCGGCTAGCAAACTTATTTCTAATCGTGTGTTCATGGTTTTTAAACTAAAAAATCACGCAAAAATAAGCGTGATTTGTATGATATCAAAGCAGTTTAACTCAAAATTAATCGGCGTCTTCTTCCACTCGGTTTATAGTTTCATCGGCTTTTTGCTTCGCCAGTTCGCTTGCGCTCGGGTCTGTTGCAGTATCGGAAGCGTCATTGGTAAAAGAATTTATTTTTTCTTTTACTGAGTCTACTGCATTTCCGACCATTTCTTCTGCTTTATCAGCTATTTCGCTGGCTTTTTCTTTCGCCGTTTCGATAGCATTTTCGATGGCTTCTCCAGCTGCCGGAACGTACTCGTTTATTTTTTCTTTTGCTTGATCGGCAAAATTTTCTACTTTTTCTACCATTGGAGCGGCAGCTACTTTTGCTTTTTCAATGGTTTCATGTGCAAACCCCTCAGCTTTATCAGCCATTTGGTCAACATTTTGTTTCGATGAGCCAAATAAATTTTTAAAAAATCCTCCTAATCCCATGATGTTATAGTTTTTAAGTTATGAATACAATTATATACTTTTTCTCACGTTAAAAATAGTGTACTTCGGAAGGCGATTTTATGTGAAAATGTAATAAAAAATAAAGGTACAATTTTATATAACCGAAGCATAATTATTTTGAACCTTTTTTTAAGTGTAAAAATAGCCACAAATTAATGCTATATCTATGATATATTACTAAATAGTAGTAAATTGCGTCGCTAAATAGTGCCACCCCAAATTGTGATTTCAAAATATATGAAAAGATATCTTAAGATAATATTTTTTTTATTCCCTGTTTTTATAGCAGCACAGTGCCCGACACCTACAGTAACGATAACCCATCCAACATGTACAGTGGCTACGGGAAGCATTGTCGTAACAAGCCCTTTAAATGCAAATCCATTACCAGTTGTGAGTGACCTTTTTATTTCGGAAGTAACCGATGAAAGCTCAGGATCACTTAGTTACATTGAAATTTACAACGGGACGGGTGCGCCAAAAAACATGGCCGATTACCTGATAAAAGTGTACAATAACGGAAATGGGTTCACCTCGTGTGTGCTTGCATTAATTGGGACACTGAATAATAATTCGGTATATGTAGTTGGCATTGGAAGTGCCACAAACGTAGGCGGCGTTGTTCCTAATATAACATACGCAGCTTGTCCGGGCATTAACAATAATGATAATATACGTTTGGCAAAAAATTTGGGAGCTACAGATCTTGAAATTGATTTGTGGGGAAGGACAGACGGTGTGGTTTTTACACCTACTCCAGCTGGATATACATACAGAAGACTGCCCACATCGCCGCTTCCAAGCATGACTTGGAACCCATGCGAATGGCACGCTATAGCTCCGCAAGTCTACACCAATGTGGGAACCTATGCTTATGCAACGCAATATGAGTACAGTATCAACGGGGTAAATTATCAAGCAGGTACTACTTTTTCAAATGTTGCTCCGGGAACTTATAATGTTACATTTAGGGATGTATTATCAGGATATGTTTCACCTCCTTTAGTGGTGACGGTCAATCCAATTCCGGTTCCGCCTACTGCAACTCCAATTTTAATTTGTGGTATTCCTGACCCAGCATTAGTACTGGCCCAAGTAGTACACGCCCCATTTGATTTTAATAATGCCGGACAAATTAGTTTCACTGTCAATTACACTGTCAATGGTACGCCCTACGGTCCTTTTACTTTCGCAGCGCCGTCTCATTTTAATGCCATTACAGGAGTGATTCCTGGGGATTTGGTAGTTTTGACTGTAACTTGGAATGGACTATGTACTCCAAGTCAAACCTTTTCTTGTTATCCAACCTGTTACACACCAATAACTCCGACGTTTACACAAGTGGCACCAGTTTGTTCTGGACAAACTTTGGCAGCTTTGCCAACAACTTCGAATAATAATGTAATTGGAGTTTGGTCTCCTGCTATAAATAATATTGCAACGACTACGTATACTTTTACACCTAATCCAAATGAGTGTGGAACTAGTACTCAAATGACTATTGTGGTTAATCCGACAGTCACGCCTACATTTAATGCTGTGGCGCCTATTTGTTCTGGACAACCTTTAGCTGCTTTACCTACTACATCGACGAATGGAGTTACAGGAACAT
>JAZKGN010000091.1:0-27878 GCA_040385945.1 Bacteroidota bacterium
TTTGGTAGAAATTTCCGTCTAACGAATAGAGATAATTGTCATTTTGGTTCAGATGAATTTCCACCGTATTGTTGAATCCGTCAAAATCATTAATCTGTACTGAATTTATAGTAGCTATTTCCGAATCAATAACAGTAAAATTCTTGGTTTTTTGACATCCAAAAGCATTGGTTACAAGAACAGAATAGTTGCCTGATTGGGTTACAGCGATACTGTTTGTTGTAGCACCAGTAGACCATAAATAGTTTGAATAACCAGTTGGAGTACTCAAGTTTATTGAATTTGAAGTGCAGATATAACGTGTTTCATCTTGAAGTTGCGGTGGATTAAAAACCAAAACATGAAGAGCAACTGGAATAATACCATAACAATCGGAACCATTTATAATTCGGGCGAAAATAGTTTGTTGATTCGCTACGGTATTGGTAAAACTGTTAGGTAACGAATTGGTTTCTGAAAGCGCATCATTTGAAGAAGCATAATAAGCAACGACAAGTCCTGGTGGTAAGCCATTAAGTACAGAAGGAGTAACTTCTAAATTCATATCAAATGCCGTGAAACCATTAAGATTAGTATCGTTGTCACATTTTTGAATAGGATTTGGTGGGTTTACCATATTGTTTGAAACCACCAAATTAATTGTTGCTTGGTTGTGACATCCAAAAGTATTGGGAACACTTGCAAAAACTTGGTTTGTTGTAGTGTTTTGAAACGCTGTTGGATTGGCAATCGGATTGGTTTGCGATTGCGCATTGGTCAAACTTTGGTAATACGTAACCGTAGTTAATTGCGGATTTCCTCCTGTTATCAACGCATTTAATTGTGTTAAGTTAAACGTAGTAATACCATCATTATTGGTATCACATTGTACTAAAGTTTGATTGTTCAAAACGGGTAAGCTGACATATTCAATCTTGATTTCTCCTGTTGTAGTACATGAAGAAGAGCTTAATGTGATTTCAACAGTATATATTCCAGCGTCTAAAACAGTGTAAGTAGGATTAGTGGCTCCTAAAATCGCTATTCCATCTTTAAACCATTGGTAGAAGTTGGTTCCCGATAATGTACCATCCAAGACCAAAGTTTGTCCAGCACAAAGTGGATTATTAGTTGCAATTAATCGGTCTGGACCTAAATCTACACCTACATTAAAACTGCCTCCATCTAAAAAAATAGCTGAATCGTATCGAATGTTTTGCTCGTCTGCAATGACTAATTTGATATGGTAGGTCAATCCCGGAGTTACATCGGCTTTTGCTGTCATTACAGTAGTTTGCCCATTAAAGTTAATAGGATAATTGAAACTATTGAAACCACCAAAATACGTTTCGTTTTGAGCGCTACATCCTCCATTTCCTGTGACTTCGGGATGTACTGAAGTTACTTTAACAGGAATGGTTGTATTGGGAATTAAAGCTAAATTTTGATACGGAGTTGTACTTCCTGCAACTTTTAGTAAAAAAGCAAAACCGTCCGAATATTGACAGAGCGCATTTCCGTGGTATTCTTCTGAAGCAAAAAGATAATCAAAACTAATTTTATTAGTAAGAGGTGTAAAATCAAATTCCAATAGTGTAGCATTGAAAGTACCTGAAATACCCAAAGCTTGTTCCAGATCGATGTCTCCCGCCCAACTCGTACTTCCTTCATCAATCAAATCATTATTAGGTCCAGGAGTTCTAATGGCTCTAGACGTGCTTAAAACAATGCCTGTAGCAAACGGAAAAACACTTCCAGCATAACTAAAATAACCATAACTATTATTACTGCCACTGAAAGTATCGCCACTAACCGAGAAATTAGTAGCATTGGCACACGGACTATTTATAAGTACATTTTGAATTAATTGTTGTGCTGTATACGTGTCGTCAACAACTATATTTTGAGACATAATAGTGCCAACAGAAGCATAAAAAACAACGATAAAAAAGAGTAACCTACACTTGTTCATAGTACTTACAAAGATACTACAAATCTCGTTTTTTAATGATTTTATACGATAAAAAGATGAAAATGGCAGTCCATGCTAAAACAATAGCAACGGTTGAAAAATGTACATCATAATTTTTAATATTTTCTACTCCAATTTGGTTGCCAATCGTTTTAACTGCGTTTAGTTTGGTAAAGGGTTCAACCAATAAATTGGACATGGATTCAAGCGGAAAAAATTCATAAAACTTATCAAGAATAGGAGCATCGCCATCTAAGAAATTATACTTAATTATTCCATGAGATATATTTTCAAAAGCAAACCATAAAAATAAAAATCCCAATGCAAATGCTGAACGTTTTATTAGTACACCTAAAAACAAGCAGAAAGAAAAGAAGCCAACTAGTTTAACAAAATACCCTAAAAGATATTCCATTTGGGAAAAAATAATACTAGGCTCATTGAACGAAGAAAAAAACAACCCTAAAATCAATGAGATGATAAATACAAATACAGTAGAAATACCAGCAAACAAAACAATTGCTATGAATTTTGAAGCGACAAATTCCTTTTTGCTCATGCCGTCAATTAGGTTTTGTTTTAAAGTTCCGTAACTGTATTCGTTGGCCATCATTGAGACAATAACTACTGCCAAAAATATTTTTAACCAAGCCGCAACAAAGGTGTTAAAATGCCAAATGAACGGAAAATTAAAAATTCCTTGGTCTGCTAATCGGATGTTTAACGGACCAATATCAAATTTAATCGAAGCAATTAATGATAAAAAAGTAAGTAGAATAAAATACGTTAATGTTAATATTCTGCTAGCTCTGTTTTTCCAAATTTTTTGTAATTCTATAGCGAGTAATCGTTTCATTAGTGCTTGATTATTTAGCGGTTAATTCTAAAAATTGTTCTTCAAGTGAGTGGTTTCGTTTTACCAAATGGGTTAGATAAACATTATTATCCGAAAGATATTTGTTCAATTCACTTGGTTCAATATTTGAAGTGGAGTGGATGATTACTTTTCCTTCTTCTTTTTTGATAACGTCAATATTCGGATATTTCTGTAACAGTTCAATGAGTTGTTTTGTATCGTTCGACTGCAATTCGATTACACCATTCGAATTTGACATTCCAGCAACAGCACCCGAATATAAAATTTCACCTTTTCGCAACACCAAAACATGTGAACACACTTTTTCTACTTCATCCAATAAGTGAGAAGCCAAGAGAATCGTCGTTCCTTGTGAAGCAATTAACCGAATAATATCTCTAATTTGATGAATTCCCTGAGGATCTAATCCGTTAGTAGGTTCGTCCAAAATCAATATTTCAGGATCGTTCAATAGGGCAGAAGCAATCGCCAAACGTTGTTTCATACCTAAAGAAAAAGTTCTGAACTTGCTATCTTTTCGTTCGGTTAATCCAACAATATCTAGCTTTTCTTGCACTTTAGCATAGTTGATGCCTTTTATTTTACATACTAATTCTAGGTTTTCTTGAGCCGTCATGTACGGGTAAAAGTTCGGACGCTCAATGATAGCGCCTACTTTTTTTAAAGCTTCATGGGTTTGCACTTTCCCACCAAACCAACTGTAGTCGCCCGATGTTTTGTTGACCACATTTAATACAATGCCAAGTGTAGTTGATTTTCCAGAACCATTTGGTCCGAGAATACCGTAAACATTGCCTTTGTGAATTTCTAATGAAACGTCTTTAACAGCATGTATTCTGCCGTAACGCTTGTTGAGATTATGGATTGAGAGAATTGTTTCCACGCGATTTTTATTTTAAAAGAATATGACGATGCAAAATGTTTTTTGTTACGAATAAGCGAATTAATTATACGGAACGATGGTGGGTTGTCCAATTTGATAATCTAACAATTTCAAATCATCGTTTTTAAACGAGTTGGTTTTGAATAAATTATCGCCTGCTCCAGGAATCTTTGGATAAAAAGCAAACGACAACTGAAAATTATTGAACACCAAATAATCATTACTGATTAAAACACCAATACCAAATTTTGAATACAGCTGACCTTTAAAAACCGACGTTTTTTCTTCGCTCAACATGGCTAAAGTCGCGTTGAAAAAAGGACTGAATCGAAATCCCCAAAATATGCCAGGTGAATACGATTGCGTTTGAAAAGCAACTAACATTTTTTTTGTTCCCAACAAATTACTCGAAAATCCTTGTATGCCATTTTCTTCATTAATGGTAATGCTGTCATATTTAATCGGAATCCGATTGTTTCCAATAGTAATCTGTGGTTGAACAAATTGACGCAGCTTCCAATTTCCAATTTCAAACAAGTCGGTAAAATAATTCAACTCTACACGAAAGGTTGTTTGTTCTGTTTTTGAACCATTAAAAAAACTACCCAATTCTGCTGAAAGGCCTAAATAACCAACAGCAAAGTAATCTCCCAAGGCATACCGACCTCCAAAATAAGTCCGTTTTTTAAAGTTTTTTTCTTCAAAACCTCCTGTAAAAGAAACAGACTGACCCGTTTGTACATATTCGGGAATCCCATAATTAAATAAAAAACTATCTTCAATAAATTTTCTTCTGTTGATTCCAATGCTTGCCAAATAGAGTTTAGCCGTCGAAAAATAACCAAATGTATCCAATGCATCTTCGGGTTTGAAAGTAAACGTTGTGCTCGAATGACGAACAGTAGTGACTAAATTGGTAATTCGGTCTTCTTCTTTTTTTCCTCTAAAAAGCGGAAAAGAATAACCAGCCCAATAATTTTGATTTTCAAATTTAAAATCTTGTAAAAAATTGACTTGGTTGATATCCGGAATCGAGTCTCTGTAAAACCGCTCCTGAAAAGAAACACCGCCAGCATATCGAGTTAAGGGAGAAAAGAAAGCACGCTCTGAAAAAACTTCTTTTGTATAACTTTCGTCAAGATCATTGGTATAGTGTACGCCAGTTCGTATAAATGTGTTTTTGAAATTGGGAATAATATACCTAAACGTGTAGCCGTTTTTATTGGTACTGGGCACTTGTCTGAAATCATTGGTGACTTCAAGCCCAAGACCAAAAAAGTTTCTTTCGGTAATTTCTAAATTTCCTTTTGAACTCGAAATGGAGCCAGACGGAATCAAACTCCATGAATCTAAAACCCGAATGGTAACATCAACAGAATCGGCCGAGTTGGCGATGTTGTTGGGAATAATAACCGCTCGTCGGATGAAGCGCTGACTTTGTAACAAACGTTCCGATTCTTTTACAACAATAGAGTCAAAGCTGTCAGTTTTTTTAAATAAGAGGTAGTTGCGAATGGTCCAGTTTTTCGATTTAGCATGGATGCCATTTCCAAATCGTTCGAGCCAATTTCTGGGAACATCTTCGGTGTTTGTAATAGAATAACCAAAAGGATCTAAGGTTTCGATGGTTATTTTTCGGATGATTTTGTTTTCAAAAGGAGCGTACGGACTTCGAGGATTCTTCCTGGCCTTTTTCTTCGCTACCTTTTTTTGAGGCGGAATGGCTTTAAATATAAGTTTGTAGACAAATTTCGAAAACTTACTTTTTTTAGAATAAGCTTCGATATCGCGATACATTTGGACAGAATCTTTTTTAACTGTCTTGTCTTGCGCGAAACTACTCGTACAAGTTAAAAACAGAAAAAGGAATGCCAAATAATTTTTTATTCTCATAAAAAGAAAATCAATTTATATTACTATAAAAGATGGATTGAAATATAACGATTTTCTTTTGATTATGGTATGAATAAAAAGTTATTCTATATAAGATGATGTCTTTTTTGATAAAAGTGAACCAACGTATCGTTGATGATTCGGTGTTTTGGTGTTAAAGAAACAATCTGTCCGTGCTCATCATTTGTCAGTTCGTGTTGACAACAAGAACATTTAAATTCTTTAAAATGATTGGTGATGTTTCTAGATGTTTCATAATGATGTCCGAAAAAGGAGCACCAAACTTTTCCACCGAAGGAAGTTTGCTTTGTTGTTGATTGAGTTTGCATAAGTAGGTGTGTTTGAGGATTTAAACCTATACAATTATCTGACGAACTGCAAATATTTTCGATGAATTACAGCTTTTTATAATTTTATTGAATAAAAAACCTACAAAAATAACTACTCCAATAAATCAAAAATAAAAAGCTGAGTTTATCTTAACTTTTCTGTTCTTTATTGAAGTAGACCAAATAATAATACATTTGTTTTTCTTCGTCCCAACCTTTTTCTACAAATTTTTCGGCACTTTCTGGATTGATAAAATCCAATTTGATTTGAATATTGGTGTCTAAGTTGATGACATTTTTTATTTTTTTACGAGCATCAGTTACCGCCGCATTGGCAATAGGAAAACTCGTTACATCTTCAATGCTGTATTTTTCGCCTTTGTCTACTTTATAGTTTTTAAATTCCGGAATCAATTCTGGATTCGACAGTACTTCGTTCAAGAAATTACTTTCTTCAAAATCGTCATTTTTGGCAAAATAATTCACCGAACGATTCATAAACATTACTTCTTCCTTTTTGTCTTCGGCTGGAAATACAACATCTTTAGCAAAATCTTGACAGAATTTTAAATATTTCTTGGTCATGAAATTCTCATCTTGAAAGGCATCCACAGCCAAGAAATGTTCTAACCAATAGCGCGCATCGTAGCGATTGCTATCGATAGAAAGAATTTTGTATCCTTCTTCTTTTTTATAATTAAAAATCAAACAACCTTTGTCCAAACGGTTGAGGTTGATTCCTTGTTGCAATACCATTTCGAGATTGCTGCCTTTTTCTTCAAACTGCATGAAATCGGTTTTGATTTCACTTTTGAAAATACCAACGGCATCAACGATGTTATTATCGATATTAATGTTGGTGAAATAGGTTACATACACTTCACCGTTCTTAATATGTGGATGATTGGACTGTTCGAATAAATGCAAAGTTATTTTTTTCGAAATGTTGTGAATGTCACTTGGATTTGCAAAAACTTCCGTTGCCAGTTGAAACATTTCATTGTATTCTAAATCGACTTCATGAGCAAACTGAAAGTAATTTTCTTCTTTTTCTCTAAACGATTTAAAAAAGTATTCTTTTAAAAGAGGTACAATTTCATCATTCAATCCGTATGGATTTTCGGATAAAAAAATGGCTTCGTTTCTACTCTTGTTTCCTACACGGTGTATAGATAAATTCTCAATGTGTGCATTAAATAAATTAATCATTTATGTTTTGTCTGTCTTAAATTACTGTTTTACTTCCAACTTCTACTATCTAACTTCGTACTTTCTTAGTTCCAATTCTCCTCAAAACCATAATCTTCAAAGCTGTCGTCACCAAAGCTATCCAAATCGTCTTCGTCTAAATCGTCTTCAAAATCATTATAGCTTTCTTCTTCTTCAAAATCGGCAACAAAGTGTTTTTCCATTGCTTCGGCTGGCATTTCTCCTAATGAAAATAATAAATTAGGATACACAGTATTTATTTCTTGCTCTTCAATAGAAGCCAATTCTACTAAAAACGTCCACATATTTATAAAGTCGTACACGTAGATGATTTTCGTATTTTCTTTATCTAAAATGTCAGACAATTGATAATCACTCATGATTTTGTTTTCACCCGGAACATCGCCAGCATCAAACATCGGAATCTCATCTTCTTGATTCCATGTGTCATCACACGTATAAAAAGAACCGATTTCCAATCCGTCAAAACCAAAAGCATTAACAATAGCGTTGTGTAAATCTTCTAAAGTGTCGTTTTCATCAATAGCAATATCTCTAAAAACATCGTCTTCTGCATCGAGAATTACTCTAAATTTATAAATCATAATCTGTATTTTAAGTAAAGTGGCAAAGGTAAAATATAAATTTAGATTTTAGATTTTGATTTCCGATTTGTTGATAAGATTTTTAGAAAGGTAAAACGCGGAATAAGCAATCCAAATAAGAAAACTTCCTTCAATTACTCTTTGGATGATTCCTTTGTATGGTGTTTGAATGGCTACATTCAGAACGAGAACAAATAGAAAACTTAGTACGGCAATGACAATGCTAAAATTAGAGTAAAATAATTTTTTTCGAACGCTGATTCCAATGCAAAGTAGGCCAATTGGAGTTAATAAATAGGTCAACATTCCCATAGCATTGTGTATAAATTGGGATAAACTCGGATTCACAAAAAACGGATTGCAGCCAACGTCACAGTTAAAAATACTGCAAACGATAGTTCCGAAACCATAACCAAATCCAAACAAAATACAACCCAATGTTGTTCCGGCTGATTTGGGTAAAACAGCATGTAGAAACACAGCAAAAAGTATAAAAAACACACCACTTGGAAGGTAGCCATAAAACCGAAGGAGATCGGCATTTGGAGCATCAACAGCGTATAACTCGCTAATAAACTGAGAAATAAAATGGTAATTCGGATTTAAGATTCCGCCAATTACTGTAGTTAAAGTAAAAAGGATTACACCTAAAATGCCACTCCAAAACAAAATTTGTCTTTTCATATGTTTTTAAGACAGAGCTTTCTTAATTTTTAGGTTTTGTAATTGTACTGTGAATTTCATTGACCTTCATTAAAGCAGCACTAGCATACCAAAGCGTTAATTCGGCTTCTAACAAATTAGCTTTTACAGCTGGATCGGATTCGACAAGTGCTTTTGCTTCTTCAATTGTAGTTACATTAAAAATAAAAATACCACGGTAGTTTCTGTCATTTTTTCCAAACGGACCAGCAGTAGCGAGTTTGCCTTCTTTAGCCAATCGCATGATGTTGTCCATATGACCTTTGAATAAATCGGCTTTTTCTTGATCGGTTGCCGTAGTATTTGATCCAGTTGTAAGCAAACAAAAAACATAGTTTTTCATGCCACGATGGTCGGCATTTAACGATTTAGCTAAATTTTCATCGTATTTTACTTCTTGGGAATAAACTGTGTTTAGTGCAAAAAATGCTGCAATGAGTAAGTATTTTGTTTTCATTTTTGTAAAGATTTAGAATCAAAAATACAAATTTCAAACAAAGCATTTGCAATCGCAGTATACAAATAGTTTAGTATGTGATTTTTACAGTGTTGCTTTTGTTAAAAAGGATTATTTCCGAATCAATCCGCCACCGCCACATTCACTACAACCGCTTTTATTATACGTAGTTTCTACCAATTTTTTTCCGGTAGTGTATTCGTAATCGGCAACAGTTCGTTGACCAGAACTTTCATGATATCCTTTTCCGTCACAGGCAGTACATGTTTTAAAACCATTTACAACAAAAAAATAATTATTTTCTAATGAAGTTAATTTATCATACACCTGACGATTGCGTTGTTTTCTATCATGTATTTCATCCATTCGTATTAAATCTCCATCATAAATAGGCATATTGGGAACAACATAATAAATCATTTTGGTGTAGGTGTTGTAGACATACTTACCTTGAAATTCATCTATTTTTCTCTTTTTAACATTTTCTGGAAGGTTGAAAATGCGTTGTTTTTCTGCCATAACTTCCTCGTGTTTTTTCTTCTCGTTATCAGCTGATTGCTTGGCTTTATCAGATGTATTGTGTAACTCTACTTTTTTGATCACATTCCCATTCGTAATATCATACGCATACACATAGCTTAAATTGTTGTTTGGATAAGGTTTATTAGCTTGTTCTAAAAAGTAAACAACGGGATTTGTTTCTGACAAATAAAACATGTGAGTTTTGTTACTTTCCATACTACCAGTAACTGGATTTTGAACGGTAAACGAAGCAATTTGTTTACTATTGGCGTCAGAAGTTTTTATGGTTTTATCGCCGTAATTGTATTCAACAGTGTAATTTCCTGATTTGAGATTTTTATCATCATAACGGAATTCCATAAGCTCTGATTTCTCTGTTTTTTTAGTTGCTAAATCATACACTTTCACTTTGTCAGAATAGTCGTTAACCGATTTGCCGTGGAATCTGATTTGGATTTTTGTTCCGCCTCTAACAACACTAATGTCACCAATGTTTTCGGCGATTAGTTCTCTTTGTCCATTGTCGATGTTGAGTAAATACGCTTTATGACTGTTCTTTTTACTGTAATCATAATCTAAAACTGCTATTCGTCCGTCTTGCATGAAATCATACGTGTAATAATCCCAAGGAGACATTTGAAAGTTTGTTAGATTTATCAATCTTCGATAGGATTGTTTATCAGTGATTAAAAAATACTTCATGTACGGATCAACACTAATAATTGGTTCGTATATAATTTCATTGGTAAAGCCCAATTCAGTTAATTTTTTAACCCAAATAGGCGTATTGTTATTATTGTCCCAAAGCACCAATTCGGTTCCAGAATAGGTCAACATTTTACTTTCGTCTTTCGACATAAAAGCCCTGATAACTTTAGTTGTTGGAGTGTGTGCTCCAGTTTGAGCGATACCATTTACTGTAAAAAAAAGAATAATTAAGGATAGTATTTTTTTCATAATCACTAGCTTTTAAATTACAAATTTACCGGAAACATGATTTTTATGAAATACGAAAAACTTCGTATTTTAATTAAAATAGTTGTTGTTTGGATTATTTTAAAATGATTAAGAAAGCAGCTCATCCTAAAAAATCTACATTTCGGTAAGTATAAATTTTATAGTTTTATGCCTTGGTGCAACTTTGCTGCATCAAAACAAAATCACTATGAAGACAATTTACTTTTTTACAGCTTTGCTTTTAACATTCTTTGGATTTTCTCAAACTAAAATCTCAGGTATAGTTACCGATGCTAAAAATAATGCAATTCCTGGAGCAAATGTATTTATTGAAGGTACTTACGATGGCGCTTCTACCAATGAAAAAGGCGAGTTTAGCTTTACAACTGAAGCAAAAGGAACTCAAAATTTGGTCATTAGTTTTTTATCCTATGAAACCTCTACGCAAAGTATAGTAATAGAAACGTATGCATCTAAAACATTTAAACTAAAGGAAAGTGTCAATACTTTGGACGCTGTAATCATCAATGCAGGAACTTTCGAAGCTGGCGATAAAGCAAAAGTAACCGTTTTAAAACCCTTGGATATTGTCACCACAGCAGGATCAAATGCAGATATTGTGGCAGCTTTGCAAACCTTACCCGGAACACAAACTGTTGGCGAAAGTGGCCGTTTGTTTGTTCGTGGTGGCGAATCAGACGAAGCACAAACGTATGTAGACGGAATTCGAGTAGCGCAACCGTATGGCTCAACAACGCAAAATTTACCAACGCGTGGGCGATTTTCACCTTTTTTATTCAGTGGGATTTCATTTTCAACTGGTGGTTATTCAGCAGAATATGGCGAAGCCTTGTCGAGTGTACTTTTGCTAAATACCACAGATGAAGCTACTGAAGAGAAAACTGATATTTCTTTTATGACTGTCGGATTGGGATTGGCAAATACTCAAAAATGGGGCAAAAGTTCGTTGACAGTAAATACAGCGTATATCGATTTGGCTCCTTATCAAGCTGCGATTCCGCAAAATGTCGATTGGAATCGAGCTTTTCAATCGCTTTCGGGTGAAGCGGTGTATCGCTATAAAGTCGAGCGTGGTTTGTTTAAAGTGTACGTTGCTTTCGATTCGTCGCGTTTTGACATCAATCAGGAAAGTATCAATACGATTGAAAAAACACGTGTCAATTTAAAAAACAATAATTTTTACCTGAATGCTTCTTACAAAGGGAACTTTGGCAGCAATTGGCAATTAACAACAGGTTTGAGTTATGGTTTGGGCGATAATAAAATTGGGATTGATGTCAATAAAATAAACAATACGGAATACGCTTCGCATTTGAAATTCAAAATTAAAAAGAGTTTTTCTGATAGAATAAAATTGTCTTTTGGTGCCGATTATTTTATCACCCAATTTGAAGAGGATTTTGATGCCACATTTACCAATGGTTATGATGCTAATATCGCCGCTGTGTATGCAGAAACCGACATCTTTTTTTCTAAAAATCTAGCAGCAAAAGTGGGTATTCGTGCTTTTAATAACGATTTGTTAGATGAAACGTCGGTTTCTCCAAGAGTTTCATTGGCGTATAAAGTGAGTAAAGCAAGTCAGTTTTCATTGGCGTATGGCGAATTCGAGCAAGCGCCACGACAAGATTATTTAAAATATTCTGATAATTTTTCGAATGAAAAAGCGTCGCATTACATCTTCAATTACCAATACAATTTTAACAAACGAACGTTTAGAGCCGAAGTGTATTATAAGGATTATAACAATTTGGTGAAGTACGATACACAAATGCCACAGTTCAATTCGCAGTTCAACAACAACGGTTATGGTTATGCGAAAGGATTGGATATTTTTTGGAGAGACAACAAATCAATCAAATATTTAGAATATTGGTTTTCGTATTCATACATTGATACTAAAAGAGATTACAAAGATTATGAAGCCGAAGTAACTCCAAGTTTTGTTGCCAAACACAACATATCCTTAGTGACAAAATATTGGATAAACGACTGGAAATCGCAAGTAGGTTTTGCCCATTCGTTCAATTCGGGGAGACCTTTCGACAATCCGAATGAAACGGCTTTTATGAACGGAAAAACCAAAGTGTACAACAACTTAAGTTTTAACTGGGCGTATTTAATTTCACAACAAAAAATACTGTACTTTTCAGTAAGTAATGTGTTGGGAACGCAAAATGTTTTTGCCTACGAGTATGCGAACACACCCGATTCGAATGGGTTTTACAACAGAAGAGAAATTACGCCAACAGCCGATCGCTTCTTTTTTATAGGTTTCTTTTGGACGATAAGCGACAACAAAAAGGACAATCAACTAAACAACTTATAAAACGCAACCACTCAGTATTTCAGTCACTCAGACCCGAGCATGAAATGCGAACGGAGCGAAGCTAAACTTAACTTACGGTTCATCCATAAAAATCAACAGTTCAGTATTTATAAATTTTACAAGAAATATAACACTCGTATTTTTACATCAGAATTAAAAACAACAAAATTAGAACCTTAAAAAAATAGAAATTATGATTAAAATTATCACTACCATCGTTTTCTTTTTAGCTACAGTTATAACTGTAAATGCACAGCAATACGAAAAAGGAATGGAAAAAGCTTTCTCTACATGGAAAGAAGGGAACAACACCGAAGCATCAGCACTTTTTGAAAGAATTGCTGCAGTCGAAAAAAACAATTGGTTACCCAATTATTACGTAGCTTTAGTAAATACTACAGCAACTTTTAATCCAGCCAACAGCAAAAATGCAGCGGCCATGTTAAACAAAGCACAAACTGCTTTAGACAATGCAAGTTTGATTTCACCAGAAAACGCTGAAATTTTAATCCTACAAGCGCTGATAAACACGGCGTGGATTGTGCAAGATCCAATGACCAACGGAATGCGACTTTCGGCACCCACTATCGAATTGTATAATAAAGCGTTGGCATTAGAACCGAATAATCCAAGAGCTGTTTTTGGCAAAGCCGATTTTGAAATAGGAGGCGCCAAATATTGGGGAACCGATACCAAACCGATGTGTGAACAAGTTGCAAAATCAATAGATCTTTTTGCTAAATTTAAGCCAGAAACGCAATTTCACCCAAAATGGGGATTGGAAAGAGCAGAGGAAACATTGAAAAATTGCAAGTAAGAATTCAATTTATACATCTTTAAACGCTAAAACATGAACAAGCTTATCAAAGAAATTCCAAGAGCGATTATTATTTCAATAGCTGTGTTTTTATTGTTGTTATTGATTCGATTTATCACGGGAAATACCATCACAATGGGCGTAGATTTAGTGATTAATTTTGGATATACTATGTTGTACGGAGTATCATTGTATTTTGCCAATTCGCTTATATTTATGTATTTGGATAAGCTGTATACCGTGGATAGGTTTACTCCGAGACGTGTTTTAATAGGGTTTTTAGCTTCTTTTTTGGTTTCCATTTTTGTTATTTTTTTACTGCGTATTTTTGAGGATGTTATAGTAGAAGGAACTCCTTTTTCTGTCTTTCTAAACAAAGAAACCATGTCCAATTATTTGGTAGCAGTAATTTTAACTTTTATTGTAACGTTGGCTTTTCACACTTTTTATTTTTACAAAGCGTACAACGAAAACAGAGTCAAAGAGCAAAAAATTATAGCGGGAACAGCCTCAGCTAAATTCGAAAGTTTAAAAAACCAAATTGATCCACATTTTTTGTTCAACAGTCTGAATGTGTTGAGTTCGCTGATTGAGGAAAATCCAGAAAACGCACAACGATTTACCACTTCTTTATCTAAAATCTATCGTTATGTTTTAGAGCAGAAAGACAAAGAATTGGTTACGGTTCATGAAGAATTGGCATTTGCCAAAACCTACATGAACTTATTGAAAATGCGATTTGAAAACAGTATTACGTTTGAATTACCAGAAAACTTCGACAATTCGGAAGCCAAAGTAGTGCCACTTTCGTTACAATTATTATTGGAGAATACAATCAAACATAATGTAGTTAGCGAGCAAAAACCGTTGCACATCAAAATTTTTATAAAAGACAATTGCTTGGTCGTTCAAAACGACTTGCAAAAGAAGGAAGTATTGAGCGACAGAAGGGGTGTTGGCTTGCAAAACATCATCAATCGTTATGGCATTTTAACCCAACGAAAAGTTCTTATTGATAATTCAGACAGCACATTTGCTGTGCATTTACCCATCTTAACAAAACAAATTACCATTATGGAAACTACTTATATTGCTAATGAAAATACAGCTTATTATAAAGCTAAGAAACGAGTTGAAGAATTGAAAGGATTTTACGGAAACTTGCTTTCATATTGCATTGTAATTCCGATATTGATTTTTGTAAACTTAAACTACATGCCCGAATTTCAGTGGTTTTGGTTTTCGTTAGGAGGTTGGGGATTCGGATTGATAATGCATGCTTTTAAAGTTTTCGGATACAGTTCGAAATGGGAAGAAAAACAAATTGCGGCTATTTTAGACAAAGATAAAAACGCTAAAAACTGGAAATAATAACAAACAATTTCACTACAAATGGAAACAAATTATAACGAAGAAGAACGCTATTACCAAGCGAAAAAAAGAGTGGAAGAAATGAAAGGGTTTTACGGAAACCTGGCTTCTTACATCGTGGTAAATATTTTTTTAATCATATTAAATCTTGTCACATCACCTAAGTATTTATGGTTCTTCTGGCCATTATTAGGCTGGGGAATGGGTGTAGTTTTTCACGGATTAAGCGTGTTTAAAGTTTCTCCTTTCTTCGGAAAAGAATGGGAAGAAAGAAAAATGAAACAATTTTTAGAAGAAGAAAAAAGAAATGCCGAAAAGTGGCAATAATCAATATAAACTAAATCTTAAAATACAGAAACAATGGAAGTTTACAATCAAAATAATCCCGAAAAAGAAGCCTACAGAATGGCACAACAAAAGGTAAAAAAATTAAAAGGTTTTTACGTGCATCTAATTGTTTACAGCTTGGTGAATGCGTTTTTGCTATTTTCAAAATACGCTAATTTAGACGCTGATGAAAGGTTTTTTAGCTTTAGTACTTTTTCTACAGTTTTCTTTTGGGGAATCGGATTAGTTGCTCACGGATTTTCTGTTTTTGTGCCACATTTTGCTTTTGGAAAAGAATGGGAAGACAAAAAGATGAAGCAATTCATGGAGAAAGAAAAAAAGGAAAAGTGGGAATAAAAACTCAGCCACTCAGTAACTAATCAAACTCAGCCACTCAAAAAATGAATATCATAATTATTGAAGACGAAAAACCAGCAGCTCGATTATTGCAACGCAAAGTTGAAAAACTCGGACTCCAAATCAACACTCTTTTGCATTCGGTGGAAGAATCAATTCATTGGTTTCAGAACAATGTACATCCCGATTTGATTTTTTTGGACATCCAATTGTCAGATGGTTTATCGTTTGAAATTTTCGAAAACATCGATATCAAAAGTGCTGTTATTTTTACTACAGCTTATGACGAATATGCATTGCGTGCCTTTAAATTAAACAGCATCGATTATCTGTTAAAACCAATAGATGAAGACGATTTGGAAATCGCTGTCAACAAATTCAAAGCTCGAAATGCAGCGACTTCTAGTTTGTCATTGGACTTTGAAATGATCAAGAAAATGCTTGTAAATCCCATCGATAGAACCTACAAAAAAAGGTTTACCATCAAAATGGGACAGCAATTAAAAATGATCAATATTGAAGATGTTGAATGTTTTTTTAGCGAAAACAAAGGCACTTATCTTCACACCTTTGATAATCGTGATTATTTATTGGATTGCACTTTAGAACAATTGGAATCGGAAATTGATCCAAAAGAATTTTACCGAATCAGCCGAAAATTCATCATTCCAATGAAAGGAATCAAAGAAATTCAACTCTACAGCAACTCCCGACTCAAAGTAATTTTACCTTCTTACAAAGAGGATGAGGTTATTGTGGCTCGCGAAAAAGTGAGCGATTTTAAAACGTGGTTGGGGTGAAATAATTTTATTTTGAAGTCGTGATATCAATCAAGAATGGTTTCAGGGCAATGCCATCTACCGAACTAAAACGATTGGTTATCAATGACTGATAATGATGATTGGGTTGTAATTCGACTTCGTAAGTAAATGATCTTCCATCTTCTGAAAATCCGATGACTTTACTCACACGCAACACATTATCTTCTCCAAGCGGACCATAATCAAATCCCCTAGTTTCTTTATCCATTGGTATTGAAAAATTTAATGTAATGGTTGTTAGCTTTGGATTGACATTTTTGCTATTATTTTCAAACTGGGAAATACTGACAATATAAGGTCGTGACTTATCGTAGACATCATATAATTTTTTCAACGAGACAGAAAGATATCCCGACTGATCAACAAATTGCTCAAATTGTTCGGTATTTTCATAATCCAATTCAATCATATCTTTGATGGCTTTTTCTTTATCGGAAGCTTTATTGTAATAGTTTTCACAAATGGCATAGCCAACATAGTAGCCAATATCACGCATTTTAAACTCGTTTACTTTAGTGCTCCACAACCAATCATTGCTGATATTCATTTTGAATAAATCACTTTCAAATTTTGCTTTCACTTTTGCTTCATTTGCTTTACCAAATTCTATAGCAGGCAAAAAGGATGGTTTTCTAGTTGCTTTTGTCGATACAAATTCGGCAACACCTTCATATAAGCAATAGGAAAGTAAATTATGAACCATAGGTTTTTGCTGGTTGTGGACACATTCGTGAACAGTCAGCAAAACAATATTATCCATTGGATGAAGAGTCGAATAATAATATTGCAGATAATCTGGTAATTCTGTAGTAACGGTATTTTTATTGGCCAATGCCATTTCTGAACCAATCAATATGGTGTTGTTCGATATAGTCCCGTTTGTTCTAAAGGAACCAATGGTAAAATAGAGCGTTGAAGGTTTTAATGGTGGATACATTTTTTTTAATTGCAGGATTCCGACTTCAAGATCTGGAGACAATTGTTTTGATTTGTATGTGTTTGGTCGAATTGACATCCAAAATAAAGGGTACTTATTTATGGCATCGATATAATTCTTCGGACTATAATTCCGTAGCTGCATAATTTCCTTTAATCCATTCGAACCCTTGTCTATGTAGTATTTATTTAGATAATCATATTGTTTTAAAGTGTCTTTCGTAGTGATAATCTTATCATAGGCATCCCAGAAATTATCGATATCTGAGGTAACAACAGTTAAAAAATTGTTTTGCCCAAAATTTGGTAGGATAAAGAAAAAAAATAATACGGAAGTAAGTATGCATTTTTTCATATATAAAGATTTATACTACAAACATAACGAAATGATGACTAAAAAAATTGTGTAATAGTCACTTCTTTGTCAAAAGCAATACATTCTGCAAACGTTAAATGATTGTAATATTTTGTTAACAAGCACCCAAATAGGTGTGTTTGTTATTAAATTCGTAATGCAATTTTGCAACGCTTTTGATATTCTTTTCCATGAAAGTAATTATTCATTTGGCTTTACTCATAAGTATGTTTTTTGTTTCTGCTGTTAATGGTCAGAAATTAACCTCATTTGAAAAATTTTCAGAAATGGAAAAAGCGATTGTAAAAGAAAACGACACGCTTTATGTTATTAATTTTTGGGCAACTTGGTGCGGACCTTGTGTAAAAGAATTGCCTCATTTTGAATCGTTTACACAACAAACCAAAGGACAAAAAATAAAAGTGATTTTAGTCAGTTTGGATTTTAAAAATCAAGTGGAAACGAAATTAAAACCTTTTTTACGAAAGAAAAACTACACATCTGAAGTTGTCTTTCTTGCTGATAAAGATTATAATACGTGGCTTTCTAAAGTCGATACCGATTGGTCAGGTTCTATCCCAGCAACGTGGCTCATTAAAGGAAATAGAAGATTATTCAAAGAAGAAGATTTTGAAAATCTCGAGCAACTCAACCAATTTGTAAACTCATTTAATAACCAATAAAACAATACGTATGAAATTAATTTCTTTTCTTATTATTAGTGTGATGACACTTTTTTCACCTTCTGCACCAACAGTTGGTGGATACAAACCTGGCGATACAGCAACCGATTTTAAATTAAAATCAGTTGATGGAAAAATGTACAGTATGGCTAATTATAAAGATGCCAAAGGATTCATTGTAGTTTTTACATGTAATACGTGTCCGTTTGCCGTAAAATATGAAGACAGAGTAAATCAGTTGGCTAAAAAATATAAATCAAAAGGGTATGTGCTTTTGGCAATTAACTCTAATGATCCAGAAGTACAACCAGATGACACGTTTGACTTGATGAAAGATAGAGCAAAAGATAAAGGGTATGCGTTTCCGTATTTAGTAGATGAAGGGCAAAAAATTTATCCACAATATGGTGCGACGAAAACACCACATGTTTTTTTATTGGACAAAAACTTAGTTGTAAAATACATCGGAGCTATTGATGACAATGCAGATGATGCTTCAGCGGTAAAGGAAAAATATTTAGAGAATGCAATTGCAGCTTTGGAAAGTGGTAAAGAACCTTCTCCAGCATTGACTAAAGCCATTGGTTGCTCAATTAAAGCAAAGAAAAAAGCTTAAAAATATTAAAAAAGGGACTTCAATTTGAAGTCCCTTTTTATTTAATAATCATTTGAATTTAATCAAACAAAGCTTTAATTTCTTTTTCCGTCTTTCCAAGTTTTTCTTTTAATCTTCCCCAAAACTCTTGTTCCTTACCTTCTTCATGAAGTAAATCATCATCAGTTAATTCAGCAAATTTTTGTTTCAACTTCCCTTTTAACTGTTCCCAGTTTCCTTTAATTTCATTTGAATTCGGCATAATTTCTATCTTTTATAAATTGTGTTCTACAAATTTCATCAATTCATCACATAAAAAGTTATACGATTATGAAGGAAAATTGTAAAATTTTATTTTATAAATTCTTTCCGAATGCCAATCAAAGCAAAGATAAATAGTGAGTAAGCAATAAAAAAAGGCACAATGAACTCAATCCAACCCAAAGGTAACATCACCGCCATAATCAATAACTGAAAACCCAATCCGTACAACGAAAGCAAGGTCATAAACCAATTCGGAAAGGTTTTAACCTTATACGCATCTTGATCGAGAAAGTGAATTATTTTATCAAAAACACCATACACAATGGTGTAAATTTTAAATAAAATAGTAACTGAATACTGACTTTCACCAGGCAAGGCTTTTGGGGTTTTGTATTCAAATACTTTACTAGTTACATCGCCACCAACCAGTTTATTTCGGAGAATGACATAGTAATAATTGTACAGCGTTCCTTGTAATTGGAGTCCGATAAATGCCAATAATGTCAACCAAATCGTCGTTTTTGACACATAACAAATCGCCAATAGGAAAAGCAAATTCAAAACAATATCAAACACACTGTCCAAATACCTTCCGAAATAAGAAGGTATTTTTTTTAATCGAGCCAATTCGCCGTCGGCAGCGTCGATTCCCGATTTTAAAACAATGAAAAACCCTGCAAGAAGATACTGATTGGTAAGAATACAAACAATAGCAATCACGCCCGAAATTCCGAAGAGAATAGTTACATGAATAGGGGTAAAGCGGGTATTTTTAAGTTGATTAGCAAGGAATTTACCAAAAGGTCTTCCGTAATCGGACAAGTCAAGAAAACTATCTTGAGCGGCAAGTTTTGACATTAAAAGTTATTAAAAATAACTGCGACAATATAGTCTGGGGTTTTGGTATATAAGATTATGGTTCGATGATTTTGATATCGTCAATTCTAAATATAGGATTAGTACCTGTTGTAGAAATCCTTATTTGAGAGATAGTATTGGGAAGATTTGTTGCCAAAGTCCTATCATGCCATATAGCAGTACCTGATCCTGTTGGAAGATCGGAAACACTAACATTTATCCATGAAGTCCCGTCGTAATATTCAATGGTGAGCTCAGAGCCAAAAGAAGCTAAAGTGGATTTATAAATCAAAAGTTGCAAAGTTAATGGTCCGGTATAAGCAGACACATTAATATTTTGAATTAAAAAAGTTTTAGTAGAATTTGAGCTAAAATAAAGGTTTCCTAAACCCGATGCCGTTGGGAAATTAGCAGTAGAAACTTGTGAATTTCTTATTTGTGATTGAGGTGTAGTAGATGATGAAATAGTGCATGTAGCCGAATTATCAAAACCTCCATTTGTCTGATGTGTATTTACATCGGTGTCAGTAATTACAGTTCCCATAGTTTCGACAAAAGCTATTACAGGAGTTGAAACAGGAATAGAAGTACATGTTATGTCTACCCATGTCGAAGTCATTCCATCATACAATTGTAAACATCGACTGCCATCCGCTAAAGTTACATAAACAATCAATCCGTCGTCGGCAGCAGTAACAGGCATTGCATCGCGTTGCGCTACAGTAATACGTGGCGGCATAAACCCACCATAATTTGAACCACCCAAATGACTGTTTAAATCTAAAACAGCATTAGTACTTGGGGTTGTAGTATTAATACCTACTTGTGCTTGGCTAAAAGTAACAAAGCATAAGATATACAATAAAATTACTATTTTTTTCATCCTTAAATTAGTATAAAAATCGACTACAAATATAATTAAATTTTAGTAGAGCAGATTTATTACAGCCTTATTTTTAGTTAATTAACTTTTATTTTGACAATCGATGTAAGGTATACGTCATCGTAGCCAACAACATAAAAGCCATGATTTGATGCGTCAATCCCAACCATAATGGCACGCTAAATAGCAATGTGAAAACGCCCAATGCGAATTGTAAAAATACCAACAAAACCAATGCATGCAACCCGTTTTGTTGTTGTGATGAAAGCGAGAATTTTTTGCTCTTAAAATACAAGTACAAAATCAAACCTACTACAACATAAGCCATTGTTCGGTGCACAAATTGAACGCCACTTTTACTTTCTGTGAGTCGCAATAGCCATGAGTCTTTCTCAAGTATCACACTTTCGTGGAGGAATTGTCCGTCACTCATTAAAGGCCAATGGTTGTGAATTAATCCAGCGTTTAATCCCGCAACAAAGCCACCATAAATAATTTGAATGATTAAAAAAACAAGCGCAATTCGAGCCCATTTTCTCAAGGTTACGACAGCTTCTTTCTTTTCGGGATACATTAAATCCAAAGCTACCCAAAGTGTATAAGCAAACGTAATGAAAGCAAAAGTTAAGTGTAATGAGAGTCTGAAATGACTCACATCTGGATTATCAATCAAGCCGCTTTTTACCATAAACCAACCCAAAAATCCTTGAAATCCGCCCATAGCAAGAAGTACAATACATTTTTTTATGGTAGCACTATCTAATTTTTTCTTGATTAAAAAATAAACAAAGGGAACGAAAAAAACCAACCCAATAATACGACCTATAAAACGGTGAAACCATTCCCAGAAATAAATAAACTTATAATCATCCAAATTAAAATCGTTATGGATGTTGATTTTTTGGTATTCTGGAAATTGCTTGTATTCTTCAAAAGCAGCGTTCCATTTTTCTTCTGATAAAGGTGGAAAAGTATCGGTCACCAAATGCCAATCGGTCATTGATAAACCAGAGTTTGTCATACGTGTAATACCACCAACGGTAACCATTAAAAAGAGTAAAATACAACCTGAAAGTAGCCAGTAAATAACGGATTTATTTTTCATCATTTTTGAGTTGCTGAGCTACTGAGTAGCTGAGTTTGTTTTGTAAATAAGAGTGAAAGTATTTTTATTCAAACAAATTATAATTCTTTATTTCTTAAAGATGAAACTCAGTAACTCAGCTACTCAGCAACTCTTTTCAAACCCATTTTAGTAGCTTTCATCATAACAAAATCATACGCGGCTTGGTATTCATTTGCAATTTCGCCTTCCAAAATAGCTTCTTTTACTGCTTCTTTTAGCACACCAATTTCTCGAGACGGTTTCAAATCAAAAAGTGCCATAATTTCTTCACCAGAAATGGGTGGTTGAAACTGTCGCACATGATCGCGCTCTTCCACTTCAATGATTTTTCGTCTAACGATGTCAAAATTGTTGTGGTATTTTTTAAATTTCGCTGGATTTTTGGTTGTAATATCGGCTTCACACAAAGTCATTAAATGATCGACATCTTCGCCAGCATCAAAAACCAAACGACGCACTGCCGAATCGGTGACGATATCTTCTGCTAAAACAATCGGACGAGAACTCATCATGACCATTTTTTGGACAAATTTTAATTTGTTGTTCAATGGCATGTGCAATCGTTCGAAGATTTTCTTTGCCATTTTTCCGCCTAAGAACTCATGTCCGTGAAACGTCCAGCCTTGTTTTTTATTAAATTTTTTGGTTGGTGCTTTTCCGATATCATGCAATAAAGCGGACCAACGCAACCAAACATCATCGGTATTCGGACAAATATTATCGACCACTTCTAAAGTATGGTAAAAGTTATTTTTGTGTGTGTGACCTTCTATTTCTTCGACATTGTTTAGCGCTGTTAATTCGGGTAAGATGATGTCTAGGAGACCGGTTTTGTACAAATGTAAAAACCCAACAGATGGCTTGTCGGTAGACAGTATTTTATTCAACTCGTCTACAATTCGCTCGCCAGAAATGATTTTAATTCGGTCTTTATTTTCAGAAATGGCTTCTAATGATTTTGTTTCAATTTGAAAGTTTAATTGTGTGGCAAATCGGATGCCTCTTAACATTCGCAACGGATCATCCGAATACGTAATGTCAGGATTTAAAGGCGTTTTAATGATTTTATTTTGTAAATCGGACAACCCATTAAACGGATCGATTAATTCGCCATAATTGTTTTGGTTTAGTGAAAAAGCCAAGGCATTAATCGTAAAATCGCGACGGTTTTGATCGTCTTCCAACGTACCATTTTCCACCATTGGATTGCGGCTGTCTTGATTATACGATTCTTTTCGGGCGCCAACAAATTCGATATCGATTTCTTTATAGCGAAGCATCGCCGTTCCGTAGGTTTTGAATACTTGTACTTTTGGTTTGTTGGGAAGCAATTCAGACACTTTCAAAGCCAAATCAATACCAGAGCCAAGTGCCACAATATCGATGTCTTTTTTGAAATCGCGTTGCAGTAAAAAATCACGTACAAATCCGCCAATAACATAACTTTCTAGGTTAAGTTCTTGACTTGCTTGTGCAATAATTTTGAATATTGGATTTTGAAGTGCGTTTATGTAAGAGTTTTCTATAGCCACGAATTCACGAATTATTTTTCGTTTGTTTTAATAATCTCAATTAAATGATTATTCTTTTATATTCTAATGATTCATTGTTAAAATTAACAATTATTGCAAGTCTGTTTCCAGATACTTTTAAATAATTCATTGCTTGCGCAATGTGCGAATCTGAAATGCAATTACTGGATTTAACTTCTAAAATAATTTTATCGAGTACCACAAAATCAGCATAAAATTTATGTTTTAATTCTGCTTCCTTGTATTTAACTGAATACACTTTCTCTCTTTCGAAAAAAATCTTTGATTTTTCTAATTCGTACTCAATCGCATCTTTATAAACTATTTCTAGAAATCCTTTTCCTAAGTTGTTGTGTACTTCGAATAGTATTCCTAAAAGTTTATAACTTTCAGATTTATAAATAATATTTGGCATGTAAATTTGTGCATTCGTGGCTTATAATTAATTTATTTTCGTATTATCTTAACTTGATTATCTAATGATAGTTTTATAATTGTCGATGGATTTTTGCAAATTTTATCATGATGCAAATTTACTACATAGTCAACACCTTTTATAATTTCGGGACTAATTTCTTTAAAAGTTTTTGGTGTGAACATTCCGGAAATGTTTGCCGAAGTCGACACTAAAGGTTTTTTCATGCGTTCCATTAATTTAAAACAAAAAGGTTCTTTAACGATACGAACACCCAATGTTTTGTCTTCGGCTATGATGCTTGGTGCTACATTTCTTGGATTGTCTAATATTAATGTGGTTGGATTTTCAGACAAATCTAAAATCTGCCATGCCACTTCGGGAATGTCTTTGAAAACGTAGTACATCATTTTTTCACCATTCATCAATACAATCATGCTTTTCGATTCTTCGCGTTGTTTGAGTGCATAAATTTTGGCAATAGCGTCTGGATTGGTAGCATCGCAGCCAATTCCCCACACGGTATCCGTTGGATACAATATGATTCCGCCGTTTTTTATTACTTCAAAAGCGTTGTGAACTTCTTGATTAATATCCATTAATTGGTTTTCTATTTAAGATGTTTTTTTACTGCAAACCAGCATTTGATAGCCTTCTTTTATCAAATCGATATCACATTGTTTGGTGTATTTTTCGAATACGATTCGGCTGTATTTGTTCTTTTTTCCACTGAAAAGTTTTCCAAAAAAAGTCTTCTTATTTTTAAATTCGATATTCTGTAAATAGATTTCATCTACTTTAAAATACTTACCAATTAATTCCTGAAAATCAGCAAAACTCCATTCAATAACGTGATACGGATTTTTGCAATTGGTTCGTGTATTTTTAACAATTGGAGTCGATACAAAAAAGTGACCGTTGTCAGCCAAAGTTTTACTCATATTTTGTAAAAACTGTTCGTATTTTGGAAGATGCTCAATCGTTTCAAAACTCACAATCATATCAAATTCACCTTCTTTTTTAAATTCTTGTGCATCTCCAACCGATCGTTTTATAGCAGGATGAGCAAATCGATGATCGCCATATCGAATAGAATCAGCGTCTAAATCTACTGCAATGACTTCTTTTGCTTTTCCTTCTGTAGCGATGAGGTAACTTCCGTAACCAGAGCCACAAGCGATGTCTAAAACCTTTTTGTTTTCGGCGCGATCTCTTGCAAATCGGTACCTGTCTAGGTGTTCTTGTTCGGTAATGTCATACATGTACGAGTACACCCATCGTTCGGCTTCATCTCTAAAATAGATATCTGCCAAGGCTTTGTTTTCAAATTTAAGACAAAATAATTCTTCTACTATTTGTTCATTGTTCATACTACTTCGTTTTAGAAATTTATATTTTATTTGATTGTTGCAATTTGGGTTTTTAAATTTTCTCTTGAAAATGGTGTTAAACTATCTTCCGAATTGTTTTGCAGTGTTTGCCAAAGCTCTTTATTGGAGTACAATTCGATGATGTAATTGGCAAAACCGACAGCAGTGTCATCAATTAAGGCGTTTTTGTTGTTTTTCAATTGCATGCCTTCTGCTCCAATAGATGTGGTAACCACTGGAAGATAATATTCAAAAGCCTGACCGATTTTTCCTTTTACACCAGCACCATAGCGCAAAGGTGCTACCATTAGTTTGTTTGTGATGAAAAACGTTACGATATCTGGAACATAACCATGAAATATAAATTTTGGGTCTTTTATTTCGTCTATTTTTTCATTTACATTTCCGATGACATTAACTTTCAAATAGGGTAATTTTTCCCAAACCAAAGGCATTATATCATTGTATAAATAATGCAATGCATCGATGTTTGGCGTATGTGTTGATCCGATAAAAAGAATGTCTTTTCGGTCTTCAAAGTTCGCTGTTTGGTTTTGAGCAATTTTCGGATAATGAATATTTGATATGGTAATGATTTTATTTTCATTACAAAATTGTTTCATATAATTTTCTTCAAAGTCGGAAATAGTAATAATATAATCAGACAATTCGGTCGATTGAAGTTCTATTTTTTTATACTTAATATACTTTTTTCGTAGCGAAATACGCTTCGGCTCCAATTCGATCGCTCTTTGAATACGAAGATGGTGAATGTCTACCATATCATAAACCAATTTAGCATTTGGAAGGTATTTCTTGGCCGTTTTGTAATATTTCATAAATACTTCTGGACTGTAAAACCACGCCATTGAAGCATTGATTTTTCTTTTCTTTAAGTAGTACGAAACACTTTGGTATTTCTTGTATTCATAAAAAACATTCACTCCCAAACGTTGATAGAATTCGATATAATCATTCGTGATGTAAGTAAATTTAGCAACCAACGTAACATGATATCCGAGTTCACGGAAAGCAACGATAATTTCTTTTAATCGGTTGGAACCTGAGTCTTTATCGTGTTCCGGAATCATTCCAGCAAAAAACACAATCGATTTGTTTCCGTAGATTTCCTGAATGCGTTCTTCAATGTTTGTTGATTTGATAGCATCTAGCTGTTGACTCCATTTGCCTTTAAACTTAGCAAGATTGTTTTTAAAAAGTTCTTCCTTGCGTTTTAGTTTATTTTCATCAGTATTCTTCGGCGAATTGTAGGTAACGCCATTAAAGTGAAGCACTTTTGAAAACGGAGTATAATAAATGGCTTTGTTTTGAAGGTATTTTAATTGAAAACAAAAATCGGTTTCCTCAAAATAAGCCGGTATAAATTGCTCGTCAAAAAGATTGATGTTTCCTTTATCATCGAATTTTTTAAACAACAAACTGCAACCCGAACAATAATCGACTTTATAAATGTAATTTACTTCGGGATAATACGGACTTTTCTTTCTTACAATTTGATTAATATCGCAGTCTTTCATAAACAATGAACCTGCTTCTTGAAGCGTTCCGTCGGCATTGGTTAACATCGATCCAACAGCACCAGCATCAGGAAAATTTTCAAAGACATAAAACAATTCGTCCAAAAAATTTTCTTGAACTTCGGTATCGTTATTTAAAATATAAATGTATTCGCCTTTTGCTGCTTGAATGCCTTTGTTGATGTTTCGTAAGAAACCTAAATTTTCGGTATTTCTAATAATTTGAATTCCGGTTATAGCAGAAAAACCACAATTTTCTGGACTATTATCATCAATTAAAAGGACTTCAAAAGGATAGGTAGTTTTTAGATTTTTATGCAAATAATTCAGGCAATTCCAAGTGTAATCTTCTTCATTGTAAAACGGAATCACAATGGAAACTTTAGGTGTATCGGAAGAAGAAAACATAAGAGGCTGTTTTTTTACATTTGAAATAGAAGTCAACGCTCTTTTTTCAAATTGTTTTTCAAGCTGACCAACGCGCTTAATTCGTCTAAAAAAATATTTTATATTTCTGCTTATGCCCATAATTATTCTCTGATTTTTTGAATGACTTTCAACGACTTAGAAAGTGGTGCTCCAGCTAAAAGCACTTTTAATAAATAACTATATTTTGGTTTAAAAAGAGTACTGAAAATGTAATTGATCCTTAAATAATTCAATAAAAACCAAAACGAAAGGTAGCCATAATGTTTGCGAATAACATACAATAGCGAAATTTTTAATTCGGCTTTTATAGCAATATTTTGTGGTGTGCTGGCGCCGTGATAATGAACGTATTTGGCAGTCGGAATGAGATAGGATGATTTACCCATTTTTTCCAAACGCATGCACAAATCGGTTTCTTCATAGTATAAAAAAATGTTGGTATCAAAACCACCAACGTTATTAAAAT
>JAZKGN010000092.1:0-9475 GCA_040385945.1 Bacteroidota bacterium
GTCGTCGCCTTTTTTTTGAAAACCTCAATCTGAAAAGATTGGGGTTTTTTGTTTTAGGTTGATTTTGGATTGGAACGCGGATGAAACAGATTGGACGGATTTACACGGATTGTGTTGTGTGAGTGGTAGCAGCGGCATCCTTTTTTGAGGAACGAAAAAAAGATACAGCGGATGACACGACGGCGTTGTAAATAGTCAATTATAAGAAAATTAGCTTAACGCCGGCACGCCATAAAAAAAAGCAACTTCATTTGAAATTGCTTTTTGTTTTTATCCGTGGATGGTTTCTGACTTACCGTAGTTGGTGATGAGCTCGCCTTCAAACTCCAGCCATTCTTTCCAGCGTTTGTCGACATCTACTTTTTCGGAATACTTTCTTGCAAAACCAAGGAATGTAGTGTAATGTCCTGCTTCGCTAATCATTAAATCTTTGTAAAATTGAGCCAGTTCAGGGTCTTGTATGTTTTGAGAAAGGACTTTAAAACGCTCACAGCTTCGGGCTTCAATCATTGCAGAAAACAGCAATCTGTCTACAAATGCATCGTTTCGGCTACCGTCTTTTTTTAAAAACTTGAACAATTCATTTACGTAATGGTCTTTGCGTTCACGACCCAATGTCAACCCTCGTTCTTTGATGATGTTGTGTACCATTTGAAAATGCTCTAACTCTTCTTTGGCAATTTCAAGTAGGGATGTAACCAATTCTTCGTGTTCGGAATTTTGAGTAATCAAAGTAATCACATTGGTCGCTGCTTTTTGTTCGCACCACGCATGATCGGTAAGGATTTCCTCAATATTTGATTCGACTATGGTTACCCAACGTGGGTCGGTTTTTAATTTAAGGCCTAACATTTTTTTGTTATTTTAGAGTAGTACAAAATTATGTCTTTTCTTTGTATAAGTAATTGAAATTATGAAAAATTCTAAAACGGTATTGATTATTGGCTTTGTATGGCCCGAACCTAAATCGTCGGCAGCGGGAAGCAGAATGATGCAATTGATTACCTTGTTTCAAGCGAATAATTATCACATTACTTTTGTGAGTACGGCTCAGAACTTGGAATTTTCAGAGGATTTAGTGTCGCTTGGAGTGACTATTAAAACGATCGAATTGAATTCGACCACCTTTGATGATTTTGTACAAGAACTACAGCCTAATTTAGTCGTATTTGACCGATTTATGGTTGAAGAACAATTCGGCTGGCGCATTACAGAAAGTTGTCCTAACGCTTTAAAAATCCTAAACACCGAAGACTTGCATAGTTTGCGTCAAGCGCGACAATTAGCGGTGAAAGAAAATCGGGAATTTCACTTAGATGATTTGTTTTCGGATATTGCCAAAAGGGAAATTGCGAGTATTTTGCGTTGTGATGTGTCGTTGATGGTTTCTGAATTTGAGATGGATTTGTTGCAAACGCATTTTAAAATCGCGAAGGAATTACTCTATTACTTGCCCATTTTTGCTGAAAAACTACATCAGCTTCCTACTTTCGAAGAGCGAAACGATTTTGTTTTTATTGGTAACTTTTTACACGAACCCAATTGGGATTGTGTGAAGTATCTTTCGGAAGTTATTTGGCCATTACTTCATTCCAAATTGTCTGATGCTAAAATGTTGATTTATGGTGCTTATCCGTCGCAAAAAGTGTTGGAGTTGCACAAACCCAATCGTAATTTTCACATCATGGGACGAGCAGAAAATGCTATTGATGTGGTAAAAAAAGCTAAAGTAGTTTTGGCTCCGATTCGTTTTGGTGCTGGAATAAAAGGCAAATTGTTGGAAGCGATGCAATGTGGTACGCCAAGTGTGACTACAGCTATTGGTGCGGAAGCGATGCAAGGTGATTTGGAGTGGAGCGGATTTGTAAAGGACAATCCAAATGATTTTGTAGCAGCAGCGGTTCAGTTATATAATGACAAATCGTTGTGGGAAAAGTGTCAGCAAAATGGTTTTGCAATGTTGGAAAAGAGATATACTAAAGCCCTTTTTGAAACCGATTTTATGACTCAAATAGATTTGCTTTATGCTAATTTAAACCAACACCGAAAGGCCAATTTTATGGGTGCACTATTGCAACATCATTTGCTTTCGAGTACCAAATACATGAGTAAATGGATTGAAGAGAAGAACACCAATAAAAAATCCTGATTAGAAATAATCAGGATTTGTATTTTGAAACCGTTTGAATTACGCCAACATTGTTACCGGATTTTCCAAAAATGTTCTAAGAGTTTGTAAAAATTGTGCCCCAGTTGCGCCATCTACTGTTCGGTGATCGCAAGCTAAGGTTACTTTCATCGTGTTTCCAACTACGATTTGTCCGTTTTTAACCACTGGTTTTTCAACGATAGCACCTACTGAAAGGATGGCTGAATTCGGTTGGTTGATGATAGAAGTAAATTCGGTAATGCCAAACATACCCATATTAGAAACCGTAAACGTACTTCCTTCCATTTCGGCAGGTTGTAATTTTTTGATTTTTGCTCTTCCCGCCAAATCTTTAACGTTTCCACCAATTTGAGACAAACTCATTTGATCTGCAAATTTCAATACAGGTACTACCAAGCCATCTTCAACGGCAACGGCAACACCAATATTAATATGATGGTGAATCGTAATGGCATCTTCTGCCCATTGTGAATTGACTTTTAAATGTTTTTTCAATGCCATCGCACACGCTTTAATTACCATATCATTAAAAGATACTTTCGTGTCTGGAATGGTATTGATGGTAGCACGCGATTTCATCGCTTCATCCATATTTACTTCGATAGTTAAATAGAAATGTGGTGCTGTGAAAATCGATTCCGACAAACGTTTTGCGATAACTTTTCGCATGGTTGAATTCGGAATTTTTTCTGAATACATTTCGCCAGCTGGTACGAAGGGTTTAACTTCAGCTTGTGTTACTGGCTGAGAAGTTGTCGGTGCAGCAACTGGTGCCGAAGCAGTATAGTTTTCTACATCGCTTTTTACGATTCTTCCGTTTTCACCAGAACCTTTAACTTGTGCTATATTGATTCCTTTTGCAGAAGCGATTTGTTTGGCCAATGGCGAAGCAAAGATTCTTCCAGTATCAGATGATTGTGTTTGATTTGTTTCTTGTGCTGCTGGTTGATTTTGTGTTGGAGCTTTTGCTTCTGCTGTTGCAGCTGCAGGTGCTTCTCCTTTTCCAAAGTTTTCAGCAATTCCTGTAACATCTGTTCCAGCTGGACCAATAATAGCCAAAACACTATCAACGGGTGCTGATTGTCCTTCTTGAATTCCGATGAACAATAGAGTTCCTGAATTAAACGATTCGAATTCCATTGTTGCTTTATCGGTTTCGATTTCAGCAAGGATATCACCTTCTTTTACTTCGTCACCTACTTTTTTCAACCAAGTGGCTACTGTTCCTGTAGTCATTGTGTCACTCAAGCGAGGCATGGTGATGACTTTTACGCCAGCAGGTATTGCTGTTGGAGCAGTTGTAGCTGCAACGGGTGCTGCAGATTTATCTTCCGACTTAGCTTCTGCTACTTCGGGTTTGGTTTCTTCTGTGGTTGGAGTTGGCGCAACGCCTGATAAAAGTGCTGAAATGTCTTCACCTTCTTTTCCAATGATGGCTAAAAGCGAATCAACTGGAGCCGATTGTCCTGCTTCGATTCCGATGTGTAATAAGGTTCCCGAATTGAAAGATTCGAATTCCATTGTCGCTTTATCGGTTTCGATTTCGGCTAAAATGTCTCCTTCTTTGATTGTATCTCCTACTTTTTTAAGCCATGTTGCAACAGTTCCTTCTGTCATAGTATCGCTCAAACGAGGCATGTTTATTACTGTAGCCATAATTATAATCTATGAGGAATGAAAGGATAATTTTCTTGTTCGTAAACCACATCGTACAATTGTGGCGCTTCTGGAAACGGAGAATCTTCAGCAAATTTTTCACACTCATCAACCAAGCTTTTAACTCTTTCGTCGATGGCTTCAATTTCAGCTTCAGAAGCATATTTTTTCTCTTTGATGATATCTAATACTTGTGTGATAGGATCAATTTTTCGGTATTCTTCTACTTCTTCTTTACTTCTATACAATTGCGCATCCGACATCGAATGTCCTCTGTAACGGTACGTTTTCATTTCTAAAAATGTTGGTCCGTCACCGCGACGAGCTCTGTCAATAGCTTCTTGCATGGCTTCGGCTACTTTTACTGGATTCATTCCGTCAACTGGTCCGCATGGCATTTCATAGCCCAAACCTAATTTCCAAATATCGGTATGATTGGCAGTTCTTTCTACAGAAGTTCCCATCGCATAGCCATTATTTTCACAAATAAAAACTACAGGAAGTTTCCACAACATCGCCATATTGAATGCTTCGTGAAGCGATCCTTGACGCGCAGCACCATCACCAAAATAGGTCAAAGTAACACCGCCAGTATTGAAATATTTATCGGCAAAAGCCATTCCGGCTCCTACTGGAATTTGAGCACCTACAATTCCGTGACCACCATAAAACCCTTTTTCTTTCGAAAAAATATGCATCGATCCACCCATTCCTTTGGATGTACCAGTTACTTTTCCGTATAATTCGGCCATTACTTTTTTAGGATCAACTCCCATGGCAATAGGTTGTACGTGGTTACGATAGGCGGTAATCATTTTATCTTTTGACAAATCCATGGCGTGAATTGCGCCAGCAAGAACTGCTTCTTGTCCGTTATACAAATGTAAAAATCCTCTCACTTTTTGTTGGATGTAAACAGCGGCCAATTTGTCTTCAAATTTTCGCCAAAACTGCATTTCCTCATACCACTTCAGGTAAATTTCTTTGGTAATTTCTTTCATCTTTGTATTCTATTTGTTTTTTATCGGAAGATGGAACGCCTTTAATCATCTCAATGTTTGTCGATGGGAATTTGTTATGGGCGTTTCATTTTATAATAGGATTGCTATTGATTGTTTTATAAAAATTGCACTATGAATGCAAAAGTAAGATATTGGTAGTAGATGTAAAAATTTAAAAGTGTGAAAATGCTATTATTTAGCAACTATTTTCACAAAAGTGCCTACTATAACGTTATCGGTTACAGCGAAGTTTTATCGAACGAAAGCGGCAATAAATTGGTAATCGAATTGGATTTGTATACTTCACCCGATTCGCCCATAAAATAGATTTCAATTGGTGTGTCTTGTTTGAATTCGTATTCGGCTATCGATTGGCGACAAGCACCACATGGTGGAATAGGAGATAAAGTCGGATTCGTATCGGATGCTGCTGTAATGGCTAACTTCAAAATTTTCACATTGGGATAAATAGCACCCGCTTGAAAAATAGCAACTCTCTCGGCACACAAGCCTGATGGATAAGCAGCATTTTCTTGATTCGAACCCAATACTGTTTTTCCGTTTTCTAATAAAAGCGCAGCTCCAACTCTAAATTTGGAATACGGTGCATACGCATTTTTTCGGGTTTCAATAGCGTGTTGCATTAACGACTGAACATCGGATGGCAAGTCACTAATTTGATCAAAAACGGCAATGGTGGTGTTGATAGTAATTTCTTTCATTTAATCTATTTTCATTCGTTATAGCGGAAAAAAAATCCAAACTTCGATTAAGAAATTTGGATTGTTTTATCATTTATAGTATCCTAGTATTCGTCGTATTTGTCTCCAAAATTAAACGATAGTGAGAATCGTAAAGTGTTTTCTAATGGGTTTTTCACTTTTGATGCGGAGAACAAGTACGAAACGTCTACTTTAACAACGTTGTATTTGAATCCAGCGCCTAATGAGAAAAATTTTCTAGCTCCTTTTAACGGACTTTCATTAAAATATCCTAATCGGAACGCAAAGGAATCTTGGTATAAATATTCAGCTCCAACAGAATACGTGAATTCTTTTAACTCTTCGCCCATTCCGTCTGGTGCATCTCCAAAAGAAGAAAACATTCCAGATACCCAGCTAATTTTTCTGTAATCGTCATTATTTTGTGATCTCTCATCTCCAGTAACTGTTCCGTCACCATTTAAATCTGGATCTTGTGGTGTTGGCACCATCAATTTAGCAAATTCTACACTTGCCGTTACTTTGTTGTACTCGTCTAAGTTGAAATCAAAAGCACCTCCCAAACGCATGTTGGCTGGCAAGAAATTCGAATTAACATCGTCTTGATCGTTGTCATAACTAATTTTTGGACCCATATTCTGGAAATTGAATCCCAAACGGTATCTTCCATTAAATTCGCTAAAAGCAATTTCTTCCGATTGGAAATAACCCGCTACATCAACAGCAAAAGTACTCGCTGGTTTTGAGTCGGTAACACCATCGGCAATTTTAAGGTTCGAACGAATGTATCTACCAGCAACAGCCATCGAGAAAGAGTTGCTCAATTTTAATGAATAGGAAGCGTCAAATGCCAATTCGTTTGGTTTTACAACGTTAGGTTGACTGTCGAAGTCTTGTCGTAATTCAATTTCACCTAAACCAAAATAACGCAAACTTACACCAAAAGCACTTCTTTCGCTGTAACGGTTAAAGTAGTTTACCTGACCTAATGAAATGTCGTTTACTAACTGTGTTAGATATGGTGTGTAACTTACCGAAAAGCCTTGTTTGTCTAAGGCAAAAGCGTATTTAGCAGGATTCCATTGTTGGGAGAAATTATCTGTAGAAGTGGCAACACCTTGATCACCTAAACCAGCTGCTCGGGCATCTGCGGCAATCATTAAAAAGGGAACTCCAGTTGTGATTACTCTATCTTGGGCGTTTACAGTTTGAAAGGTTGTGACTATTAGTAATAGTAGAATTGAAATCTTTTTCATTTTTGAATTTTAAAAAAATAGTTAACAAATATAGTATTTTATTATAGGATTACAAGTTTTTCGATTTTTTCTGACTTTTCGTTTGTGAGCGTAGATCGAACGGTAAGTTTGTACACATAAACACCTTTGCCGATTTTGTCACCAAAGTCGTCTTTGCCATCCCAAGCAATTTCTCGTGACAAAAAGCCATCGGTAAAAACACTCTGATTAATGGTCTTTACAATTTTGCCTGTAATGGTTATGATTTGTACTTGTACATCAAGTGGTTCGTATGGTCGGTTGTGTGAAAACCAAAATTGCGTATAGTTCACAAACGGATTAGGATAATTAAGTACATTGGTCAATGTTACCGATTCGTCTCCAACAACTATAAATTGTATTTCTGCCGAAATAAAATTGTTGTACACATCCCAAGCTTTGAAGGTGATGGTGTGCAATCCTAAAGCTAAGTTTCGGAAAGGAAAACGAATTTTACCTTTGGTGTAATCATTCAATTCGGTTTCGTAATAATCGTTTAAGATGTACGGATTGGTTTCATCGCCATCCAAAATTGCCACAATATCATGTCCGATTCCACTCGCTGTATTGATGCCGTGCTCGTCTTCAAGAAAGGCAAGGAAATAGGGAGATTCATTCGTAATGCCTCCGTTTACAAACGATTCGTCGTTCATGTACAAACGTACTTTTGGAGCCGTAACATCGGCAACTGCATTGATGTCGATACCTCCAATTTTGATGTCTGTATTGTAGCCTGTTTTGTCTAACAAAATCTGATTTCTTTTGGTGTAGAAACTGATTCTTCCATTGCCAAGAGGTATTTTAATGTCTCTCGGAACTACAAATCCGAATTCAAACTGACCAGCATATACAGAAGCATTTCCTCTGAATATTGTTTCGCCAAGATTGGTGAAAGTCATCGGTGGACTATATCCGTCGTTGTTAAAAGTAGTTTTGTTGTAATTTTTATCAAATACATTTACAGCCAATTCGCCATGATAGTTTGATAAAGTATTGCCTACTTCATCTTGTACTTCGCCAGAGAGTTTTACATAAGCTAAGGCTTGAAGGTCGGCTATCGGTTGTGTAATAGGAACGTCGTTCACTTTTGTCAAGACTACTTTTTGTTTTGGAATTGACAGCATTAAAGCTGGATCACCAATGTATAAGGCTACTTTAGTGTTAGAATCGTTGTTGCTTTGTGCTTTTGAAACTCGAAGTACTTCTGCAATAGAACCATAAGGTTGTGTGCCGACAGTATATAAGTTTTTGGTAATGTCTTTGTTGAATTGTAATGCATAGCCAATAGAACGTGTTGTGGTAATCATAGCAATAGCACCTCCTTTTGGATTCAAATACGTAAACTCACCAGCAGTTGGTCTAAGCGGATTATCAAATCGAGAAAAGTCGCAAGTAATCGTAATGAAAAGCGGGTAACGGTATTGATTGAAAAAATTCAATCCGTCTAATTTATCCCAAATACGTTCGCCTGTTAATCCGTCTTCACCACCATGACCTAAATAATTAAAGACTAAAGCGCCTTTTTCAAAAGCATTTTGAATGTCTTCCTTGGCTTTCGGATAGCGATCGCCACCAGCTGTAGATGTTTGTAGGTAGGCGTCTAAAAATATTTTTTTTGTGTTTACGTACGGATTGTCGAGTGCAATTTCGTCGGTAACATTATTTTGACTGGATTGTAAGATGCCGTCAAATGCTTGATCTGCATCATCGGATATGGTTACAAAATTGTTTCTCCAACTGCCATACGATTTTAAATCGTGGTATTCAATGACTTTATTGACCATTTCATCGGCTTGTTGGGTAGACGATACAATCATTCTTCCTACTGCAACATCGGCACCGTAGGACGAGTTATATTGAACGTTACCTTCGTTCGGATCCATATAACAAAAGAAATCATCTGAAGCAAATGAAGTAACTCCAGACAAATAGCTGTCAAGAGCATGGTATATAGGAACAATATTGGTGTTGTTTGAAATTCGGTCTTTAAAATCAAAAGAAGCATCACCAAAAAGATTCAGGTATTTTACTTTTTTATTCGGAGCTGAGGCATTTTCATACACGTATTTAACCAAGTTACGAATCGCTCCAATGTCTTGTTTCCCGGAGCAAAATTCTTGATAAATACTTTCGAGAGAAAGTACTTTGACATTTAAACCAGCGTAATTTCTGTGGAAGTTAGCCAATCGTTCAGCTTGCACAAGTAACGGACTAGGAGTAACTATGATATAATCAACATCTTTAAAATTTCCTTGATTGTCTAAAAAAATAGTGCCTTTAATATTTTGATTGGCTACTCTGGTTTGTTGTTCTTTTAATGGAGCATAATAATCATTTGGATCAACAGCAATGTATTTTTTTGAATCTAAAATTGCTTTGAATGAAAAATTAGCAACATTATTATTTTCAATAGAAGTGGTGTTGTAAATATCGGTAATATCCCAAATTTGTTTTATTCCAGCTGCATTGTTAAATTGGTATAGTGCAATTGAACCTATTTCTCCACTATTATTATTGTATTGAAAACGGTAAAAATTGCAACGGCAAACCCGGTAAAAAACATCAGGACGGAATAAAAATTAATTAAAAACAAACTGCATTTCATGTGCTTATTTGAAACGTAGAATTTATTTACTAATTTCTTGTTTTAAT
>JAZKGN010000093.1:0-10451 GCA_040385945.1 Bacteroidota bacterium
GGAAAAGGTGGATTAGGGAACTGGCATTTTAGAAGTTCTACTAACCAAACGCCACGTTATTCGCAACCCGGAATGCCAACACAGGAATTAGACGTTATTCTCGAACTTAAAGTTTTAGCAGATGTTGGATTGGTTGGATTTCCAAATGCTGGTAAATCGACACTACTTTCGGTGTTGACTTCAGCCAAACCAAAAATTGCCGATTATCCGTTTACGACGTTAAAACCTAATTTGGGAATTGTAGCGTATCGCGAATTTCAATCGTTTGTTATTGCTGATATTCCCGGAATCATTGAAGGAGCAGCTGAAGGAAAAGGATTAGGACATTATTTTCTTCGTCATATTGAAAGAAATTCAACGTTGTTGTTTCTAGTTCCAGCCGATGCAAAAGACATTAAAAAAGAGTATGACATTTTATTGGATGAATTACGACGTTACAATCCAGAAATGTTAGATAAAGACCGATTGGTTGTGATTTCAAAATGCGACATGCTCGACGATGAGTTGAAAAAGGAAATGAAACAACAATTGGATAAAGAATTCAAAGGAACGCCTTATATGTTTATTTCTTCTGTCGCACAGCAAGGTTTATCAGAATTAAAAGACAAGTTATGGAAAATGTTGAATGTCGAAACCGATAAACCTCAAAACAGTCACAATATTTAATGGTGTACATTTTGTGTACCATTTTCTTACTAAATCATGTAAACACTAAGCGTATATGTTGTTTATAATGTGATACTTGTATTTTTTTTTCAAAAAATAATGAAAACATAAAATAAATCTTATTTTTACAAAAAATTTTTAACTATGAAATTAAAATTACTTTTTGCTTTAATCGTTGTTCAACTAGGTTTTGCGCAACAAAGAACATGTGGTTCAGATCAATACATGCAAGCTTTGATGGCTGATCCTCAAATGAAACAACAATATTTAGATTTACAACAACAGTTTGAATCGGAAATGCAGCGACTTACTCAAGCCAGCAAAAATGGACAATTCACTAATAGTCCGAATGCAACAATTAGAATTCCAGTTGCGGTTCACTATCCATCTGTTTCAAACGGAAGTACAGAAACAGTGAAAAATTGTTTGCGCCTTTTAGCTCAAAGACAAGTTAATATTCTTAACGCTGATTATAATGCAACTAATAGCGATATTGGTTTATGGACTGCAGCAAGTGATTTTTATCCTGGAACAACAATTGGGAGTATGGATGTTTCTTTTGAAATTGCTACTCAAAACCATCCTGCAGGTACAGGTTTGGCTAATGGAGTTGCAGCTGTTACATTTGGAACTGATTTTCTTACAGCAGGAAATCCAAATTGTATAGATGGTTGTAATCGCGATCTTACATGGGCTGGCTATTGCAATTTAGTGGTAGTAAACATATCCGGAAATACTTTAGGGTTTTCGCCGGTACCTGGTTCTCCTTCTGCTGGTATGACAGTCGTAATAGATAATAATGCTTTTGGAGCTACTATGCCTGTTGCGCCTACAAGTTGTTCGGGATATGTACCTAGTGCTCCTTATAATTTGGGAAGAACATTGACGCATGAGCTAGGACACTTCTTTAATTTAAGACATACATTTCAATCATGTGATGGCCCCGATTGTGCCAATTCAGGAGATTCAGTATGTGATACACCATCAACAAATACGCCTTATTTTAATTGTGTTGGCCCAGGTGAAGTTGCAACTAATTGCGGAACAACTCAGTTAACGATGAACTACATGGATTATGTTCAAGATGTATGTATGTATATGTTTACAGCAGGTCAGGCAACAAGGATGACAGCTCAGTATAATGTTATTGCTTCGCAACTTTTAACCAATGTGTTGGGAAATAATGATTTTGTTTCACGTAATTTTTCAATAGCACCAAATCCAAATGATGGTACTTTCGCAATCCAATTAAAAGAACAAAATGATAAATTTTCTGTTTTGATAATTGATGCTTTAGGAAGAATCGTTTATGATAACGAATTCAACCAAACTGTTGATTTGGTTCAAACGATTCAATTAGACAATGCTTTGAACGGCGTGTATTTTGTTACTATTGAAAGCAATGGTGAAACTTTAACCAAGAAAATTATTGTTGAATAAATACGTTCAAAATAAAAGAGAAAGCAGTTGAGATAAAGTTTCAACTGCTTTTTTTTTGCATCAATTTTTTCGAATTCTAAAAATTAAGTTAAAATTTACAACACAACTACAGTTTTCAAGCAAATTTTTATGCAAATCCTTAAAAAAAAGTATCTTCGCATTCTAAATTTTGCAAATAATTTATTTATAATGTAATGATTACATAATTATCTAGACTATTAGCTAACAATTAATTAACCTTTTATATTTCAATCATGAAGAAAATTATTTTATCCTTTATTGTAGCTATTATGCTTGTTCCAACAAGTGTAAAAGCAGACGAGGGAATGTGGTTTTTAATGTTCATCGAACGATTAAATCACCGCGACATGCAAAAAATGGGCTTACAATTAACAGCCGAAGAAATTTACAGTATCAACAATCACAGTTTGAAAGATGCTATTGTTCAATTTAATGGAGGTTGTACTGCTGAAATTATTTCTAAAGACGGATTGGTTTTAACAAACCACCACTGTGGATACGGTGCTATTGCCGAACTTTCTACAGCCGACAAAAATTATTTAAAAGACGGTTATTGGGCCGCTAACAGAAAAGCAGAATTGAAACCATCTAGTTTATTCGTGCGTTTCTTTGTACGTATGGACGATTGTTCAAAAAGAATTTTAGCTAAAGTAAATGCTTCTATGACTGAAGCAGAAAGAGAAAAAGCAATCAACCAAGAAATTGCTGCTATCGAAAAAGAAAACAACGGAGGTGGAAAATATACCGTTTCTGTGCGTCCTTTCTTCCAAGGAAATGAATTTTACTATTTTGTATACCAAGATTATAAAGATGTTCGTTTGGTAGGAACTCCGCCAGAAAGTTTAGGTAAATTTGGTGGTGACACAGACAACTGGGAATGGCCACGTCACACTGCCGATTTCTCTATGTTTAGAGTGTATGCTGATGCCAACGGAAATCCGGCTGACTATTCAGATAAAAACGTTCCATTACAACCAAAACATTACCTTCCAGTTAATTTAGGTGGAGTAAAAGAGAATGATTTTGCTATGATTTTGGGTTATCCTGGAAGAACCAACCGTTGGATGCCAGCAGGCGGAATTGAGCAAAATGTAAAATTTGCTTATCCTGCATGGGTTGAAGGTGCTAAAACAGGTATGGACGGAATGAAAAAATACATGGATCAAAGCGATGATTTGAACTTAATGTATGCTTCAAAATATGCATCTACTGCCAACTATTGGAAAAACCGTCAAGGAATGATTGATGCTTTAACCAAATTTGGTACTGCAAAATCAAAAGCAGCTCAAGAAGCTAAATTTGACAAATGGGCCAACAAACCAGAAAACAAAGCGAAATATGGTAATGTAATTACCAATATCAATAAATTTTACGGGTTAACAAACGAAAAATCACGTCACGACAATTACATGCAACAATTGCTCAGAACAACGACTTTCGGCGGAGTTAGCAGAACAATAGGGAGACAATTGGAAGCGTATGCAAAAGCAGACGCAGCCAAACGTGCAACTTTAGCACCACAAATTACTGAAGCGGCTGAGGAAATGTTCAAAGAATTACACATTCCAGCAGAAAAAGAATTATTGGCTGCACAATTAAAAACCTACGCTACAAAATCGACAGGTTATGCTATTGCACCAATGGTTAAAAAAATAGGTGATGAAAACAACAACGACTTTACAAAATTTGTAAACGCTGCTTTCGACTTAAGTGTTTTAACTTCTGTTGACAGAATTAAAGCGTTTTTACAATTACCAAGCGAAGCGATGTTGACCAACGATCCTTTGTATGCCATTTCAAATGATATGGTAGTTCACTTAGGAGCAAAATCGGATGAAATTACAAAAGCACAAAACGATTACACAACCTCTTTCCGTTTATTGGTAGATGGGTTAAGAGAATCTAAAATTGGCGCTATCAAATACCCAGATGCCAATTCAACTTTGCGTTTAACGTACGGAAAAGTGCGTTCGCTTCCTGCAGACAAGCGTAACGATGCGGTGATAAACAACTACACAACATTAGCTGGTCAAGTTAAGAAATACAAAAAAGGAGATCAAGAATTTGATTTGCCAACACGTATTATCGAAATGAATAAAAACAAAGATTACGGTCGTTATGCCGATAAAGACGGTTCACTTCACGTGAATTTCTTAACCGACAATGACATCACAGGAGGAAACTCTGGTTCGCCAGTTCTTAACGGAAAAGGAGAATTAATTGGTCTTGCTTTCGACGGAAACATCGAAGCCATGGCTGGTGACGTTATCTTCGATAACAAATTACAAAGAACCATCAACGTTGATATTCGTTATGTACTTTGGGTAATCGAAAATTACTCGGGAGCGAAACATATCGTTGACGAAATGACTTTGGTGAAATAATCCAATCAAATTAGAATACCAAAGCCGACTGAATTAAGTCGGCTTTTTTTATGAGCGAAAGGCTTGGGCTTTATCTGTGATTCGTTTTCCTGCTGTCACTTTTAGTTGCTCGTTCCTCGCAAGCTAACCGCTCCATCAGGGCTAGATAGTAATGGTCTAAAACACTTGTTAACTTCTTCAAAACAGATTCTGTTTTACATTATATTTCCCTATTTTTGAGCTATACTAAATGGCAATGAAATTATATCTGTTTTTTCTTTTCCTTATCTCCTTTCCAATGACGGTCGAAACCGATTTTGAAAAGGCAGAAAAACTATTCCAACAAGAAAAGTTTGATCAAGCCAAACTGCTTTTTGAAAGCTACTTAAAATCCAATCCAACAAATTACAAAACTATCGAGTATCTAGGTGATATTGCAGGGCACCAAAAAAAATGGGACGTAGCAATTAACCAATACAAACTATTAAAAAACCAATTTCCAAAATCAGCCAATTACCATTACAAATTCGGCGGCGCTTTAGGAATGAAAGCCAAATCAGTTAGTAAATTGAAAGCATTCGGAATGATAGATGAAATCGAAACATCCTTTCTTACAGCTGCCAAACTCGATGCCAAACATATCGATACACGCTGGGCACTGGTTATCTTTTATATCGAATTACCAGGAATAATCGGCGGAAGCGAAACCAAAGCGAATAAATATGCCAACGAACTAATGAATTTATCAAAGGTTGACGGTTACTTGTCTAAAGGCTATATCGATGTCTATTTCAAGCGATACACATCGGCCGAATCAAATTATTTAAAAGCGCACGAAATTGGTCACTCAAAAACGACCTTTCAAAAGCTTTATAATTTATATTTGAACCAGCTTAAAGACAAAACAAAAGCGAATACATTAAAAGAACAATTTGAAAAATAGTTGTCAGTTGTCTGTTCTATTTCCAACAACCGACAACCAGCAACCAACAGCAAAGTATGAGAACACATTTTATTGCCATAGGCGGAGCCGCCATGCACAATTTAGCACTAGCCTTACACAACAAAGGATATCAAGTTACAGGTAGCGATGATGCTATTTTTGAACCATCCAAATCACGATTGGAAAAAAAAGGATTATTGCCTGCCGAAATGGGTTGGTTTCCCGAAAAAATAACGTCCGATATTGAAGCCATTATTCTCGGAATGCACGCAAAAGCAGACAATCCCGAGTTGCTAAAAGCGACAGCATTGGGTTTGAAAATCTATTCTTATCCCGAATTTTTATACGAACAATCCAAAAATAAAACACGTGTGGTTATTGGTGGTTCGCACGGAAAAACAACCATCACTTCTATGATCTTGCATGTTATGCATTACCACAATATCGAAGTCGATTATATGGTCGGAGCACAACTAGAAGGTTTTGACACTATGGTACATCTTACCAACGAAAACGATTTTATTGTACTAGAAGGCGATGAATACTTATCATCACCTATTGATAGAAGACCAAAATTTCATTTGTACCAACCCAATATTGCCTTGCTTTCTGGCATCGCTTGGGATCATATCAATGTGTTTCCGACGTTTGAAAATTATGTACAACAATTCGAAATTTTTGTCAACCAAATTACAAAAGGTGGTATTTTGGTGTACAATGAAGAAGATGCAACCGTCAAAAAAGTAGCTGAAGAAACTACCAACACCATCAGACGATTGCCTTATGTAACGCCAAGTTACACGGTTGAAGACGGAACTACTTTACTACAAACACCAGAAGGCGCGATGCCAATCGAAGTTTTCGGTGCGCATAACTTAAACAACCTTGCAGGCGCAAAATGGATTTGCCAAAACATGGGTGTTGATGAAGCCGATTTTTACGAAGCCATTGCCAGTTTCAAAGGAGCATCCAAACGTTTGGAAAAAATTGCCGAAGGAAAAGGAAAAGTTGCCTACAAAGATTTTGCCCATTCACCAAGTAAAGTTTCGGCAACAACACAAGCCGTAAAAAATCAGTATCCCGATAGAAAATTAATTGCGTGTTTGGAATTGCATACCTACAGCAGTTTGAACGCTGAGTTTCTCAAAGAATACCAAGGCGCACTCGATGCTGCTGATGTGGCGGTTGTTTTTTACTCGCCAGATGCTGTTAAAATAAAACAATTAGAAGAAGTTACTTACGAACAAATTGCACAATCCTTCGAGCGTGAAGATTTGATAATTCATACCAACCCTTCCGATTTTAAGAATTTCTTATTTAGTCAAAATTTTGATAGTTCGGCGTTGTTATTAATGAGTTCGGGCAATTATGGCGGATTGAATTTTGATGAGGTGAAAGCATTGATGAAGTAATTTTATAAGCATATTATTTTGACCTCATTAAAAAAATAAGTTTCTTTACTTTTTTAAAGCCAAAATAACTATGTACACACCAATCAACCAATGGGCGGAAGACGATCGTCCGCGTGAAAAAATGCTCCTCAAAGGCAAATCGGCTTTGTCTGATTCGGAATTACTTGCCATTTTAATTGGCTCGGGTTCTCGTAATGAAAGCGCGGTTCAATTGTGCCAACGAATTTTAGCTTCCACCAATAACAACTTGAACCAACTTAGTAAATTGTCGATTTCGCAATTAATCGAATTCAAAGGAATAGGAGAGGCTAAGGCAATTTCGATAGTTGCAGCTTTAGAATTGGCACGAAGAAAACGTTCAGAAGACGCTCTCGATTATTCTAAAATAACCTCTAGTAAATCGGTTTTCGAAATCATGCAACCTATAATTGGCGAGTTGCCTCATGAAGAATTTTGGGTTTTGTATCTCAACAATTCCAATAAAGTACTTCATAAGTTACAATTGTCGAAAGGCGGAATGACCGGAACCACTGTCGACAGCAGAATAATTTTTAAAAAGGCATTGGAATGTAATGCAACTTCGTTAATTTTGACACACAATCATCCTTCAGGAAAATTGTTTCCAAGTGATTCCGATAAAGAAGTAACCAAAAAGCTAAAAGTTGCTGGACAACAGATGGATATTTTGGTTCTCGATCACATCATCATAACAGAAATAGGGTTTTACAGTTTTAATGACGAAGGAATTTTTTAAGAAATGCAACAGATAACCGACATTTTTTTCGATTTAGATCATACGCTTTGGGATTTTGATAAAAACTCGGAGTTAGCCTTTGACACCATTTTTAAAGACAATCATCCAACTATAAACACAAAAGATTTTGTTGCTATTTATGCACCCATAAATCAAGCCTGTTGGAAATTGTATCAAGTCGATAAAATGACACATGAAGAGTTGCGATACAAACGATTGAGGGATTCTTTTGATGTGTTGAAGTACTCCATTTCTGATGAAGAAATTCACCAAATGTCGATAGATTATATTACGTTTTTACCCGAAAATAATTTGCTTTTTGAAGGCGCAAAAGAAGTGTTGGATTATTTAAATTTGAAATACAAACTTCACGTAATTACGAACGGTTTTGCAGATGTGCAATACAAAAAAATAAAAAATTCGGGTATTGCTAACTATTTTACTTCGATAACCAATTCGGAAATGGCCGGCGTTAAAAAACCGCATCCAAAAATTTATGAGCATGCTTTGAGTTTGGCTAATACTTCTAAAACAAATGCTGTAATGATTGGAGATTGTTTAGATGCTGATATAAAAGGTGCTTTGGATTTCGGAATTCAAGCTATTTTTTTCAATCCAGAGAAAAAAGAAGTACCTTTAGACGTTCAATCAATTACCCATTTATTGGAATTAAAAAATATGTTATGATCAAAAAATTGTTGTTTTTATTCGTAGTTTTTGCATTGTCAAATAGTGTCGTTGGGCAAAATTTAAATGAGTATAAGTACGCTTTAGTGCCTTCTAAATTTAGCTTTCTGAAAGAAGACAATAAATACCAATTGAACACGCTGGCCAAATTGTTTATGGAAAAGTATGGTTTTGAAACTTATATGGAATCGGAATCAGCTCCAGATGAATTTTTAACCAACAACTGTAATAAAGTCTACGTTGATGTCGAAAAGTTCAGTACGATGTTTGTTACAAAATTAAAAGTGGTGCTTAAAGATTGCAGAGGAAATGTGCTTTTTACTTCAAAACAAGGAACGAGTAAACATAAGGAATATAGAGTTGCCTATAACGAAGCATTGCGAGATGCTTTTACATCATTTGCTACATTAAATCATAAATATGATGCGAGTAAAGCAACTGTAAAACAAACAGAAAATACTGTAAATAATGCAGCTGTTGAACAACCAAAAACAGTTACGATAGAAAACAATAGTACTACTCCAAATACTTTATTTGCTCAGCCCATTCAAAATGGGTTTCAATTGGTAAATACAGAGCCAAGAGTGATTATGAAATTGTATAAAACATCCGTTAAAGATTTTTATACCGCTGTTAAAGGTGACATACAAGGTGCACTTGTCTTAAAAAATAGCGAGTGGTTTTTTGAATATTATAAAAATGACCAATTGGTTTCTGAAAAAGTTGAGGTTAAATTTTAAAATCCAAACCCAAATTATTGTAGGTGCTGAATTATAATAGTGGAACGATTCTTTTTTTAACCATTTCAGTATCATCTCTCCAATCATTTTCTTTATTGTCTTTCCAATTGGTTACCATAAGTACTTTTCCTGCCTTATTTAGTAATATATATTTGGAGTAATCAGGAATGTTTTCAAGCTCTTTTGGCGTTATTTCAGCAACGAATTTTTTATTTTTTTTGCTTCTTTTTACACCATATTTCTCGTCCTTGAGTACAATAATTTTGATATTGGTTTTTATTTTTTTTAGATAGTCAATGGCTTGTTTAGTTAATTCATCTTCTTCCGCTTCCACTAATAAAACATAAAAAGTAATATTATTTTCTTCTGCAAATTTGATTGCATTTGGCAAATGTAAACGGCAAGGTTCACACCATATTCCAAAAGTAAAAAACAAAGTGTTTTTTGTTTCCGAATTTTCTGCAATGCATTTTATGTCGTTGGTGTCAACTGCATATATAGCATTTTTTTTTGAATACTCTAAACTACAATTTTTTTGAGAATATGATGCGATGGCTAATAGTAAACTAAATAGCAATAGACTTTGTTTCATTTTTTAAATATGTTTTGCTAATTAATATCCGTACTTGTCTTTCCAACGATTTTTCAAAAACTCTCTAGTTCCATTTTCACGCGAATTATTTCCAGGTTTATAAAATGCAGTTGCCGAAATGGCATCAGGTAAATATTCTTGCTCACTAAAGTTATTGGCATAATCGTGCGAATATTGATATTCATCACCATAGCCTAATTCTTTCATTAACTTGGTTGGTGCATTTCGCAAATGAATAGGAACGGGTAAATCGCCCGTTTGCTTTACAATGGATTGTGCTTCACTAATTGCCATATAACTTGCATTGCTTTTGGGAGAAGTAGCTAAATAAACAGCACACTGACTCAAGATAATTCGGCTTTCAGGATAACCAATTGTTGCCACAGCTTGAAACGTATTGTTTGCCATTATAAAAGCAGTTGGATTGGCATTCCCTATATCTTCACTCGATAAAATCAACATACGTCGTGCGATAAATTTTACGTCTTCGCCACCTTCAATCATTCGCGCCAACCAATAAACAGCACCGTTGGGATCACTTCCGCAGATGGATTTTATAAAGGCTGAAACAATATCGTAATGTTGTTCGCCTGTTTTGTCATAAAGCACCGTGTTTTGCTGTACCAATTCTAAAACTTTGTCATTGGTGATTGTAATTTGACCTTCAGGGCTTGCATTTACAACGAGTTCAAAAATATTTAATAGTTTGCGTCCATCGCCACCCGAAAGCCGTAATAACGCTTCTGATTCTTTTATTTTTATTTTTTTGGAGGAAATGAATTGGTCTTCTTTCATCGCTCGGTTTAAAAGCGACAACAAATCGTCTTTAGAAA
>JAZKGN010000094.1:0-7336 GCA_040385945.1 Bacteroidota bacterium
GTCAATCGAAGTGTTACATCGGATGTGTTTTCTAAAGTATAATTCACATTTACAATATCATTTGTTGGATTTGGATAGACTACTACTTTCATTATTTCAGTTTCCATTTCATCCGTTCCAAGAGTAGACGTAGGACAATTTACCGCTTGTAGCGTATTCATATTAATGTTGGTTCCGATTCCCAATTCACCTTCAATACCTCTTCCTGTTGATGATAAAGAAGCCGAATTGTCTAAGACTAACGAATGGGTATCTCCAGCCGAAATAGCAAAATGATTGTTGTTGGTTCCCACTTGATTTAAGACATTCACCGCAGTATTATTCCCCAATCCCAATTGACCAGAAGTATTAAAACCTCCCGACCAAAGTGTGTTGTTGTTTCGAATAGCTAATGAAAATGAGTTACCTGCTGAAATAGCGATATAAAAGGATACTGTTCCAGCACCAGAAAAACTAATCGGAATAGGCAGATTAGAAGCCGTATTGGTTCCGTCACACAATTGTCCGTTTACATTATTTCCAAAAGTATATAAGATATTATTTACATCCAATGCCATGCTATGATCAAATCCAGCAGACACCAATGCCCAATTGTTTGTTGAGGTAATTACAATCGGAACTAAACTTGTTGTATTGGTTCCGTCACCCAACTGTCCGAAAGTATTATTTCCCCAAGCATACATAAATCCGAATGCATCAACAGCTAACGAATGTTGGTTTCCAGCATCAATTCGAACCCAATTTGTAGCAGTTCCTACTTGTACAGGTAGGTTTTGGTCGATAATTGTATTGATTCCCAATTGTCCAGTATTGTTACGTCCCCATGACCAAAGCGTCCCATTGGTTTTTATAGCCAAACTAAATCGGTTACCCGCAGAAACTTGCAGCCAGTCGTTTGCTGTTCCTATTTGTGTAACATTGGGTGTAGCCGAGTTGAAAATTCCGTTACCTAATTGTCCAAATTGACCATTTCCCCAAGACCAAAGTGTGCCATTGGTTTTTACAGCTAAAGAGTGTACGTTTCCAGCAGAAACTGTTGCCCAATCGTTAGCAGTACCAATTTGAATAGGAAGATTTTGATCTAATAAATTCCCAAGTCCTAAGCCTAGTTTGTTGCTGTTTTGTCCCCAACCCCATAAAGTTCCGTCCATTTTTATGGCAAGAGAAAAATTTTCTCCAGCTGAAATCATGCGCCAACAACCAGTGCCAACTTGTGAAAATACATTTGCTGAGAAAAATAAAGTAATAACGAGTAATTGTAATTTTGTTTTCATGATATGTAGTTTTTAAGATTAATACAACTATATATCAACAACTAGAATTATTTGTTACCCATGAAACGCAACTATTTATTTAACTTTCTTAAAAGGTTGCAATTTCCAATAGGTCAAACTACGCCAAAGCCATTCAAGAGGACCGAAATTAAAATACTGCAGCCATATCGGACTTAGGATTAATTGTACTATCCAAATAGCAAAAGCAACATAATAGATTTGATAGAATTCGAATACAGCGAAGTAATTCAATCCGTAACCAAAAAAGAACAAAGTGCAAATAATGGAGTGCATGATGTAATTGGTAAAAGCCATTTGTCCCACTGCTTCCAGACGGCGGAAAAGTCCCTTCATAACTTTTGACTTATACAATAAAATCAGAGCTGCAGAATGAGCCATTACCAAAAAAATACGTTGAAATGGATAAATCAATTGGACCCAATTTATGGAAACTTTTTCCATTATTTTGAGATTCGCTTCTAATGTAGAATACGTAACATAATTATGGTACGTATTGTATATAACTAATGGAAGACCAACACTGTAGCCAATCAGCATTACTTTTCGATAGTTGTAATTCGACCAATTCCCTGTTAGGAATCCCCACTTATATAAAGCAAATCCCAGCAACATAAGTGCAATGCAATCCCAAATTTCGAAAATCATGAATTTGGTTTGGCCATCAAAAGCTAATGGTCGAAGATAATTGGCTACGGTGCTGTAATCCGATTTCAATTTTTTTGTATTTTCTTTGGCATCTTCACGGTTGGGAATCATGGTTTTTTCTACTTCCCTCCAAGTGACCAAAGCTTTGCTTTGCGCGACAGTCAAAGTTTTATTTTCGCTTTGCGCTTTTTTCGCTTCCACATAATTGATGCGTTTTTCACGCACGCCCTGATAAAAGTAAGTATTGGCACCAAAATCCACCAGAGCGACCAAAGGGATAGCCAGTATTAAGTATTTTGGATTTACGTTACGAAATAAATATACAATCATTCCGCATACCGCATAGAGGTACAACACATCGCCAATCCACAAAATTAAATGCGCATGAATTAATCCAAACAGCAACAGCCAAAACATACGACGATAAAACAAGCCATGTACAGACAGTCCGTTTTTTACTTTTTTGCTAATAAAAAGCAATATGCCTGCACCAAAAACCATACTGAACATCGCTCTCATTTTACCTTCAAATAAAACGGTAATAATTTTACTTACCCAAAAGTTGATATTGGTAGGATCGTTTTCATAAATTTCTGAAGAATAATCGGCCATTGAAAAACCAGGAATATTCATTAATAAAATTCCCAAAAGAGCAACACCGCGTAAGGCGTCAACTAGTTTTACCCGTTGAGCATCGGTAACAGGAGAATTAATTGTGGAATCTATTTTCATATTTAAACCTATTAGGAATAGAAAGAAATGTCACATGATTTTAACATGCTTCTTCTTTCAAAAATATAAAAAATGAATTGATTTTCAATGCTTTAATTTTTAAAAATGAAGATTGAGTGAAAGAGTTATTTGTAACCTTTTATTCTTATTTTTTTTAAGTATTAATTTTGCAAGCTCATTTCAAACTGTTCGATAAAGACATCGAGTCCAATTTTCTTTAAGAAAGAATGAGTTTTGAAATCAGCATTGTCACTATTGATAAGTACAACATCTGCTGTTGGATTGGCTTTTTGAGCTTCATAAAACAACCGATGTCCAATTCCGTTATTACGGTAATTGGGATGCACACCAAACTGTCTTATCCTTCCAGAATTTTTTACATAAATGATGTAAGCTATTAACTCTTCACTATCAAAAGCACCTATAGTTTCGTGTATTGCTTTATTTCTGTTAATGGATGACAAGGTATTTTGATACGTTGGATTATGATTCCAAAACGATGGTAGTAAAGTATCCGTAATCGCATCCAATTTTACAAAATCGTATACTGTTTCTTTTGAAGGCGGAATTACGTTTCCTTTAAAACACGAAACCGTTTTAGTTATCGTATAACCTATTTGCTCATAAATGCGAAGTGCTTTTGTGTTTTGCGTAATGACTTCCAATTGGTGTTTGCTTATGTTTTGTTTTTCTAAAATAGGAAGTAAATACGCATACATTTTTTCGGTTAGATGTAAACCTCTAAATTCGGGAATGACACCAGTTCCTGCATTGTATGAAATGGTTTGCTGTTGATTGAAGTCAACTCCAGTAAGGATGAAAGCCACTAATTGACCTTCAATGGTAACGCCAACAGAATACTCCAATTGGATGTTCTCCGACTTAATTTTGTCGGATAACTGTTGCTCATTGAGTTGGATTGGAAGAAAATATCCTTCAAAGGCTTTGTTGAAAACAGTAACCAAATCACCAATTAGGATTTGTGATAAAGAATGAATTAACATGATTATATTCGAACTCTGTTTTGCTCACTTTCAGATCCAGTTCCGTTATACTTCGCTTTTTTATTGGTGTTTTTTCCAAAGCGATACGTAAAACCAATCATTACCACACGAGTATCTCTAGTGCCATACCAATTGGCATCTGTAAGCTCTAGGTTATTGATTCTACCTCTGATTCTGTTGGTGTAAAATACATCACTAACATTCAATTTTAATGTCCCTTGATCGTTGAGAATTTTGCGTTGCAAACCTATAGCAGCAAAGCCATAATCGCCAATAGTAAATTGGGTATCTACCGATTTTGTAATGTATTGACCACTGATTTCACCACTCCAATTTTTAGAGAATTGAATGCTGTTATTGGAGTTAATAAACCAATACGTACCGCTAACATCTAAAGGTTGTGTGTAGAGTTGGCTTTTGTATTCTGAATAATTGACTTCAGTATAAATCGAAGTGGTCAACCATTTGAAAGGTTTAAAACGGCTTTGTATTGATAATGCAAACTGATTGCTTTTACCAATATTGTTAGGTCTGCTGTAGTAAATATCGTCGTTGATTTCTATCGTTTCGTTGATAGCGTCTTTGGTGTAAGAATAGGAAAATGTTGTCGAAAGCAATTCGGTATAATTATACGATAGTGAAAGATTATGAGCAAACGTAGGTTTCAAATACGGATTTCCTTCGTAAAAGGTGTATTGGTCAAGCGGACTTGAAAACGGATTTAAATCTCTATAAAACGGGCGTTCTACTCTTTTTCCATAAGACAAATTGATGGTCTTAGTTGCCAAACTATCTATTTTATAACTTACATATACTGTTGGGAAAAGTGAATTGTAGTTGTTTTTAAATTCAGAATATGGTTTGTTTGGATTTCCCAATTGTTTGCCTTCTAGTTGTGTGTCCTCAAAACGCAGTCCAGCTTGGATGTCAATTTTTTTGAAAGATTTACTGTAACTTACATAGGCTGAGGTAATCACTTCATCATAAAAAAAGTGATTGCTTAAATCGTTATTTGCAACGGTAACATTGTTTTGTGTTTTGGTATACACCGCATCATTATCGGTTTTGGTGACACTGGCTTTTACACCAAAATCCAATTTAGCTTCGTTTTTTAAAGGCGTTGTGTAATCACTTTTGAAGGCATAAATTTTAATTTCAGAAGGAACATATCCGTTTTGTGTATCGTTATACGTATTGACTCCAGAAGGATTGTAAATATTGTTTTTATACAATTGATCGATTTGAGTTGAGTAGGCTACATAATCAAAATCGGTCGTAAACATTTTTCCAGGTTTTTCAAATTCATGTCGAAAGTTCAAGGTTAGCGATCCGTTTTTAAAATCGGTTTCATTGGTATTATCTGCCGTTACAATATCAGTTACATTGCCATTTGCATCGCGAAGAGTAGCATAATTGTAACTTGGTCTTTCTGTTGGATTGAGTAATCCTTTGGTAACAATTCCGATGGTGCTTTTCTCAGAAAGATAATAATCGAAACCAATCTGTGCATTGTAGGAGCTATTGAAACCTTTTATGTAGGTGTTTTGTTCGAAGGACGATTTAGGACTTCCATCCTCATTTTTGAATTGGCGTTCAATCGTTAAATCTTGAAATGTTTCTGCATAGGCATAACTTAGATTTGAGAACAATGCAAATTTAGCTGTGTTGTAATTCAGATTTACATTGTTTCTCGTTCGGGCGTAGTTTCCTTGACCATAATTTAAACTTAGATTTCCGTTTAAACCTTTTAATTTGCTTCTTCTAGTGATGATATTAATGACTCCAGCATTTCCTGAAGCTTCGTATTTTGCTGGAGGATTCGTCATTAATTCGATTTGTTTGATGGCACTTGTAGGCAATGATTTCAAGTAGTTTTCTAATTCACTTCCTGTTAGATAAGTAGGTTTGTCATCGATTAAAATAAGAACACCCGATTTTCCTCGTAGTTTTATATTTCCGTTTTCATCAATCATTACGCCAGGAGATTTAGATAAGGCATCTAAAGCACTTCCTCCTGCATTGGAGATTAAGGCATCCGGATTTACAATGGTGCGATCTGCTTTTTGAGTTACGAAAGCAATTTTTTTCTCGATTTTGACTTCAGCCAATTGGTTGATTCCCGACTTTTTGAGTGTGATAGTTGGAAGTTCTATCGTGGAGTTTTGAGCAGTGATGGTAAGCACTTTGCTCGTATAGCTTTCAAGTTCATTGGCACTGATTGCAATATAGTAATCGGCTGGTGTTACTATCACAAATTCAAACTTTCCCGTTTCGTCGGTCAGTGTTGTTTTTTCGATAGAAGTGCCATCTGATTTTAGTAGTGTTACAAGTAAGTTGTTGAGTGGATTTCCTTTTTCATCAGCTATTTTACCTGAAATAGATGCACTATTTTGAGCAAATGAAATACCAGAAAATAAAAGGCAAAACAAGATGGTTTTGTAAAAGTTAGGGAAGGTCATGATTGATGGTTGATTGATAACGCAATTAGTAATATTTAATTATGTTTTGTTACAGTGTTTTGTAATAAAAATAACACGTATTATTTATTTGGAATTGTAATGGAAAGCTTTTCTAAAAAAAAATCCCAACCTTTCGATTGGGATTTCTATTATTATAAAAAATGGGTTATTAATAATTAAAGATTTCTTCTAAGGTAACTTCTTGTACATCGCCTAATTTTTTAAGCGCTTCGAAGTCTAAATTATCTTTCTTACCAATAATCGCTGTATTGTATTTTTTGGTTTTCACTTCTTTATTGAAAAAGTCGTTGGTGCCTTCTAAAGTAAGGTTTTGAATTCTTGCATACGTATCTTTTCGGATGTCATAATCAAATCCCAGTTTTTTCAATCCCAATTGATTAAAGAAGATGTTTGTTTTGATAATTCTACCAGATGCAATTTGTTTTAAACTCGACTCTTTAGCGTTGTTGAATTGTTTGTCGATTTTTGGCATGTCAGACAATAATGCATTTAACGCATCAACAGCTTGTGGTAATTTGTTGGCTTGTGTTCCGATGGAAACCATCATATAATCGTTTAGGTTTTTATCATTTGCCATTCCGTACGAAGCATTTGCAGAATACGCAAGCGATTTAGATTCGCGGATTTCCTGAAAAACTATCGATGACAATCCAGATCCAAAATAGTTGTTGAAAACACTCGCTATTCCACCCAAATTCGGATTGTATTTTTCGCCTTTTGCCACTCTGTTCATTTCTGTTTGTACCATGTCATAGTTAGCAAAATAAACCTTGCTAGTAGTTGCTGGTTCCAAATACTGTTTTGGTGTCGGAATAGGTTTGTTGGCTGATAGGTTGTGGTTTTTTTCCAACGTAGCCACTATCGTGTTCAAATCGGTGCCATAAAAGAAAATCTGATGTTCATAACTGGTCAGGTCTTTTACCAAATTTGCCAGTTCTGTCACATTCATTTCCTTTAGTTCTTTTGCAGAAAGAATATCTCTGAAACGAGAATCCTTACCAAATTTGGCATAATTAGTCAATGCTGCCATGATGCTTTCTTTACGTTTTTTAGCATTGGCTCTATTGTTCAAAGTAGTTTCTACTTGCGTATCGTAAACCGCTTGATCTGGTTTTACGTTTTTTAGTAAATTTTCTAATAAAGCAATTCCTTTTGGAAGATTACTTTCTAGACCAGAAAG
>JAZKGN010000095.1:0-6229 GCA_040385945.1 Bacteroidota bacterium
ATTCAAGCTTTAGGTAGTACTGATTTTGAATTTGAAAAGTATTTTGCACTAGCTCCAAATCCTGCGAATGAATTTTTAAACATTCAAGTGAAGAACGATATTGAAATTTCTTCAATAAGCATTTACAATACTTTAGGACAATTGATATTGGTTGTTACTGAACCAACAAATTCAATTGATGTTTCCAGTTTGAAAACAGGAAATTATTTTATAAAAGTTGTTACTAGTAAAGGTGTAAGTAGTAGTAAGTTTATTAAAGAGTAATTTTTTATTCTCCAACGCAACCTTTACAACTATTCTGTATCTAACAGCTAGTTAGTTATTAAATAATAATACTTAAGTTCATTTTGTTGGAAGCCTTATCCCGTTCAAAAAGCGGAATAAGGCTTTTTTTTGCATAAAAGTCAAATGCTAAAAAACCATTAACTAGTTCTTCTCGTAAATCCATTTATAACTTTTAAAAAAATAAGTATCATGAAAACAAGAAGAATCGTAAGTGTATTTGCATTAGTTGTAACCTTAGCTTTAGGAACAACCGCTTTAGCTCAAAAAGAGAAAACAGTAACCGTTGGAGGCGCTCCAATGTATCCATCAAAAAACATTATTGAAAATGCCGTAAACTCTAAAGATCACACCACATTGGTAGCGGCAGTAAAAGCAGCTGGATTAGTAGAAACATTACAAGGAAAAGGACCATTTACCGTTTTTGCCCCAACAAACGCGGCTTTCGACAAGTTACCAAAAGGAACTGTTGAAACGTTGCTAAAACCAGAAAACAAAAAATTATTGCAAACCATTTTGACGTATCACGTTGTTTCAGGGAAAATGAATGCCTCTGATATCGCAGCTGCAATTAAAGCAGGAAACGGAAAAGCAACTTTAAAAACTGTGAGTGGTGGTACTTTATCAGCTTGGATGAAAGGAAAGGATTTATACCTTACTGATGAAAATGGAAACAGTTCTAAAGTTACGATTGCCGATGTCAATCAGTCTAATGGCGTAATTCACGTTGTTGATAGCGTGGTTACTCCAAAATCATAAGTATATAACTTAGGTGTTATTGTTTTTTTTCCGCTGCGCTCCAAACAATTCGGCTGCGCCTCGGGTGTTTGAGAAAGAAAACCCTGTGATTGCGCACAGGGTTTTCTGATTTTTAGTAAGTAAATGTTACTTTATTAACGCAATTGCGCACCCAATTCTTTTTCAAAATTGGATTGCAGTTTACTCATGATTTTATCAATCTGAACATCTGTCAAAGTTTTGCTAGTATCTTGAATGATAAAACTTATCGCATACGATTTTTTACCAGCTGGCAAATTAGTTCCTTCATACACATCAAACAAATTAACGCTTTTTAAAAGCGACTTTTCTGTTTGAATGGCAACATTATAAATCGATTCGAAAGCCACTTTAGTATCGACTAACAAAGCCAAATCCCTACGGACTTCAGGATATTTCGGAATGTCTTGAAATTTAATTTTATTCGATAGTAATTTCAACACCAAATCCCAATTGAAATCGGCAAACAACACTTCTTGCTTAATGTCGAAATGTTTTAAGATGGATTTTTTTACCGTTCCGAATTCAACGATGATATCATTTCCAACAGTAATCGCAACACCTTCTGCAAAAACATCTGATTCAACTGGTTTTTCATTCGTTTTATTGAAACCTAATCTAGCTAAAATAGCCGTTACATAGCCTTTAAACAAAAAGAAATCGGTTGGTTTCTGAACGTTGGTCCATGTTTCTGTAGCACGATTTCCAGTTGTAAAAAGTGTTAGGTGTTTCTTTTCGGTCGGACCAGCAAGCAATTTGTGATAGGTTTTACCAATTTCGAATAATTTCAAATCACCATTTCGTCTGTTACTGTTGTACGATATAGCTTCCAATCCAGAAAATAAGAGCGATTGACGCATTACAGATAAATCATTGCTCAACGGATTGAGCATCGAAATGTTGTTTTCTTCTTTTAACAAATTAGACAATTGAATGTATTCTGGCGTAGTTAACGAATTCGCCATCATTTCATTAAATCCCAATGAATTCAATTGAGAGGCAATGATATTCTGAACTTTATAGTCTTCAGTTCGTGGCGAATTGGCAACAGTTGCATTTAATTTTTTTGAAAAATTAATATTGTTGTAACCATATACACGCAAGATTTCTTCGATAACATCGACTTCTCTTTGTACATCTACTCTAAAAGCAGGAATCGTCAATCCCAAACCAGCATCTGAAATACTATTAATTTTTATATCCAACGAAGCCAATATTTTTTTAATGGTTTCTTTCGGTAATTCTTCTCCAATTAATTTTGCCGTTTTGTCAAAGTTTAAAAAGACAGCAAAATCTTCTATTTTCTTCGGATAAATATCAACTACATCTGATGTTATTTCACCGCCAGCAACTTCCTGAATCAACATTGCCGCTCTTTTCAACGCATATTCAGTCAACGTTGGATCGATTCCTCTTTCAAAACGAAACGAAGCATCAGTACTTAAACTATGACGTTTGGCAGTTTTTCTGACAGAAACCGGATTAAAATAGGCACTTTCTAAAAAGATATTCGTTGTGTTTTCGGTAACACCCGAGTCTTTTCCACCAAAAACACCTGCAATGCACATCGGACCTTTGTCGTCACAAATCATCAAATCGTCTTCGTGAAGTGTTCGTTCGATATCATCAAGGGTGGTGAATTTGGTTCCGGCTTTAACCGTTTTTACAATTACTTTGCCACTGATTTTTGAAGCGTCAAAAGCGTGTAACGGTTGTCCGAAATCATGTAAAATATAATTGGTAACGTCAACAATATTATTTTTCGGAGTAAGTCCGATTGCTTTCAAACGGTTTTGCAACCAAGCTGGAGAAGGCTTTACTGTAACTCCCGAAATGGTTACACCACAATATCTTGGTGCCAATTTAGAATCGACTACATCAACATCAATTTTTAAGATTCGTTTGTCGACTCTAAACCCAGAAACTGAAGGTGAAATAAGTTCGACATTCAAACTTTTTAACAACATTCCGGCTCTTAAATCGCGTGCTACACCAAAATGCGACATAGCATCAGCACGGTTGGGTGTTAATCCAATTTCGAATACTTCGTCGTTTTCTATTTTTAAAACTTCTGCAAGCGTAGTTCCAGGTTTTAGTTTTTTATCTAAAATCATAATGCCATCATGATTTTCGCCTAAACCCAATTCGTCTTCGGCACAAATCATTCCGTGACTTTCTACACCTCGAATTTTACCTTTTTTAATTTCGAATTCGTTTCCTTCTTTATCAAATAATTTCGTTCCGATTAAAGCTACTGGGACTTTCTGTCCGGCTGCCACGTTTGGAGCACCACAAACAATTTGAAGTGTCGCATCGCCAACATCAACCGTTGTAACACTCAATCGATCCGCATCAGGATGTTTTTCACACGTTTTCACTTCACCAACTACAATTCCGACCAATCCGCCTTTAACCGATTGGAATTTTTCTACAACTTCCACTTCCAAACCTAAGTCGGTAAGCATTGCAGCCGTTTCTTCTGAAGGTAAATCTATCTTAATGAATTGTTTGATCCAATTGTATGAAATTCGCATGTGTAATTGAGTTTAAGGTCGCAAATATAGGGATTATTCGATAATTGACAATTACCAAAAACACATAAATATCAACTAGAAAGTACGGTTTTTTGTTTATAAAATCAATTTTTAAATACCATAAACGATTTGTCGACAGCATTGTAAATTTGAAAATAAGTAGCTGGCTCGTTATTGGTAATATAAATTCCGTCTATAGGGAACGATGTCACTTCAAAATTCACACTTATTTTAGTGTCTTTGAGAACGGTTTTGATTTTCATTAAAGGCGAATGCACCTTTTTATACATCAGATTGTACTTGTCTCTATTGGGTTGCAAAACATAGAGTAAAAGTATCGATTCGGATTGGTCTGCGTTATCCAAAACAATAGCAAAATCAGTAGTTCCATCATCGTTATAATCGCCATAAGAAAGTGAATTGTTGTAACGTTCTTCGTCTTGAATGAATTGGTAGGCAACACCATCGATTGTCAAATTGCTTTCGATGACCGCTTGTATATCAGAAGGAAGTACAAGTGGTGGTGACTTTTCTGGTTTGGGTTTGAAGTTTTTAAATTCCGATTTTTCAATGATATCTTCAACAGCCATATAACCAACAGGCTTTTCAGATAAAGTGATGGGTTTGACAGAATAGATGGCAACAAAACCATTTTTAGTTTCTCTGTTAACCAAGGATTCGTCAACATCGATATCGTTTATATTTTCCTTATCGATGTTTTTGGTGTAGACTTTAGTTCCAAATCGCAGTTTGTAAAGTGTGTTGTACTTAGCAATATTGGGCGTTCTTCTTACTTCGGCATCTTCTCTAACAACAAAATTTTCATTGGCACAAAGTCCGAAATGTTCTAAAGTATCTAAGGCTTCTTCGCCGTCAGTATAATCGTATTCGATTTCGTCTTCTTTGAAAAAAGTTTCTTTGATAATGTTTTTCTTCGGCAACTTTACCAACAAAAAAGCACCAATAACCACACACAAAGTAATGATTATAGCATTTCGGTTACTTTTTATTATTTCTAAAAGATTTATTTTCAAAGCAAATTTGGGGATTAATTACTGCTTGAAATTCAAACGTATCGCAAATTAATCATTTTCAAACACTTATAATAATTCTTCAACGTGTTTTTTAATATTGGAAGCAATTTTAGCTGTTGGCAAGTCATTGGAATCGTTTCCAAAAGGATCTTCTATTTCTTCTGCAATGAGTTCTAAACTCGCAAAAACATAAAAAATAAAGATGATTACAGGCACACAATAATAGCCTAAAGTAAAGGCATATCCAAAAGGCAAACTCATCACATAAAAGAAGATGAATTTTTTTATAAAAACACTGTAAGAGTAGGGAATAGGGGTGTTTTTTATTCGTTCGCAAGCTCCACAAACATCAGTAAAAGATTGCAATTCGGCGTTTAAAATAATCAATTGCTCTCCTGTAATTTTACCCGATTCATACAACTCGTTTGTTTTATGGAAAAGCAATTGTGCCACTTGATTGGGCTTGTGCTTTTTGTGATTTATTTTGAGTTCGACATCTTCAAAAAGCAGTTGACCTACTTCTTCATTGCTCAAATATTTGGATAAAACCGAAGCATAGGTCGGAATTAAGAACTTATAATACTTTTTATCTTCATCATTTTTTAGAATTGCAGACAATTTTATCGCTAAGTTTCTAGAATTATTTACGAGTGAACCCCAAAGTTTTCGACCTTCCCACCAACGATCGTAAGCAGTGTTGGTACGATACGCTAATAATAATGAAATCACAAATCCGAGTGATCCATGCATGATAGAAATGTTCTTTACATGACTGTTTTCGGATAGTTTCCAATAGTGTATTTCAAGAAAACAAATGGTTGCCGAGTAAATTCCAATCAGAATCATCAGCGGAAAAAGTTGCCTAAAGGTATCCGATTTGTGAAAACGAAAAATAAAGGTAATCCAGTCTTTTGGGTTGTATTGTATCATTTATATCAGTAAATTGATGTCAAAAATACATTAAAAACTTAAATTTCCAGCCAATTCTTTTAAAGCGATTTCGTAAATTTTTGTAGCGTACAACGCATTGCTGTAACGAACTTTCGCATCGAGTAAATTTTGTTGTGCCGTTCTGAATTCAATCGGAATGATGGTTCCGATTTTAAATTTAGATCTCGTAATCTCTAAATTTTGCTCGGCAATTTGAAGGTTTTTTTGCTCTACTTTAGTCAATTCTAAGTTTGTTGTATAGCTTTCAAAAGCTTGGTTCAATTGACTTTCCAAACTTCTTTGTTGTTGCTCTAAAGTAACATTGGCATTTTCCAATTGTAGTTTTGCAATTTTTTCGTTTCTGTTTTGTTGGAATCCGTTAAAAATAGGCACAGATGCCGAAAATCCATAAACAAAACCTCTTCCCGATGATTGTGTTACAAATCCCAATGAAGCTTCCGAACGTGTAAAATTATAACCCGAATTGATTCGCACAGTTGGATAGCGACCAGCTTTGACTTGCTTAAGTTGCTGCTCGGCGCTGTTTTTGGTTAGAAGTTGTGCTTGCAATTGCGGATTTTGTTTTGCTGCTGCAGCTTTTATTTCTTCTAAATTCAAACTTTCATCAACAGTAATTTCGTTGCTCACTATAAAATCGGTTTGTACATCGCG
>JAZKGN010000095.1:6329-17642 GCA_040385945.1 Bacteroidota bacterium
GTCCAGTCCAAACCAACTCCGTAATTTAAGTTCATGTTTTTAGCGCCATCTAAAGTTCGTTGCGAACCGTCAGCTTGTGTTTGCGTTGTATTCAGAATGCTATTACTGTTGGTTATTGTGGCATTCACTGATGGCAACATACCAGCATTTCCAAATGTATTGCTAACTTCATCAATCTTTAATTCATTCTTAGACAGTTTTATATCGTAGTTGTTCTCCAAAGCTACTTTAACAGCATCTTCGAGTTTTAATACTTCTTGCGATTGTATTTTAAAAACACAACACAGTAAAAGCGCAACTATATATATCGATGTATTTTTCATAATTCTTTACTTTTCTAAAGCTTCTAAGTTGTCAAATTCTGGTCGGTGTTTTTTAGCTTTCGACCACATTAAGTAAAAGGACGGAATAACAAATAGGGTCAGAATCAAAGAAAAGATCGTCCCTCCAACAATTACAACTCCCATTCCGATTCTACTTGTTGATGCTGCTCCAAGCGATAGAGCAATTGGTAAAGCACCCAAAGCAATAGCCAAACTCGTCATTAAAATAGGGCGAAGTCGTGCTTCAGAAGCTTCTAAAATGGCTTCTAATTTTGGTTTTCCTTGTTCGCGAAGTTGGTTCGCAAATTCGACGATTAAAATTCCGTTCTTCGTGACCAAACCAATAAGCATGACTGTTCCGATTTGACTGAAGATATTCCACGTTTGTCCAAACAACCAAAGTGAAAATAACGCTCCAGCTACTGCCATTGGTACGGTTAAGATAATTATAAACGGATCAATAAAACTTTCAAATTGCGCAGCTAAAATCAGATAAATTAATAATAATGCCAATCCGAATGCGAAAATTGTATTTGAACTACTTTCCACGAAATCACGAGATTCGCCACCTAAATCGGTAGTGAACGTATCGTCCAATACTTTTTCTTTGATTTGATCCATTGCTTCAATTCCGTCTACCATACTTTTTCCCGGAGCTAAACCAGCCGAAACCGTAGCCGACATGTACCGATTGTTGTGATACAATTGCGGTGGATTACTTTGCTCGTCTACTTTTACCACATTGTCCAATTGTATGAGTTCGCCTTTGTTGCTTTTGACAAACATCGAAGTCAAATCTAATGGTTCGTCACGATCTTTTTTGTCGAATTGTCCAATTACTTGGTATTGTTTTCCATTGCGCATAAAATAACCAAAACGTTGGCCACTCAAGGACAATTGCAAGGTTTGTGCTACATCTAAAACAGAAATGCCAAGACTTTCTGCTTTTTCTCTGTCGATAGTAACATTGATTTCTGGTTTGTTGAATTTCAGATTCACATCAACATTGGAAAAAGTTTCATTTTTATTAGCTTCATCCATGAATTGCGGAATCTTTTCACGCAATTTTTCAAAATTTGGAGCCTGAATAATATATTGTATTGGCAAACCACCACGGCGATTTACAGCAATAGTCGGTTGCTCTGAAACGGTGACTTTGGCTTGTGAATATTTTTTGGTCCATTTGGTAAAATCTTCGGCGACTTCTTTTTGAGATTTATCTCGGTCTTCCGGATCTTTCAAAGCCATTCTAATTCTACCTGTATTAACAGAAGATGACATGAATCCAGGAGACGTAATTACCAATGCTATTTTCTTCTCTGGAATACTGTCATTGATTAGTTTTGACATGTCTTCCATGAATCGGTCGGTGTAGTCAAAAGTAGCACCTTCTGGAGTAGTAACTCCAACAATAACTAAACTTCTATCATCATAAGGAGCAGTTTCTTTTGGAAGAATAGAGAAGAACAACCAAATCAATCCGAAACAAACAATTACGATTGGAAAACTCAACCATTTTTTTTGCATAAAACGCTCTAATGACGAAGCATAGCCTTTGTTTAAACTAACAAAATATGGTTCGGTAAACGTGTAAAATTTGGTTTTCTTTTGTTCGCCACCTTTCATCAAGTAGGCGTTCAACATTGGCGTAAGCGATAAAGAAACGAATGCTGATATTAAAACAGCAGCACCAATGACCACTCCAAACTCTCGAAACAATCGTCCGACGAAACCTTCTAAGAAAATGATAGGTAAAAATACCGCTGCCAACGTGATGGAAATCGAAATGACAGCAAAGAATATTTCATTTGAACCTTTGATTGCTGCTTCAATTGGTGACATGCCTTCTTCTACTTTTTTGAAGATGTTTTCGGTGACTACGATTCCGTCATCAACTACCAATCCGGTTGCTAAAACAATCGCCAAAAGCGTTAGTACATTGACTGAAAATCCACACAAATACATGATGAAAAATGTGGCAATTAATGAAACCGGAATATCAATCAACGGTCGGAACGCAATGGCCCAATCTCTGAAAAATAAGAATATAATCAGAATCACCAAAATGATTGAAATTAGTAGTGTTTCAGCTACTTCAACTATCGATTTTTTGATGAATATCGTATTATCTAAAGCGACATTCAGCTTGATATCTTTTGGTAAATCTTTTTTAAATCCTTCGAATTGTTTGTAAAACTCACTTGCAATATCCAAATAATTGGTTCCTGGTTGTGGCACAATAGCTAAAGCTACCATCGATTGGTCGTTGGCTTTGAATTGGGTTTCTAAATTCTCCGAATCCAATTCGGCTCGACCGATATCACTCAAACGCACCACTTTATCATCGTTGGAAATGATAATGATATTGTTGAATTCGGTTTCATTGGATAAGTTTCCAACAGTTTTTACCGTTAATTCGGTATTGGCACCAGTTAGTTTTCCAGAAGGCAATTCGACGTTTTGTTTTTCCAAAGCCATTCTCACATCCGAAACAGTCACACCGTACGAAGTCAGTTTTACTGGATCAATCCAAATACGCATCGAGTATCTTTTTTGTCCCCAAATTTGAACAGTACTCACACCCGGAATGGTTTGCAAACGCTCGGCAATTACATTTTCGGCATAGTCACTCAACTCCAATACGTTCTTAGTATCACTTTGAACTGTCATCGAAATAATCGCATCCGAATCGGCATCTGCTTTAGAAACTACTGGCGGGGCATCAATATCTTGAGGCAGACTTCGAACCGCTTGCGACACTTTATCACGAACATCATTGGCTGCTTCTTCTAAGTTTTTTTCGAGTTTGAATTCGATTGTAATATTACTCGAACCTTGATTACTAGATGAAGTAATGTTTCTAATTCCGTCAATAGAATTAATCGCTTTTTCTAAAGGTTCGGTAATTTGCGATTCGATAATATCAGCGTTAGCTCCAGTATAATTGGTTCGTACCGAAATTTGCGCTGGATCAATCGAAGGAAATTCACGAACTCCCAAATAACTGTAACCAATAATTCCGAAAAGAATAATGGTCAGATTAATGACAATCGTAAAAACTGGTCGCTTGATGCTTAAAGTGGATAAACTCATAATTATTTGACTTTTACTTTGATGTCAGCTTCGTCTTTTAATGACATGACACCTGAGGTTAAAAGCGTATCGCCGATTTTTAATCCAGATGTAATTACAATGTCTTTATCGGTTCGGGTTAAGGTTTCCACTTTCACTTCTTTGGCTTTGCCATTGTTGGCAATAAATACTTTTTTTCCGTCTTGAACCGGAATCACAGCTTCGGTCGGAATGATAATCGCATCTTTGATATTTCGCAAAGGAAGTTCAATGTTAGCAAACGTTCCGGGTAATAATTTACCATTAGAATTTTGAGTTAGTGCTCGTATTTTTAACGTTCGCGTCATCGTTTCAATTTCTGGTTCTAATGCGTAAATTTTGGCGGTGAATTTTTCAGCTACATTCGGAACAGTAAAAGTGATTTCTGAATTTTTGTTGATTTCTGAAGCGTATTTTTCGGGAATTGAAAAGGTGATTTTTAGTGGATTGGTATTGACTAATTTGGCGATTAACGTTGCTGGAGTAACATACGTTCCTGGAGAAATATTTCGCAATCCGACTTTTCCAGAAAATGGTGCGCGAATAGACGTTTTTCCAATTTGTGCTTGAATCAACTGTGTTTGTGATTTTGTAGTTCGGTAATCAGCACTGGCAATATCGTATTCTTCTTGACTTATAGCTTCTTTTTGCAATAAGAGTTTGGCTCTTCTTTCGTTTTCGGATGCTAAACTTTCTTTGGTTCTCGCTTGTGCTAATTGCGCTCGTAATTCGATATCATTGACTTTTAGTAAGACTTGTCCTTTACTGACTTGACTTCCTTCTGTAAAGGAAATATTTTCTACAATTCCGGAAACTTCGCTTCTAATTTCAATTTGTTCATTGGCTTCAATCGAACCCGAAAGAGAAATGGTATTCGAAAAATCTTGTGGCGTAATCACAATGGCACTCACACCAATAGGTGGTTTTTTGCCATTTTTGTCATTTCCTTTTTCGTTTTCCGATTTGTTTTTGGTGATGCGATACACTATCATTCCGCCAAGAACAATGACGAGTAGGGTAATGACAATAGTTTTAGTTTTCATAAAGATGGAATTTGATGCGTAGAAAATTGCCTTACAAAACTACTTCTTACAAGCGGAAGAAGCACAACCCTTAAATTTTATTTAACATTTGTACGTACAAATTTTGCTAACTAATATAATTCCAAATGTTTTTCTTTTTGCTTAATTCTATAAAAATCTGACGCAAAGTAGCATGCTCTGGTTTTGACATCGAGGCGTCATCCTTTAATAGTTGGATTGCATGGTTTCTTGCCAATAGTAAAATGTCTCTGTCTTTTACTAAATCGGCAATTTGTAAATTCAGCACACCACTTTGTTGGGTTCCCATAATATCACCCGGACCGCGTAATTTTAAATCGACTTCGGCTATTTCAAATCCGTCATTAGTTTGCACCATAGTATCAATTCGGGTTTTCGTATCGTTACTCAGTTTAAAACCTGTCATCAAAATACAATAGCTTTGTTCGGCGCCACGACCAACACGACCGCGCAATTGATGCAATTGCGACAAACCAAAACGTTCGGCACTTTCAATCACCATTACACTTGCATTCGGAACGTTAACGCCGACTTCAATAACAGTTGTTGCTATCATAATATTGGTTTTTCCAGCAACAAATCGTTTCATTTCGGCTTCTTTTTCGGCAGGTTTCATTTTTCCGTGAAGGATAGAAATACTGTAATCTGGCAATGGAAAATCTCGTGAAATACTTTCATAACCGTCCATTAAATCTTTGTAATCCATTTTTTCGCTTTCTTGAATTAAGGGATATACAATATAAATCTGTCGTCCTTTGGCGATTTCGTCTTTTAAAAATTTCCAGACTTTTAGTCGATTGGAATCAAAGCGATGCACCGTTTGAATGGATTTTCGTCCAGGTGGCATTTCATCAATTACCGAAATATCCAAATCACCATATAAACTCATGGCTAAAGTTCTCGGAATAGGAGTGGCGGTCATGACTAAAACGTGAGGCGGAATTTCGTTTTTCTTCCATAATTTAGAGCGTTGTTCGACTCCAAATCGGTGTTGCTCATCAATAATTGCCAAGCCTAAATTTTGGAATTGCACTTTGTCTTCGAGCAAGGCATGTGTTCCTATTAAAATGTCTAACGAACCGTTTTCTAGACTTTCATGAATGATTTTTCGTTCTGAAGCTTTAGTTGAGCCAGTTAGTATTTTTATGCTTATATTCAATTCATTAGCTAATTCTGTTAAACCGTTAAAATGTTGGTTTGCTAAAATTTCTGTCGGTGCCATCAAACAACTTTGAAAGCCATTGTCTTTCGCTAAAAGCATGCACATTAAAGCTACAATTGTTTTTCCTGAACCCACATCACCTTGCAATAATCGATTCATTTGAGCGTTGCTCCCGAGGTCATTTCTGATTTCTTTTAAAACTCTTTTTTGTGCATTGGTTAAGTCAAAAGGTAGATGATTGTTGTAAAAATCATTAAAATTATCACCCACTTTTTCAAAAGGATGGCCTTTAATTTTGTGCTTTCGGATTAGGTTTTTGGTGATTAATTGCAATTGGATGAAAAACAACTCTTCGTATTTCAATCGGAATTGCGCTCTCGATAAAAGCTCTTGACTTTTCGGAAAATGAATGTTGAAAACCGCTTCGTTCTTCGGAAGTAATTTCAGTTCATTTATAAGATACGAAGGTAAGGTTTCGGTGAAAATGGTTTTTATTTCAACAAACAATTGTTGCATCATTTTATTGACGACTTTGTTTGTAATGCCACGTTGAGTAAGCTTTTCGGTACTTGGATAAACAGGTTGCATGGCACTTCGAAGACTGGCTTTGTGTTCTTCTAGCAATTCCATTTCGGGATGTGCCATATTGAAAGTGGTTCCGAATTGCGCAATTTTTCCGAAGATAACATAAACTGTATTGAGCTTCAAACTCTCTTTGATCCATTTCTGACCTTGAAACCAAACCAATTCCATTTCGCCTGTTTCATCTACAAAAGTAGCAACCAAACGCGATTTGGCTTTGCCTTGTTCGACCGTTTTGATGTGAATGATTTTGCCAATGACTTGGACTTCAGAATTGTTGTTTTGGAGTTGGTTTATTTTATAATACCGCGTTCTGTCAATGTAGCGATTGGGATACAAATTGATTAAATCGACGTATTTGTGAATGTTCAATTCCTTTCGCAACAAATCACCGCGCTGTGGACCAACGCCTTTAAGGTATTCTATTGGAGTGTCGAGTAAATTATTCAATTGGGCTTAAATTGGGTTGAACCAATGCGAAGATAGATTTTTATTGGGAAATTTGAAAATGCATTTTATAAAAACTCTGTGTATCTTTGTGATTCATTGTAAAAAATTATGCGCTATATTCTTTTATTCTTTTTTTCGGCACTTTCTTTTGCTCAACAAACTACTAAAGTAGATTTTAAAACGCTACAAGCATCGTTGAAACCCAAAGCTGTTGATAAATCAATTTCGGGTAATGTGAGTTATCAATTCGAAGTAAAATCGGCTATTGATACCATTCGAATTGATGCTAAAAATATGATTTTTAATGAAGTAACTATCAATTCAAAACCAGTTCAATTTAAAAATAATAACAAAGAATTACTGCTTTTTGAAGGATTTAAAACGGGAAAAAATACCTTGTCGTTCAGCTATAAAGCCACTCCGAAACAGACATTATATTTTATTGGTGAAGGCGATGATTTACAAATTTGGACACAAGGTCAAGGGAAATATACCAGTCATTGGTTGCCAAGTTTTGACGATGTAAATGAAAAAGTAATTTTTAATTTGAAAGTTGCCTTTGCTTCTGATTTTTCAGTATTAGCTAACGGAAAACTAAAAAACAGCTCCATTAATAACAATCTAAAAACATGGGAATACACGATGAAAGAACCCATGAGTTCGTATTTGGCAATGCTTGCGATTGGTAAATTTATCAATCAACAACAAGTAGCAAAATCGGGAACTGTTTTGGAATTTTATTTGGATAGAAATGACGCCGATAAATTTGAACCAACCTACCGTTATTCAAAACAAATTTTTGATTATTTCGAGACAGAAATAGGAGTGAAGTATCCTTGGAAAGTGTACCGACAAGTGCCCGTTCGCGACTTTTTGTATGCCGGAATGGAGAATACAACATCAACTATTTTTGCACAAGATTTAGTTGTGGATGTCATCGGATTTAACGACAGAAACTATGTAAATGTCAACGCGCATGAGTTGGCACATCAATGGTTTGGCGATTTGGTTACTGCGAAATCGGGTAAACATCATTGGTTGCAAGAAGGATTTGCTACGTATTATGCGCTATTGGCAGAAAGACAGGTTTTTGGGGAAGATTATTTTTACTATCAATTATACAAATCGGCGTTGCAGTTGCGAAATGCAGCCAAAACAGATACGATTCCAGTGATGAATGAAAAAGCAAGTTCGTTATCGTTTTATCAAAAAGGAGCTTGGGCGTTGCATGTTATTCGTGAATCGATTGGGGAAAAATCTTTTGCAAAAGCAGTAAAAACCTATTTAAAAACCTACCAATTTAAAAATGTGGAAACCAATGATTTCTTAGCAGAAATCAAAAAAGTGTCCAATTTTGATACGGAAACCTTCAAAAAAACATGGCTTGAAGACGGCTCTTTTCAGTATGATGTAGCAATTCAAATGTTGGCTAGAAAGAATGTTTTCATCAGAGATTATTTAAAAATACGAAGTCAAAAAGATATTAATGAGGCACATTTTAATGAAGTTATCGATGAGTATCGAATGCTATTACAATCGGATGCTTATGCTCCGATAAAGCAGGAAATCGTTTTTAAAATTAGCAAGCTTAATTACAAATCGAATAAAGATTTGGTGGAAATGGCGATTAATTCTAACGATTATAAAGTCCGTCAGGCAGTTGCTGATTATTTTCCGAAAGTGCCACTATATCTTAAAAGCAAATATGAAACGTTGCTTGACGATCCGTCGTATACGACTCGAGAAGTTGCTTTTGCCAATTTGTGGTCGAGTTTCCCAGAAGAGCAAGAAAACTATTTAAACAAAGCTAAAAATTGGGTTGGTAATAATGATAAAGGATTGCGAATTTTATACTTATCGTATGTGCAATTTTCAAAAGTGTTGGATATAAATGCAAGGCAAAATTTGTACAGTGAATTACTCGATTATACTTCACCAAAGTACGAAAGTTCCATACGTCAAAATGCAATCGAAGCGGTTTTGTTACTCAACAAGAAAGAGGAAATAATGCTAAAGAATTTAGTCAATGCAACGACACATTTTAAATGGCAGTTTTCGAAATACGCCAAAGACAAAATCAAAGATTTAGCGAGATCAAGTGAAATACATTTATTGTTTGAAAAAATGATGTCCGAATTGAATCCAGTGGAACAAAGTCAACTTAAAAAACTATTGTAATTACAAGAAACTTGTTACTTCACTTTTCAAATAACTCAAAGCAATAGTTGTAGAAGATTCAAATTCGAATTGGTTGCTTAACAAAGTTTGACGCAATTCATCCGCATTAGTTACGTCAACACCTATGGCTGTTTTTCGCAAGTTTTGAATCACGGTGTTTTTTGCCGTTAAAATCATCAGCCAACATTCGTCAGACACATAAATTTGTTGTGTTAAATTGTGATCAAACTCTTGGTCGATGTGGTGAATTAATAAGTTTACATAATCCATTTTGTCTTCACTCAATGGTGCAACGCGAATCAATAATTTATTCGGACTGATACGTTCTAAAAACAAAACCAATCGTTCGTAGGCTTGCAATCGCAATGGTAATCCGAGTTTTTGATTTTCTTTTTGCACTAACCAACGTCGGGTATTTTGTTGATCGTTAAAATACGAATTGAATAAATAATACGCCACGCCACCTGTAATTAATGCAGGCAATGTGTAAAAAGCTAATTCAATGATTTTGTCAGTATCCATGGATTTTAAAATGATTTTTTCTATCTGACAAAGGAAAACAATTTTAAAGTCGGAAACAAAAAATAGTTAATAAATCAAATTGAAATTAATTGTAAGTATAGCGAAGTAAACCTATTTTTGTATTTTTAGATTCGCACCCAAAATACACCATGCAAAAATACATTTCTCAACTTAACGCCGCACAACAAGAACCCGTTTTGCAAAAAGACGGTCCGATGATTATCATTGCTGGAGCAGGTTCTGGCAAGACTCGAGTATTGACTATGCGTATTGCGTATTTGATGAGTTTGGGTGTCGATGCATTTTCGATATTGGCTTTGACGTTTACCAACAAAGCAGCGCGCGAAATGAAAAAACGTATCTCCGAAATTGTTGGTTCCAACGAAGCCAAGAATTTATGGATGGGAACTTTTCACTCGGTTTTTGCCCGAATTCTTCGTTCTGAAGCTGATAAATTAGGTTTTCCTTCCAACTTTACCATTTACGACACACAAGATAGCGTTCGATTGATTTCGGCGATTATCAAAGAAATGCAACTTGACAAAGACATCTACAAACCAAAGCAGGTTTTGAGTCGGATTTCGTCGTATAAAAATTCACTAATTACTGTAAAAGCCTATCTGAATAATCCCGAATTGCAAGAGCAAGATGCGATGAGCAAGAAACCGCGTTTGGGTGAAATTTATCAAAACTATGTCGACCGTTGTTTCAAAGCAGGTGCGATGGATTTTGACGATTTACTTTTAAAAACAAATGAATTACTGAATCGTTTTCCGGATGTGTTGGCGAAATACCAAGATCGGTTTCGCTACATTATGGTAGATGAGTACCAAGATACCAACCATTCGCAGTATTTGATTGTACGTGCTTTATCCGATCGTTTTCAGAATATATGTGTAGTGGGAGATGATGCGCAGAGTATTTATGCGTTTCGTGGAGCGAACATCAATAACATTTTGAATTTCCAAAAGGATTACGAAAATGTAAAAACCTACCGATTGGAGCAAAATTACCGTTCAACAAAAAACATTGTAGAAGCTGCCAATTCTATTATTGATAAGAATAAAACCAAACTCGATAAAGTAGTTTGGACAGCCAATGATTTTGGTCCGAAGATAAAAGTCCACCGCAGTATTACCGACGGTGAAGAAGGACGTTTTGTTGCCAGCACAATTTGGGAACAGAAAATGCAAAACCAAATGCTCAACGGACAATTTGCAATTTTGTATCGTACCAATGCGCAATCACGTGCGATGGAAGATGCCTTGCGAAAACGCGATATTCCGTACCGAATTTATGGTGGATTGTCGTTTTACCAACGCAAAGAAATCAAAGATGTGTTGTGTTATTTGCGTTTGGTAATCAATCCGAAAGACGAAGAAGCATTGATTCGTGTCATTAATTATCCGGCACGAGGAATTGGAGATACTACTATCGAAAAACTAACGATTGCTGCCAATCACTACAAGCGTTCGATTTATGAAGTGATGGAAAATATTGATAAAATCGATTTGAAACTCAACTCAGGAACCAAAGCAAAATTGGAAGATTTTGTGACGATGATAAAGAGTTTCCAGGTGATTAATCAAAATCAGGATGCGTTTTATTTGGCAGACCATGTGACCAAAAAAACAGGTTTGGTACAAGAACTTAAAAAAGACGGAACGCCAGAAGGCATTGCTCGTATTGAAAACATAGAAGAACTTTTAAACGGAATCAAAGATTTTACTGAAGGTCAAAAAGAAATTGACGGAGCTCGTGGCGCGTTGTCTGAATTTATGGAAGACGTAGCCTTGGCAACCGATTTGGATAAAGATACTTCTGATGAAGATAGAGTAGCCTTAATGACAATACATTTGGCAAAAGGATTGGAATTTCCGTATGTGTTTGTGGTTGGAATGGAAGAAGATTTGTTTCCGAGTGC
>JAZKGN010000096.1:0-21214 GCA_040385945.1 Bacteroidota bacterium
TCTACTCTACAACTACTGTTTGATCCATTTTAAACTCTTCGACCAAATCATCGTAGCCTAAAAATCGACCTTTTATTGTAACTTGTTTACCTACTGATATCGTATTAGGGACTGCTTCTAAAAAAGTAGCAAACAACTTTTCATCAATAACAACCGACTTACTTTCGGCGTCAACATTCGTTATTTTTCCTGCTATTTGAATGGTTTTGTCTTGGTATTTCGTAGTAGCCAAACTATCATTAGTTACAAATTCACTTTGCAAACTCGACACTGTTAGGGTAAAATCGGCTGATTCAGTAGCAATATCTCGATGATCTTTATACATATAAACATATACCGAAGCTGCAACAACAACTATAAATACTAACAGTAGGAGTAATTTTTTTTTCAAAATAATGCGTATTTGGTTAAAAATGAATCGTTCTTGAACTATGAATTACGTTATTAAAAACGAATTGGATTCTACAATACAATATAAAGTACTAATTTAGTACTAAATTATATAGTAACAAAACTAAACTATTTCTTTTATCGTAGATAATTATCGAAGTTAAAACTCAAGTGCACACTAGGTAAACATTCTAAAAATAATTACAATATCTCGTGTCAATCTAAGTTATTTATTAATTTTTATTATTAAATTTGAATACAACAAAATTGCTATGAAATACAAAATCCCCTTTATCGCACTTTCATTCTTGTTCTTTTTACCTGGCTGTTCTAATAATTCCAGTGACGATTTGATTGATATAAATCCGAATCAAGTAAAATACAGTGTGCAAATAAAAAATATAATCGAAACAAATTGTATTTTTTGTCATCAAGATCCTCCTGTTAACGGTGCTCCTATGCGACTGACAACTTATGACGATGTAAAAAATGCAGTACTGAATCGCGGTTTAATCGACCGAATTTCACGACCTCAAGGTGCTCCTGGCATGATGCCTAATGGCGGAAATCGATTGCCACAAGCATTGATTGATCAAATTATCGCGTGGCAAAATGAAGGCTTTGCCCAATAACGTAAACCCAAACAAAATGAAAAAATTAATTATAGTGAGTCTGTTTTTACTCACAGCAGTAGGTTTTTCGCAAGATAAAATCCTAACTAAAAATGGAAAAATAACTTTCGAAGCATCGGTGCCCGCTTTTGAAGAAGTAAAAGCCAAAAACGAAGGCGTTACTTGTGTTGTCAATACCAAAACAGGCGAAATTGCCTCATTGGCATTGATGAAAGGATTCCGATTTAAAGTAGCTTTGATGGAAGAACATTTCAATGAAAATTACGTTGAAAGTGATAAATATCCAAAGTCGACTTTTAAAGGCAAAATAGACAATTTCGATTATGCTAAACTAACAACACAAGGCGGAACGTATACCATAAAAGGAAAACTAGAACTACACGGAAAATCCAAAGACATTACCATTACAGCAACCATTAAAAAAACAAGTGATGGTTTGACCTTAGTTTCTAATTTTACAATCAACACCGACGATTACGGAATCGATATTCCGAGTGTAGTAAGTAAAAAAGTAAATAAAAAAGTTGCTGTACATCTCGATTTTACACTAAAATAAAATATCCAAACTAAACTATTTAGCCACAGCTTTACAAGTTGTGGTTTTTTTTATAATTCAACTTTATCAAAAGAATTCAACTTATCAATGTGCAATAACGTTCGACTATCATCGGTACTTCTTGAAAACATTGGATTAAACTTCGCGCTATAAACTACTTCTTCAAAAATATAGGAAGTCCGCTTCACAACAGTAGCACTAAACATATCATCAAAAGCTTTGATAAAAACGATTATTTCCCCAAGATTATTTTTATAATCACTTTCTGTTAAACCGAATAACGGACTCGTTTCTGTAATCGGATGTACCAACGTCCAACTCAAATTCAACGAATTCACACGGTTCATTTCCAAATCCAAAACATAAAATTTATTCGACACTTTTTCCTTTTCATTCAACTGCAAACCCAACGTGATTTTAGCTTCTACATCGGTTAAATGCGCATTTTTATAAGGCGTAATCCGCATCATCAAAGCAGTTCCTGAACCATAAGGCGCAATAACGGCATTTTGCGAAAACAAAATATGTGCTTTGGGTTTACTAAACCTACCATAGAACAATCCGGTTGCAATTGCAAAACTCAACAAGCCAAACAAGGCTTCAATAGCTGATATGGCACTCGTTGCAAATCCATCCGGACTAATATGTCCGTAACCCACCGTCGTAAACGTTTGAATACTAAAAAAGAAAGCTTGACCAAATTTGTCTGCAGCCGTTGTCATTTCGACACCTTTCAAATGTTCAACACCAATTAAATAATACAACGTGGCAAAAAAGCAATTCATCACAAAATAAAAAACCATCAAAATCAGTAAAAACTTCCATCTCGGAATGTTCACCATCGTATGGTACCAACTGATGCTTTCAAAAAAACCAATCCCTGTTTTTCTCACATTCGGATTACCGCTTTTAGTAACAAAGCGTCCACCATAACTCGAAGCATTCGCTCCAAAACCCGTCGTTGTATCTGCTTTTGCTTTTGCGTTTATTTTCTTTAAAAATGCCATAATGTCTTTTTTTTCGTAGCTAATCCAGCTCTTCGCTTTACCTTTTTTAAAAAATTCAATTTTTGTAAAGTGCAAAAGATGCTCCTGCTGTCGCACTTTTACACCAACAAAAATAAGTCTTTTTTTTCAAAAGGGTACCGCTACGATCTGGGCTAAAACACGCAAAATAGCATAGGGAAAAATAATTAAAAAAAGGGTGTTTTTCCCCTTGTTTGATATTACAGCTACACGTAATTTTGATAAAAATATGTAAAACGTCGTATAGACATGATTATAGAATAAATTAAATTTGAACATTACCATTTTTTAAACCAAAGCAGCAAAACACTAAAAATCAGCATTATGGATATCCAACATCTAAAAGCAGAATTAACGCATCACCGAATGGAGTGGAACGAACTAGGAAGTCACTTTGACAAAACCGAAGAAAAAATTCTAGATTACATTAGAGCTGGTGAAATAGATAGCACTATAAAATATTTTGAGACTTTAAGAGACATCGAAAACAAAATGCGCCCACTTCGAAACAACTTGATATTTGTTTATGAAAACTTAGCTCAAATAGCTCAATTAAAAGGGAAATATTCTGAAGAAAACGATTTCAAAGAAAAAGCGGAACATTTTTATAAAAGCCGTTACTATCGCAACGAAAGAAGTCTTAAATTAATTGGTCTTTTAAATCGAAATGGAATAATGGTATAACTACAACTTTATAATATGCTGATTTAGTTGTTTTTAAATTACAATTATTTATCTGTTTTTATCTAACTTCGTTTTATTTTAGTAAAACTCTATACATGAAACGATTTCTTCAAATAGTACTTTTATTATTTGTAATTCAATTTTTGACTTCTTGCAACCAAAAAGCTAAATCAAATTCTGAAACTAAAAAAACAACAGTCTCCAACGAGACAAAACCAGTTGGTGGCGGTTGTGATGGATGCGAAATTATGTATATCGATATGCCTACAAATTTGTCTTCCGTTGATACCTCATTAGGATGGACAGAAAGAGGTCAGAAACTTATCGTAACCGGAAAAGTATATCAACTTAACGGCACCACTCCTGCTCCAAACGTTATTATATACTATTGGCAAACCGACAACAATGGTTTGTATAGCCCAACAAATTCAATGAATGAAAAAGCCAAACGCCACGGTCGTATTCGTGGATGGGTGAAAACAGATACTAATGGTAAATTTACTATTTACACAATAAGACCTGCTCCTTATCCTAACGATAATTTACCCGCACACATACATTTGGCTATTAAAGAACCCGATGTTGATACCGAATATTATACCGATGAATTGGTTTTTGATGATGACAAATTGTTAACCATCGAGAAAAGAAAAGCAGCTGAAAATCGTGGCGGAAGTGGTATTCTAAAAATATCTCAATCTAATGGAATTCAAAGAGCAGAACACATCATTGTTCTAGGACGTAACATTCCTAATTATCCAAAAACACTTTAACTCATATCGATTGAATTGTCAAATTGGTTAAGTAATAAAAAATCCCATCATTACGATGGGATTTTTTATTTATTTACTTAAATACATTTTTCTTCGACTGTACAATTCATAAAACTGATCGTCTTTTAAATCGTCTATAAACAAAATGCTTTCACCTGTTGATTTCATTTCTGGACCCAAAGCTTTGTTTACATTTTGAAATTTACTAAACGAAAACACGGGTTGTTTAATGGCAAATCCTTTTAATTGCGGATTGAATTTAAAGTCCGTTACTTTATTTTCACCCAACATTACTTTAGTAGCATAATTCACATAGGGTTCGCCATAGGCTTTGGCTATAAACGGAACTGTTCTCGACGCTCTCGGGTTGGCTTCAATAATATAAACCGTATCGTTTTTTATTGCAAATTGAATGTTTATTAAGCCAACGGTTCGCAATGCCAACGCTATCTTTTTCGTATGATCTTTAATTTGCTGCATCACAAATTCACCCAAATTAAAAGGTGGTAATGTAGCATTAGAATCTCCTGAGTGGATTCCACACGGTTCGATATGCTCCATGATTCCGATGATGTACACATTTTCACCATCGCAAATCGCATCAGCTTCGGCTTCAATCGCACCATCTAAATAATGATCTAGTAATAATTTATTTCCCGGAATCGATTTCAACAAATCAATCACGTGCTCTTCCAGTTCTTGTTTGTTGATAACGATTTTCATTCCTTGTCCACCTAACACATACGAAGGACGAACTAACAATGGAAAATCCAATACATCTGCCAAAGCCGAAGCTTGATCGGCATTTTCTGCAATTCCGAATTGTGGGAATGGAATGTTAAGTTCGGTCAACAATTCAGAGAAACGTCCTCTGTCTTCCGCCAAATCCAATGCATCAAATGAAGTTCCTAAAATTTTGATTCCGTATTTAGACAATTTTTCAGCTAATTTTAAAGCGGTTTGTCCTCCCAATTGCACGATAACTCCTTCAGGTTTTTCGTGACGAATGATGTCATAAATGTGTTCCCAGAAAACCGGTTCGAAATACAATTTATCAGCTGTATCAAAATCGGTTGAAACCGTTTCCGGATTGCAATTGATCATGATGGTTTCGTAGCCACATTCTTTGGCAGCCAAAACACCGTGCACACACGAGTAGTCAAATTCGATTCCTTGTCCAATACGATTCGGACCAGAACCTAACACAACCACTTTCTTTTTATCGGTCACAATACTTTCGTTATGCACCAATCGGTTGCCATCAGCAGTTTCGATTTCGGCTTCAAAAGTCGAGTAATAATAAGGTGTTAGCGCTTTAAATTCGGCTGCACAAGTATCTACTAATTTATAGACTCTTTTGATATTCATTTCCTCACGAAGCTTGTACACTTGACTTTCCAAACAACCCAACATGTGCGCAATTTGTCGGTCGCCATAGCCTTTTTGCTTGGCTTCGAGTACCAATTCTTTTGGTAAGGTATCTATTTTATATTGTGATATTTCTCTTTCTAAAGAATAGAGTTCTTCGTATTGTTTTAAAAACCACATGTCAATTTTAGTGATTTCGTGAATTCTGCTCAATGGAATTCCCATTTGAATCGCATCATAAATCACAAACACTCTATCCCAACTGGCAAACGTAAGTTTTTCAATTATCTGATCGTAGTTTTTGTATCCTTTTCCGTCAGCTCCTAAACCGTTGCGTTTTATTTCTAACGATTGGGTTGCTTTGTGTAGTGCTTCTTGAAACGAACGTCCAATTCCCATAACTTCTCCTACCGATTTCATTTGTAGTCCGAGTGTTCTGTCGGCTCCTTCAAATTTGTCAAAGTTCCAACGCGGAATTTTAACAATCACATAATCCAAAGTAGGTTCGAATAAAGCCGAAGTTAGTTTGGTAATTTGGTTTGGCAATTCATCTAAATGATAACCCAAAGCCAATTTAGAAGCCACTTTAGCAATCGGATAACCTGTTGCTTTTGAAGCTAAAGCTGATGAACGCGACACACGTGGATTGATTTCAATTGCCACAATATCTTCTTTCTCATCAGGCGAAACAGCAAATTGCACGTTACAACCTCCAGCAAAATTTCCGATAGAACGCATCATTAAAATCGCATAATCACGCATTCTCTGAAAAGTAGTATCTGATAAGGTCATCGCTGGAGCTACCGTAATGGAATCTCCAGTATGAATTCCCATTGGGTCCATATTTTCGATAGAACAGATGATGACTACATTGTCGTTTTTATCTCTTAAAAGTTCCAATTCGTATTCTTTCCAACCTAGCAAAGCCTTGTCTATCAAGACTTCGTGAATGGGTGACATTTCTAATCCGTAGGTTAGTTTTTCGTCAAATTCTTCTTTGCTGTGCACAAAAGCGGCTCCAGTTCCACCAAGCGTAAATGATGGACGAATAACCAACGGAAAACCAAATTCTTGCGCGATTTCTTTTCCTTTTAAGAACGAAGTAGCTGTTTTGGCTGGTGCAGTAGGAACTCCGATTCGTTCTAGTAATTGTTTGAATTGTTCTCTGTCTTCGGTAATGTTGATGGCATTGATATCCACTCCGATTAATTTCACTCCGAAATCTTTCCAGATGCCTTTTTCATCCGCTTCTAAACATAAATTCAAAGCCGTTTGTCCTCCCATGGTTGGAAGTACGGCATCAATTTGCGGATGCTCTTTTAAGATTTGGATAATCGATTTTGTGGTAAGCGGTAATAAATATACATGATCGGCCATGGAAGGATCGGTCATGATGGTTGCTGGATTGGAGTTGATTAAGATGACTTCAATTCCTTCTTCACGAATGGAACGCGCTGATTGTGAACCAGCGTAATCAAATTCGCACGCTTGTCCGATTACGATGGGACCTGAACCTATTATTAAAACCGATTTTATGGAATTGTCTTTTGGCATTTTTTAGACTTCTTAGATAGTTAGATTTTTAGACTTCTTGGATTTTCGAATGTTGTGTTGTTGTATTTTGTTGTACTTTATTGTGAAGCCCTAGCCCTGATGGTAGTGGAAATCCTTTTTAATTTTATACGGAGCTTTGCGGAGTGTAAAATTAAAAAGATTGTAGCGAACAGCAGGAAATAGCTTCTAAAACTTATTATTATTTATAAACAGATTTAAAAAAAAGCCGCTACTAATAAAAGTAACGGCTTGATATTGATTAGTTGCTAATCATTATTTTTTGTGTCTTGGTTCGCTAGAAACAGTCAATTTATGTCTTCCTTTAGCTCTACGACGCGCAAGGACTTTTCTTCCATTTGCAGAAGCCATTCTGTCCATAAATCCGTGTTTATTTCTTCTTTTTCTTTTCGATGGTTGAAATGTTCTTTTGCTCATTGCTTTTTATCTTTAAAACGTATAATAATCTTTTTTGAGGTCTTTTTAAAACCGAGTGCAAATATACAATGATTTTTATTACTTGCAAGTAGTTTTTTAAAAATATTTTCATTTCATTTTCTTACCTTTACAACCACAAAAAAAAATACATTATGTTTCATAGAAATATCAAATTAATTTTAATTGCACTTATAGTGGCTACGGCTGTGTGGCAGTTTACCGAAAGTAATATTGGAAACGGGATTTTCCTAATTATTTTATCGTTGATTCCATTGTTTTTATACTTTAAAAACGAATACATCTTAATGGCTTTTTTAAAGTTGCGAAAACAAGATTTTGCTGGAGCTAAAGCATGGTTGGATAGAATCAACAATCCAGAAACCGCATTGGTACGTAAGCAACAAGGGTATTACAATTACTTGAACGGCATTATGATGTCACAGACGAATTTGATTCAGGCGGAAAAATATTTCAAAAAAGCCATCGAATTGGGATTGAGCATGGACATGGATTTGGCGGTTGCCAAATTAAATTTAGCTGGTGTTGCCATGTCGAGAAGACGTAAATTAGAAGCAACCAACCTAATCAGCGAAGTGAAAAAATTAGACAAACAAGGCATGTTGAAAGAGCAAATTGCGATGATGAAAGAGCAGTTGAAGAAAATTTAATGACGTACGATTACAAATTTTTGAAGTACAAAGTATATGAAAAACAGCTTTAACAATAAAGCTGTTTTTTTATTTTACTTCCAATATAAAAGCTTGACAGTCAATACCAATTGATATATTAACTGTTAAAATAAGATGATTTTTTTGTAGGAATAAATTTAAACATTTATACTAAAAGTGCATTTCATCGATTTTATTTTGATTTTTACCTAAGAAAACTCTTGTTATTGGTATTTTTAAAATACCTAACTAACTAACAATGAGAAGACTTTTACTTGTATTCTTATTTATTTCATTTGTTTGTCCGATATTCGGACAGCAGAAAGCTGTTTTGTTTTCGGAAGAAATAAAGAAACACATCTACAAGTACAATCAGCATTCAAACAAAGCCTACGAAAAAGGAGATCTTGAAAAAGGGCAGCGTTTGTTTGATTCATTGGTTCAAAATTATCTTGTCGGAACTCGAATCGACAATTATGTTTTGAAATGTGCCAATGGAAAAAAAGTAAAACTCAATAAAATAAAACGTCCAATACTTTTAATCACCTATTCGTCGTGGTGCGTGCTGAACAAAGCAGAGATTCCGGCATTGAATAAAATAGCGAAAAAATACGAAAACGACTTTCAGATGATTGTGCTTTTTTGGGATACGAAAAAAAACATCCAAAAGTTAGCCAACCGTTTCAATAGTGAAATAAAAGTGTGTTATGCCAATGAGAAATACACTTCAGATGAAGACGTCGTTTCAAACTTAAAACATTATTTGGGTTTTCCTACTTCGTACTTTATGAATGAAAACCTACAGATTATAGACATTCAAAAAGGAAATCCGCAAATAGCTTTCAAGACACCTTTCAAGAAAGCACTCGATTTTGACATGACCTTTTTTCAAAAAAGAATCAGTAATTATTTACTTCAGAAAGATAGTAGAACTGCTTCGTTTGCGAATGCTGAAGATTAATATCCTGAAGTCGGAATTTCAATCACATATTTCTTTTTAGTAAGATTGGTAAGTTTTTTATCACGCATCCACGGATTATGAAGTTTCAAAATCTTGTAATTAATCCCTTGATTTTTAGCAAAAACAGCCAAGTCAGTTATCGACGAATCGACTTCAATTTTCTTTGTTGGAAGATTTTCGTACAAATCGGTTGGGTTGATTTCGAATCCGTATTTCTGCGGATTTTTCATAATTTCCTTTAATGCTAATATTCTGAAAACATAACGTGACGTTTCATCCGTAAGCAGCAAATCGTAATAATCGGTCACTTGTTGCTCTTCAATTTTTTTAGAAACACCGTTCATCCCGCCATTATAAGAAGCTGCAGCCAACGTCCAAGTTCCAAATTTTTGTTTCGCAGCCAACAAATAGCTACACGCTGCTTCAGTTGATTTTTCAAGATGGTAACGCTCGTCAACAATATCATTGACTTCCATACCTTTTTCTTTTGCGGTTTCAGGCATAAATTGCCAAACACCTTTCGCTCCTGAAGATGAAACAGCATTGGTCAAAGCACTTTCTATAACTGCCAAATATTTAAAATCGTCTGGCACTCCGTATTTTGCTAAAATGGGTTCGATAACCGGGAAAGCACGGTTGGCTCTTTTTAAGATTAATATCGTAGACGAATGTAAATTGGCGTTGACCAACAATTCTCTGTCGAAACGTTCTCTTACATCGTAAATATTTAATGGAGCGCTTTCTCCTGCAAAATCAACCATTGGTGGAAAATACATCGCTGTTCCTTCATGGGATTTTTGTTTTCTGTCTGTATCTGAAGTTGCATATACTAGCAAACTAGACGTTATCACGACTAATGCTAGGATTCCGATAATCTGTATCTTTTTCATAAGTAGGTTATTATAGATTTTCAGTGACAAAATTACAAAACCTAAGTCGAAAACTATCGTTCTTCACCTAAAATTAACTTAGGTAAATTGGTATTAAACCAACGGTAGCGATTTAAAATCATAATGTGCGTTCCTTCTTTCACATTAATAAACGATTTGATGTTTTTGCATGGAAAAACAGCATCGGCATCGCCATGAATGTGAATGACATTCGGATCAATTTCGACACGATTCCAACAAATCATTTGCTCTATTGCCCAGTCGAGATAGATTTTGTTGCGCATGTGAAGGTATTTTTCATACAATTCCATTCGCTTTTTCAAATTGTCACCAAAAGCGTAGGTTATTAATTTCTCTACATCTTTCAATAAACCTGTAGGAAGCAATTTGTAGGCTTTGGTGGTTTTGGCGATTTTCATTCTTCGTGGCAATTCGGTATTGGATTTTACACTCGAAATAATGATTAATTTTCTCAAAGTGAGAAACTGCGCCATTTCTTGCACCAAAACACCACCAAAGGAAACGCCTATTAAAACGGCATTTTCATGGGTTACTTTTGCTGCCATTCGTTTGGCATAATCGCGTAGTGATTCTTTTGGTTCTGGCAGTTCCCATTCTAATAAAATAATTTCGAAAGTGTCGGTTGGGAATTCAATTCGTTCAAAAATGGTAGAGCTTGCAGCCATTCCTGGCATGAAGTAGACGGGGATAATACTCATATTTTAACTAACTTAACTAGCACAGCCAATATATTATGCTTAAATTTGCCTAAATTTAATTTATTTATTCGACTTGATTATGAACACAGCGTTAATTATTGAAAAAATGGAAATTAAAGACAACACTTTCGCACGACAATTTGAGACTTTGGTCGATGGGAAGTTGATTTCTGTGGAATATTCATTTCAAGAGAAAAAAATATTTTTAACTCGTATCAATGTTTTTGAAGGTTTTACAGATGAAGAATTCATCAACGATTTGTTAAAAAACATCATGGAAATTGCTTACGAACGCAAACTTAAAGTTGTTCCGATTCTTCCTAAAATTGCTCTTTTCTTCAGAAAAAACACTACATATAGAGATTTATTGCCTCCTGGAATTAAAATTTAAGAAAGAATTCTGATTGAGGATTTGAATAAATAGCTTTATATAATGACTCCAGAAGAACTCAACGCCAACATCATTACTTTTTTTGAATCGGTTGAGAAATACTATGGTTGCAAAACCGAAATTACCGAAGGTTTGTATTCCAACTTAGAAGAGTTGGACGCTAATTTAACCACATGGAATTTATCCGAATTTGAACTCATTCGTTCAGCCTATCGAAAAAACGGCGGACGCTTCATGTTTGAAGGCGACAAAATGTACTATGAAATTTCAGGTGAACGACTCATCAATTTCGAACAACTAGGCAGAAACAAATTTGAATTTATAGAGCAGTATAGTGAAACGGTTTTTAGGATTACTAAAATTAGATTCCACTACAAATATTAAACCTCTACAGTTAAAAACTCCATTCGCACAGCACCGTCTTCATCAATATGAGTCAATTTTATTTCGTGTAAGGTATTCACCAATTCCGGATTCCAAGGTGTTTTTACTTTGACATAGTTTTCGGTAAAACCGTGGATATAACCCTCTTTATTTTCACCTTCAAATAAAACGGTTCTGTTGGTTCCAATTTGACTTTCGTAAAAAGCACGACGTTTTTTTACTGATAATCCACGTAACATTTTGCTTCGTTTCGAACGCACATTCATTGGCACAACGCCTTCCATTTCAGCTGCCTCGGTATTGTCTCTTTCCGAATAGGTAAAAACGTGTAAATACGAAATATCTAAATCGTTTAAAAAATGATAGGTTTCTAAAAAGTGCTCGTCGGTTTCACCCGGAAATCCAACAATAACATCCACTCCAATACAAGCATGAGGCATTACTTCACGAATTTTAGCCACGCGTTCTGTGTATACTTCACGTTGGTAACGACGTTTCATTTTACCTAAAATTTCGTTGCTTCCCGATTGTAATGGAATATGAAAATGCGGAACGAAAGTTCTGCTCTGAGATACAAATTCGATGGTCTCGTTTTTTAATAAGTTCGGTTCGATGGAAGAAATTCGTAATCGTTCGATGCCTTCCACATCATCCAAGGCTTTTACTAAATCCCAAAAAGTATGTTCGTGTTTTTTATTTCCGAATTCACCTTTTCCGTAATCGCCAATATTCACACCCGTTAAAACAATTTCTTTAATTCCTTGTTGGGATATTTCGTAAGCGTTTTTTAGTACATTATCCAAAGCATCACTGCGAGAAATTCCACGTGCTAACGGAATCGTACAATAGGTACATTTGTAATCGCAACCGTCTTGCACTTTTAAAAACGCACGTGTTCGATCACCAATAGAATAACTTCCTACGTAAAAGTCGGCTTCTTCAATTTCACACGAATGTATTTCACCCATGTCGTTTTTAGACAAGTCATTAATATAATCGGTAATTTTGAATTTTTCAGTAGCACCCAAAACAAGGTCAACGCCATCAACTGAAGCCAATTCTTCTGGCTTTAATTGCGCATAACAACCCACCGCAGCGACAAACGCTTTGTCGTTGAGTTTCATGGCTTTCTTAACTACTTGTTTGAATTGTTTGTCGGCATTTTCAGTAACCGAACAGGTATTGATGACATAAATATCGGCGACTTCTTCAAAATCGACACGATCAAAACCTTCATTTGTAAAATTTCGGGCAATGGTTGATGTCTCTGAGAAATTGAGTTTACAACCTAAAGTATAAAAGGCTACTTTTTTCTTGTTTTCCATACGTAAGCTCAACTAATGAAATCGTTGTCAAAAAATTGAGTGCGCAAAGATAGTTAAATTTGAAAATTAAACAATTTGAAGATTTGAAAATTATTAAATTAACTATTCCTTTCTGTACTTCTTCGTTTCTTCAAAAACATATTCCAAAATTTTAGCATCTTCATCGGTAAATTCCACCTGACGGCGCTCCATAACCAATTTTGCAGTTTGAAAAGCTTTGGAAGTCAAATAGGTCGTAAACCCTGAAGCACCACCCCAAGAAAAACTCGGAACAAAGTTTCTAGGAAAACCCGATCCGAAAATATTAGCAGAAACACCTACAACAGTTCCGGTGTTGAACATTGTATTGATGCCACATTTGCTGTGATCTCCCATCATTAAGCCACAAAATTGCAATCCAGTTTTAGCAAAACCTTCTGTTTCATAACTCCACAAACGCACTTCTTCGTAATTGTTTTTTAGGTTAGAATTGTTGCTGTCAGCACCAATATTACACCATTCACCAAGAACGGCATTTCCTAAAAATCCGTCATGGCCTTTGTTGGAATAGCCAAACAACACCGAATTATTGACTTCTCCACCAATTACCGAATGAGGTCCAACGGTAGTTGCTCCATACACTTTAGACGCCAATTTCACTCTTCCAAATTCGCACAAAGCAAAAGGGCCACGTATAACAGAACCTTCCATAATTTCGGAATTTTTTCCGATATATATTGGTCCGGTTGATGCGTTTAAAGTCACAAATTCCAACTTTGCTCCTTCTTCAATAAACACATTTTCGGGTGCGATTACATTGACACTTTTCGGAATAGGTTGCGATTTTCTGTCGTCGGTTAAGAGTTCGAAATCTTCGCGCAAAGCAGCATCATTTTTGGAAAAAATATCCCATGTATTGGCAACAGTGAGACATTCGTTATTGAACTCAATAATTTCATATGTATCAAAATCGACTTCTTCTTGCGTATCGTTTGTATAAAAGGCAATTACTTCGTCTGCTTTAAAAATGGCTTGATTTTTCTCGAGATTTTTGACCATTTCCGATAAAATTTCGTTTGGCAAAAACGAAGCGTTAATCATGACATTGTTTTCCATTTCTACCATTGGAAATTTTTCAGATAAATATTCTTCTGTTAAAGTCGTCGTGGTTGAACCTAAATATTTCTCCCATTTTTCACGAATGGTTAAAATTCCGATACGAATATCGGCAACCGGACGAGTGAATGTGAATGGTAAAAGTGCGTTGCGAACGGTACCGTCAAAAAGTATGTAGTTCATTGTAAAAAGTATTAGCAGTGTTTAGCTTGAAAGCGTGTTTCAAATGTACAAAGTTTTGATAAATAAAAAAACCTCCCAGATTTGGAAGGTTTTGTATGTTTGAAACACTATAAAATTATTTACCGTGTTTAGCGTATTTCGTTTTGAATTTATCAATACGACCTGCAGTATCGATAAGTTTCGATTTACCTGTGTAAAATGGGTGCGATGTTCTAGATATCTCCATTTTGAAAACTGGATATTCAACTCCTTCGTGAGTGATAGTTTCTTTAGTTTCTACTGTAGATTTAGTGATAAAAACGTCTTCGTTTGACATGTCTTTAAAAGCAACTAATCTGTAATTTTCTGGGTGAATTCCTTGTTTCATTGTGTAAATCTTTTATTTGTTATGAAGTAGTTTTGTTTTGAAGCTTTCATTACAAAAGGTATAAACGGGCTACAACTTTTATTTTACTATTTTTAATTTAGCGTGTGCAAAAATACAACTATTTTTTAAAAATCAAACTAAAGTATGACTTTTTTTATTTGATTTGATTTCACTCAAGTAATAATGGAATTACTATATTTGTGGATTAATTTTAATTTGAAAAATCATGAATGAAATTATCAAGAAAAACGGTATAACGTATGGCTTAATTTTAGGAGTTTTCTCTATTCTAGTGACCACTATAGCGTATGCTGTTGATATTAAATTGTTCTTATCGGGTTGGATTACATTTCTAAAAGTAGCAGTGTTTTTTACGGTAATGATTGTATTGCTATCTAAAACAAAAAAAGAACTAAGCGGAATATATACTTTTAAGCAAGCCTTTACAACTTATTTTATAGCTGCTTTAGTTGGACTTTTACTAGCAACCGTTTTTGAAATAATTTTATTCAACTTGATTGATCCATCACTAAAGGACAGCATCAAAGAAATGTCTTTGGATTTTAGCGTTAATTTGATGGAAAAACTGGGAGCTCCACAATCGGAAATAAATAAAGCTATTGAAAAAATTCAGGAAACAGATCAGTTTTCGATTGGTCAATTGCTTCAAGGTACTGTAATGTATCTTCTGTTTGCATCAGTTCCAGGCTTAATTCTTGCCGCCATTTTTAAAACTAAATCTCCTAACAACGACTAGTGAATTTATCTATAATCATCCCTTTATTAAACGAGCAAGAGTCGTTACCCGAATTGCATTCTTGGATTGTCAGCGTTATGAATGCCAACAAGTATTCGTACGAAGTTATCTTTATTGATGATGGAAGTACTGATAATTCGTGGCAAACCATCGAAACCCTTTCCAAAGAAAATCCGAATGTAAAAGGCATTCGCTTTTTGAGAAATTTCGGAAAATCACAAGCATTGCACGCTGGTTTTGCCAAAGCACATGGCGATGTTATTATTACAATGGATGCCGATTTGCAAGACAGTCCAGATGAAATTCCGGGATTGTACCAAATGATTACGCAAAACAATTTCGATTTGGTCTCGGGTTGGAAAAAGAAACGCTATGATTCAGTTGTGGCTAAAAATTTACCTTCAAAATTATTCAATTGGGCAGCTAGAAAAACATCGGGAGTACATCTTAATGATTTCAATTGCGGCTTAAAAGCCTACAAAAATATCGTTATTAAAAACATCGAAGTGTCGGGTGAAATGCACCGCTACATTCCGGTTTTGGCTAAAAATGCTGGCTTCGGAAAGATTGGCGAAAAAGTAGTGATTCATCAAGCGCGAAAATATGGCGATTCTAAATTTGGCATGAGCCGTTTTATCAATGGCTTTTTAGATTTGATTACGATTTGGTTTTTATCGCGTTATGGCAAAAGACCAATGCATCTTTTTGGTGCTTTTGGTGTTTTGATGTTTATTTTGGGATTTGTATCTACTGGATTTATAATCGTTTTTAAATTGTTCAAGTTATACAACGGTTACGAAACGATATTAGTTACCAGCAATCCGTTATTTTATATTGCCTTAACAGCTATGATTATTGGAACACAACTTTTCCTTGCAGGATTTTTAGGTGAAATTATTCTCCGAACCAAAAACAATGAAGAACGTTATAAAATTGCAAGCGAAGTGAATATGACATAAATTACAACTACTCGAAGCCTTTATTAATTACACGCCAAAATGAATAACTTAGAAATTATCACCGCCAAAATACATATTATTAGAAATCAGAAAGTAATGCTCGACTTTGATTTAGCAGAACTTTACAACGTTGAAAACAAAAGACTTAAAGAAGCTGTTCGAAGAAATAGCAACCGTTTTCCTGAAGACTTTATGTTTGAACTTACAGAAATTGAATTCAATAGTTTGAGGACGCAAATTGCGTCCTCAAACCGTGGAGGAATTAGATACATGCCATTTGCATTTACAGAACAAGGAGTCGCAATGCTTTCAAGTGTTTTAAACAGTGAAAAAGCTATTGAAGTTAATATATCTATTATCAGAGCATTCGTCACTATCAGACAATTTTCTTTATCTTATACTGAACTGAAAACTAGAATTGAAGAAATAGAAAATCAGTTTCCCGATATTTACAAAGCCTTAAATTATTTGGTAGACAAAGATAATAATCAAGAAAAAGAAATTGACAGACCAAAAATTGGTTACAAAAAATAAGAATATGCACATCGAACAACACATTTTAGATAAAGTAAACGAATGGCTTTCGCCAACTTTTGACGAGCAAACACAAAACGCTATCAAACAAATGATGACGTCTTCTCCCAAAGAACTGGAAGAAAGTTTTTATAAAAACTTAGAATTCGGAACAGGTGGAATGCGTGGCATTATGGGCGTTGGAACCAACCGAATCAACAAATACACACTAGGAAAAAACACTCAAGGCATTTCCGATTATTTAAAAAAATCGTTTCCAAACGAACCATTAAAAGTGGTTATTGCTTACGATTGTCGCCATAACAGCAATACGTTGGCAAAAGTGGTAGCTGATGTTTTTTCGGCAAACGGAATTCATGTCTATCTTTTCTCGGATATGCGACCAACTCCCGAATTGTCTTTTGCGTTAAAACACCTAAATTGTCATGCCGGAATTGTATTAACGGCTTCTCATAATCCACCAGAATACAACGGTTACAAAGTATATTGGCAAGATGGCGGGCAATTGGTTCCACCACAAGATGAAGAAATAATTCAAGGCATAGACGCTTTAAATTACAATCAGATACAATTTAAAGCAAACGATGCGTTAATTGAATACATTGATGTTGCAGTGGATGAAGCGTTTGCAAAATCGACTGTTGAAAATTGTAGTTTTGATATTCCTAGTTCAGCTAGAGAAAATCTAAAAATTGTCTACACTTCCTTACACGGAACTTCGATTAAATCGATTCCGAATGTTTTGGCAAAAGCAGGTTATACCGATGTAAATATCGTTACTGAACAAGCCGAACCCAATGGAGATTTTCCAACAGTAAAATCTCCAAATCCTGAAGAACCAGAAGCATTAACCATGGCGTTGGCCTTGGCAGGAAAAGTAAATGGCGATATTGTCATTGGAACGGATCCCGATTCGGACCGACTTGGAATAGCCGTGCGAAACACCGAAGGCAAAATGGTGTTGCTTAACGGAAATCAAACCATGGTAATTATGACAGCGTTCTTATTAGAACAATGGAAACGCGCTGGAAAAATTACTGGAAAAGAATTTATTGGCTCGACTATCGTTTCTACACCCATGATGCTCGAACTTGGATCAGCGTATGGTGTAGAATGCAAAGTAGGTTTGACTGGTTTTAAATGGATTGCCAAAATGATCAAAGATTTTCCGCAATTGAATTTTATTGGTGGCGGAGAAGAAAGTTTCGGATATATGGTAGGCGATGCTGTTCGCGATAAAGATGCTGTTGGCGCTACCCTACTCGTTTGTGAAATTGCTGCCATTGCAAAAGCGAACGGAAGTACATTATATAAAGAACTACTGAATTTGTATGTTGACTTTGGTTACTATAAAGAATATTTGATTTCATTGACCAAAAAAGGGATTTCTGGTTTGGAAGAAATCAACCAAATGATGATTGACTTACGCCAAAATCCGTTGAAAGAAATCAACGATCAACGTGTGGTTTGCATTGAAGATTACGACAATTCGACTTCAAAAAACATGTTTACTAATGAAATCGAACCGCTATCCATTCCGAAATCAAATGTATTGATTTACTATCTGGAAGATGGTTCTAAAATATGTGCACGACCAAGTGGAACAGAACCAAAAATTAAATTTTATTTTAGTGTAAATGCTCCTTTGGATAAAGTCGAAAATGTTACTGTTGTCGAAAACGAATTGGACGAAAAAATTAAAAACATAATTGCAGGAATGCATTTGATATAATGGACGAAAATTTAAGAAAAATATTTCCCTTTGTAAGGCCGTATAAATTTCATGTCATTTGGAATATTATTTACAATATTTTATATGCATTGTTTAGTACAATTTCGATGCTTACGCTTTTTCCAATGCTTGAAGTTTTGTTTAAAAAGAGTAAACCTGTAACACAAGTTCCTGTGTATACCGGACTTTTAGACAGTGTAACGTATGCAAAAGATTTATTTTTTTATCACATTTCAGACTTGACCAAAAACAATGGTCCGCAATATGCTCTTTTATTGGCGGTAGTTTTGGTCATTGTTACTTTTTTATTCAAAAATTTATTTAACTATTTGGCTTCCTATCATCTGATGCATTTAAAAAATGGTGTTTTGGCTGATTTGAGAAAAAAAATGTACAATAAAATAATAGACCTTCCCATTCCGTATTATTCAGAAAAAAGAAAAGGAGACGTAATGGCAAGAATGCTTGGTGACGTTGGAGAAGTGCAAAATTCATTTTTCTCGATATTGGAACTTGTTGTCAAAGAGCCACTAACTATCGTCTTTGCTATCATTGCAATGTTTAACATCAGTGTCAAACTAACTTTATTTGTATTCATTTTTATTCCAATTTCTGGTTACATAATTTCAAAAATTGGTAAAAATTTAAAAGCGCAATCTATTAAAATTCAATACGAAGGAGGATTTTTAATTTCTCTTGTCGATGAAAGTTTGAGTGGATTAAAAGTGGTAAAAGGTTACAATGCCGAAAATAGTTTTAAGAAACGATTTAATGAATCGGTTGGCAGATTATTAAAATTAGGAAACAGTATCGGAAACAAAAATAACCTTGCTTCTCCCATGAGTGAATTTATGGGAATCGTTACCATAGCTATTTTATTATGGTATGGAGGTAACTTAGTTTTAGTCGAAAAAACATTAGACGGCTCTTTATTTTTGGTTTATATGTTATTAGCATACAACATCTTAACGCCAGCTAAAGCGATTTCAAAAGCTTCGTATAATGTTAAAAGTGGAATGGCAGCAGCCGAACGTGTTTTTGAAGTATTGGAAGTTGAAAATGCTATTACTGATAAGCCCGATGCCATTGTAAAAGAATCTTTCGATACCAACATTACTATTGAAAATATCAATTTCAGATACGAAGAAGAAAATGTACTAAAGAACTTTTCACTCGAAATTCCGAAAGGGAAAACAGTTGCTTTAGTAGGTCAATCGGGAAGTGGAAAAAGTTCGATTGCCAATTTGTTGACACGTTTTTATGATGTGAATGAAGGAAGCGTAAAAATAGACGGTACTGATATCAAAGACATCACGATGAACTCGTTGCGAAATTTATTGGGATTGGTGACACAAGATTCTATTTTATTCAATGACACCATTAAAAACAACATCCTTATCGGAAAGGAAAATGCTACCGATGACGAAATTATCGAAGCGTTAAAAATTGCCAACGCATACGAGTTTGTGAAGGATTTGCCGAAAGGAATTGAAACCAATATTGGTGATGCTGGAGGAAAATTATCTGGCGGACAAAAGCAACGTTTGAATATTGCTCGTGCCGTTTTGAAAAATCCACCAATCATGATTTTAGACGAAGCTACTTCTGCTTTGGATACCGAAAGCGAAAAATTTGTGCAGATTGCTTTGGAAAACATGATGCAAAACCGAACGTCTATTGTTATTGCCCACCGTTTATCGACCATTCAAAAAGCAGACAAAATTGTGGTAATGCAAAAAGGAGAAATCGTCGAGCAAGGCACACACGAACAGCTTTTAGCACTCAACGGAACCTATTCGAAATTAGTAATGATGCAAAGTCTTGAATCGTAGTATATGAAAAGAGAATATATTGGAATGCTGTTTTTTATAACTTTCGTAGCCTTAATTTTTATTGCCGAATACTTTTTCGGAGAGGAAATAGTTATGGATAATTTAAGTCGATACATTGTTGTATGGATTTTATTGGGCTATAGCGTTGGTCAATATTCGATGAAATTTCCTAAAAGATTTTAGAAAATCAAATTTGAACTTTTGCTAGTTTGATTTAAATTTTTATTTTTGAACAAACAACCAACTCTTATGCAACCACAATTTTGTAAAAACTGCGAACATACCTCAATGGGTAATTTTTGTTCCAATTGCGGGCAGAAAGCCCATACAGTAAGGATTAATTTAGATTACGTTAAAGATGAGATAAAATATACTTTTCTACACATCAACAAAGGCTTTCTTTACACAGCAAAACAATTATTTACTCGACCTGGCGATGCCATACGGGAATTTATTGATGGCAAAAGGGTACAACACTACAAACCTATCTTGATGGTTTTTGTTTTGGCTGGTTTAAGCGGATTTCTTTCTCTATTCATTGATTATAGCGATATTTTGAAAGCAACCGCCAATTCGCAGAATGAGAAATTAATTCCGTATTTCAATAAAGGTATGAATTGGATGTTTAGCCATTATGCTTTATTAGAAATACTTGCCTTGCCAATAGTTTCTTTTTTCTCATGGATCGCATTTAAAAAATGGGGTTACAACTACTTCGAAAACATTATCATCAATAGTTTTTCATCGGCACAGCGGCTTCTTCTTACCATAGCTTTTTTTCCATTTTATTATATCGGAGGGGAAAATATAATAATGATTGTGGGATTTGTGGCTATGTTCATCATAATGGGCTTAACCGTTTGGAATTTTATAGGAATATACCGAGATAAAAGTCCGGGTAACGTAATTTTAAGGATTTTGCTTTATTTCTTTATGCTGTTTACTACTTATATGATAATAATAATCGCGTCGATGGTTGGACTTATTATGTATCTCGATA